>CAZXMB010000096.1:0-11963 GCA_964641715.1 uncultured Syntrophaceae bacterium
GTCGGCTTTCATCCCCGCCTACAAGGCGGGGCATTCAGCCGACTTTCCCGTAAAATGATAAAAACCACCTCCTTAATATTGGGTTTAATTATTTTTTTATCGATTCCAATCGCAGCAGAAGCAAAGGACTTTAAGTTTCCTGAGATCGCTGGGTGGAAGCAAACCGGAGAGGTTGAAACTTTTATTCCAAAAAGTCTTTACGAATATATCAATGGAGCGGCGGACCTCTATTTGATGTACGATTTTGAGGAATTGAAGGTTGCGGAATACCAAAATGACAAGAAGGCTTCCGTCACAATTGATGTGTATCGTCATAAAACCCCAATCCATGCCTTTGGGATTTACAGTCAGGAACGTCTTCCTAATGCAAACTATATTGATATTGGTGCTCAGGGGTATGTTGAAAGTAATGTCCTTAACTTTTTGGCTGGTCCATATTATGTGAAGATAGGCAGTTATAATACCGGAGCTGAAGACCAGGAGGTTCTACTCACCTTTGCTAAAAAAGTCATGGATCATTTAGGAGAAAAGGGAACACTTCCTCCCCTATTGGGTGCTTTCCCCGCAGAGGGGAAAGTCAAGAATTCAGAAAAATTTATTGCCAAGAACTTCCTGGGATACTCTTTCCTGCATTCCAGCTTTACGGCTGATTACGAGATCGCCGGGAAGAAATTTAAACTCTTCATCATTGAGGACAGAGATCCAAATGAGTGCCGAAATACGATCCAGAAGTATCTTGAACAGACAGGAAAAACCGAGAAAAATATTTTAGAGGGACGTCACCTCATTCCGGATCCTCATCATGGCGAAGTTGAACTTTACTGGCAAGGGGAATATATATGGGGTATATTAAATATTAATGATCCTGATCTTCGATCGAAATATCTGAAGCTCTTTGAAGAAGGATTACAGAAGAGAAAGTGACAATTGACTGCAGTGAGATCAAGTTTTAAATACTCTATACATGGTGCTCTTTGAGCCTTGCTTCGGGAGAAGGGATTATGAAGAAGTTGATTGATAGAAGAGATTTTGTGAAAAAGACGCTTGCCGGGTTAGGTGGATTATATTTTCTTCCGGCGGTTGATGGGAAGCAAGGAGTTAAATTTGTTGAGGCCAAGGGAAAAGAGAGAAAGTTTATTTATCGCACTCTCGGGAAAACGGGGTTAAGACTCCCGGTGATCAATATGGGGGTCATGCTGACAGATAATCCCAATCTCATCCGGACTGCCCTGGATTCGGGTATTTTACTTTTGGACACAGCCCATGGTTACATGCAGGGCCGGAATGAACAGACCATCGGAGAAGTCATTAGGGGACGGCCAAGAGATTCCTATTACATTGCCACCAAAGTGAATCTCCCACAGGATCGAATAAAAGGCTTATACACGGAAGGGGCAACGACTGAGGAGTTTCTCAAGAGGCTGGATATCAGTTTGAAACGCCTGGGGCTCGATTACGTTGATATCCTTCATCTACACGGGGTGTCCAGGAAGGAATCGGTTTTGTTTGAACCAGCACTGAAGGCATTCGATAAGGCGAAGAAAGATGGAAAAATTCGATTCGCTGGGATCTCCACTCATGGGAACGAACCGGAGGTCATTCATGCCGCCACCGATTCAAAAGCCTACGATGTCATTTTGACATCCTATAACTTCAAACAGAAACATTATGCGAAAGTGAGAAATGCGATTGCGAAAGCCTCTCAGGCGGGTATCGGAATTATCGCGATGAAGGCGGTCCGGGGTGGCTATCAGCAACCGCCGACCATAAAAGGGATCACTGCATCCTTCAAGTGGATTCTGCAAGATCCGAACGTCCATACGGTTATTACCGGGTTCACCACCTTCGAACATATAGAGATTGACCTTTCGGTGATGGAAGACCTTACCCTCACCGAGCCTGAAAAAATAGAGTTGCAGAAAGAAGCCTCTCTCCCCGGGTCGTACTGTCAGGGCTGCAGGCAATGTTTGGGACAATGTGTGGAAAAACTTCCGATCCCTGATTTGATGCGGGCGTATATGTATACTTATGATTATCGGAATCTTGCTCTCGCCAAGGATCTGATCGTATCTCTGGATTTGCCAGTGAGTGTTTGCAAGGATTGTGGCCAATGTCCGGTGAGATGTTCGATAGGATTCAATGTCTCGGCGAAGATCAGGGATATCGTTCGCCTGAGGGATGTTCCGGCGAAGTTTGTTGTATAATAATCCCTCCTGGCCTCCCCTTACGGGAAAGTCGGCTGAATGCCCCGCCTTGTAGGCGGGGATGAAAGCCGACAATATTAATGAAACTACCTTAACCCGAAAGCCCCGCCCTGTGGGCGGGGAGCTTTACTAATGGGAAGGGAAATTACATCTCCTTTTTAAAGGGGGGATTATGAGGTTTTGGAAAAGAGGCGATTTGTGAATAAAAACAACCGGGGAATAACGAGGCGTAAATTTTTGAAAATGGCAGCCGCGGGTACGGCATTGAGTATCTCCGGAAGGCCATCTTTCTCAGTTGGAAAAGAGGAGTATGATCTGGCCGTCGTCTCTGGGGAACCTGTTGCCGCCACGAAGAAAGCCCTCGAAGCTTTGGGCGGGATCTCCCGCTTTGTTAAAAAGGGGCAGCGTGTCATCCTCAAACCCAATATGTCCTTTGCGAGGACTCCTGACTTCGGGGCCACCACTCATCCGCTTGTTGTTGCAACGGTGGCTCAGGCCTGTATCGAAGCAGGGGCCCAGCAAGTTCTGGTTTTGGATCACACCCTCCAGAGGGCGGAGCTTTGTCTTGAAAGGGCAGGGATTCGTGAAACCTGCAAGAATCTCTCCGGTGTCCATGTCTTAACGCTTCAGGAAAGAAAGTTCTATCGGGAAATCAAAATTCCCCGGGGAAAAGTGCTGGAGAGTGTGGAGGTCATCAAAGAGGTTTTGGACAATTCCATATTGATCAATATCCCTGTTGCGAAATCCCACTCGGCAACGGGTGTCAGTCTGGGCATCAAGGGCCTGATGGGGCTGATCTGGGACCGTGAAAGCTTCCATTCCCGGTATAATATCAACCAGGCCCTTTCGGACCTGGCGACCATTATCAAACCCGAGCTTACCATTCTCGATGCCTCAAGGGCCTTGACCTCCGGAGGACCGGGTGGACCGGGAGAGGTGAAGAAACCCAATCTGATCATTGCCGGTGTTGATCCAGTGGCTGTGGACTCCTACGGGGTGAGTGTGGTTCCATGGTATGGTCAGAACTTTAAGGGCCGTCAAGTCGAGCATCTCCTGGTTGCTCATCAGAGAGGTCTCGGAAAGATTGACATCGAACAGCTCAAGATCTTTAAGGAGAAGGCATGAGGACGTGGATCCAGGCTCTCTCCCTTCTCCTTTTCTCCGCCCTCTTCGTCTCTGCCACTTATAAACTTCCTGACTGGCTTCTTGCGGATATCTATCTCCGTCTCGATCCCCTCCTCGGGCTGAATGCCATCTTTGCGGCAAAGGAGATCATCGGACGGGCTCTCTGGTCTCTCGTCACTTTGGGAGCCACGCTCTTGATCGGTCGGTTCTTCTGTGCCTATGGTTGCCCGATGGGTGCCTCCATTGACTTTTTAGACTCCCTTTTCTTCTGGAGGAAAAAACGGCCGGGATTGAAGTCAGAGGCCCGTTTCAGAAGGGTGAAATATCTTCTTCTCATCATTTTCATCAGCGCTGCCATTGCATCCCTCTCCCTGGCCTTTTTGATGGATCCCATGGCCCTCCTCACCCGATTTTACACTTTCTTCATCTATCCCATTACCATTACCCTCCTCAATCTCATTTTGGACCTGCTCCGTCCTTTGTCCAAAACCCTTGGATGGATCGGCCTCTCCCATCTCCACTACCCTCAACCCGTTTACTATATGTCTCTGATCACCCTTCTCATCTTCGGCGGAATCATCGCCCTCAACTATTTTTCCCCGCGTTTCTGGTGCAGATATCTGTGCCCTCTCGGAGCAATGCTCAGCCTGATCTCTCCTCTGGGCCTTTTTAAGCGGAGGGTTAACGAGGATTGCAACGAATGTCTGAAGTGCCAGAAGAACTGTCCCATGGGAGCGATCCCGGAGGATCCGAGAAAGACCTCATTTCCTGAATGTATTCAGTGCAGGACATGCGCTCAGGTTTGCCCGCAGAATGCCATTACATTTCCGGCCTCCCTTTCTCTGGGGGGAGAGTATACGGCCCTGAATTATTCGAGAAGGGGATTTCTCTATTCCCTGACCGGAGGGCTGGCCGTTGGTTTTCTGGCCACCCAGACCCCCTTTACCCTCAGGCAGAGCAAACTGCAACTGATTCGTCCGCCGGGGGCGATTCCTGAGGATGAGTTTTTAAGAACCTGTATCCGCTGTGGGGAATGTATGAAGTCCTGTCTCACCAATACGCTTCAGCCCTCCCTCTGGGAATCCGGTCTCTCCGGCCTCTGGACACCGGAGCTGGCCTTGCGCCTCGCTCCCTGCGATCAGAACTGTAATGTGTGCGGCAAAGTATGCCCGACGCAGGCCATCCGTTCCCTATCGCTTGAAGAAAAGACACATGCCAAAGTAGGGACGGCGATCCTGCGAAAAGAGATGTGCCTGGTCTGGGCTCAGAATAAGATCTGCCTGATCTGTGATGAGATCTGCCCCTATAATGCCATCGTTTTCCGACCTGTCGAGGGATATCGAAGACCTGTGGTGATTGCCTCCAAGTGTAATGGCTGTGGTTTCTGCGAACACCGGTGTCCTGTCAGGGGCGAGTCGGCCATTGTGGTTGTACCGGATGGCGAGATTCGTCTCAAGGGAGGATCTTTCGTGAAGGAGGCAAAGAAGCTTCAACTGGAGTTTAAACCCGATCCGGGAGATGATAAATTTATCCTGGAAGAGTCCGGGTTTAAGATCGAAGGAAAGAAAGAAGAAGAGAAAAACGTCCGCCCCGAGGAAAAACCCCAGCCTAGGAAACCCAAAGGATTTCTGTAATCACCCCATTTCACCCCTTAGAACCTTTTGCTTTTGGTGGAAAGAGGAGCAATTAAAAGTTTCGGTACTTGTTGGTGACCGGAAGCCTTCGGTCTTTACCCAGGGCGCGGTGGGTGATCTTGATCCCCGGGGGACTCTGTCTTCGTTTATACTCGTTTCGGTCAACCATGTTGATCACCTCTTTGACCATGACCTCCCTGAACCCCATCTTGGCGATCTCTTTAAGGCCCTTATCTTCTTCGACATAGGCCTGAAGAATGGGATCAAGGGTAGGGTAGGGCGGAAGAGAATCCTCATCCTTCTGGTTTGGCCTCAATTCTGCAGAGGGGGCTTTGGAAAGGACATTTTTAGGGATGATCTCCTTTCCTTCTTTTCTGTTCCTGTATTGAGCCAATTCGTAAACCAGGGTTTTAGGGACATCCTTCAGCACAGCATATCCTCCTGCCATATCTCCGTAAAGGGTGCAGTAACCCACGCTCATTTCACTCTTGTTCCCTGTGGTCAGAACGAGCCAGCCGAATTTATTGGAGAGGGCCATCAGGATATTTCCCCGGATCCGGGCCTGGATGTTCTCTTCGGTCACATCGGGTTTTAATCTCTTGAAGGCAGGGGAGAGAGTTTTAAGATAGGCCTCGAAGACCTCTGTGATGGGGACGGTTAGGAATTGAATGCCAAGGTTTTTTGCCAGAAGTCTTGCATCTTCAAACGAAGCTTTTGAGGAATACTGGGATGGCATCGCAACTCCCACCACCGATTTCTTTCCTAAGGCATCCACCGCAATGGTGGCGGTTAAGGCAGAGTCAATACCGCCGCTGAGGCCGATTAAGACCTTTTGAAACCCATTTTTTCGTATGTAGTCCCCTGTCCCGAGAATCAGGGCGGAATAAATTTCAGCGAGGTGATCCAGTGACCCGGAATCCTTTTTGGAAAGGGGTGGCTTTTTTCCTGCTGAACGGGGCCGATCGAAAAGTTCAATCTTTCTTATCCCTTTCTCCTCTTCCGTCATTTTCTCTCTTCTGATCCTGGGGTCATGGAGCCGCATTCGAAAGACGGCCTCCAGATCGAGATCCGCAAGGACCAAATCCTCTTCAAACTGTTTCCCCCGGACGATCAACTCACCTCTTTGATCAAAGATCATGCTTCCTCCGTCAAAGACCAGCTCATCCTGGCCTCCCACCAGATTGCAGTAGGCGACGATGGCCACATTGTCCGAGGCCCGGGTGGAGATCAGCTTTTCACGGGAAGCGGTCTTTCCGGCATGGTAAGGGGAGGAGGAGATATTGATGATCAGCTCTGCTCCTCCGTAGAGGGTCTGGGTGCGGATGGGATCTCCGGGATACCAGAGGTCTTCACAGATGCTGATGCCGATCGGGATGGATTGAAGGTTGAAGATGAAGTTTTCCTTTCCGGGGTGGAAATATCGGAACTCATCAAAAACCCCATAGTTGGGGAGATACATCTTGGAATAGACATTGATCAACCTCCCATGGTGGAGAAGGGCGGCGGAGTTGAAGATATCCCCTTCTTTATGGACAAATCCGACAATGGCCGTGATGGAGGTAGTGGCCTTGGTAATCTCTCTGATCGCTTTCAGGTTGGCGTCGATAAACTTTGGCATGAGCAGGAGGTCTTCCGGAGGGTAACCCGTTACCGCCATTTCAGGGAAGGCAAGAAGATCTGCTCCCCTCTTTTTGCCTCTGGCAATATAGTCGACGATCTTTCTTCGATTGCCTTCGATATCCCCTACCGTGGTATTGATCTGACAGAGCCCGATTCTGAGTGTCCGCATGTTTTCCCCCCGATTAATATCTCTGAACTCGAATCATAATCCTATCATAAACAAAAAAAGCTTTTTTGCAAAATAAAAAAGGGGATAACTTTTATATGTCATCCCCTTTTTGATATCATTCGGAATAATGACCAAAAACCAAGCACCAATCACCCAATAAATTTCAAAGACCCGATGTCCAAACATTTTAGGAAATTGGTGTTTGATTATTATTTGGATATTTGGATTTGGTTATTGGAATTTTCCCCATAGAACCGATTTCTCATTACCCCAATATCCTATCCACTTCCTGCCGATCTGCCTCCATCACATAAGGGATGCCTGAAACTTCTGAGGCTTCGCGGGTCAGGGCACAGATGTCGTTTCTGGAAATATATTTCAGGGCGAATTTCCTTGCACCTGCCATCAACTGTTGAAGCCCGGCATTGAGACGATCAAAGTAGGTGATCATTCCGATCGTCCCTGTTGGGATTTGCTCGAAATCCTTCCCATATTTCTCCTTCAGTTTAGCTGCAAGGATAAAGATATGATCCACATCGGTCCCGAATTTGGATATATCAGCAGGGACCTTCCCTTTCTTGATCATTCCACCGATGGTATTCCCCACCATAGCCGCTGTCATCGAGGCCCTGCCGAGGCAGATCGCTTTGATATAAGGGGCAGCCAGAGCTATGGCCTTGAAGATATGGTCCTCAAGGGCAAGCCCTCCTGCCATCGCGCACGAGGGAATGAAGGCCCCCTTTTGATCCAATCTTCTTAGACATTGATAGAGCCAGCTTTCAAGATAAACCGTCGGGATTCCCCACTCATTCATCATCCGCCAGGGGCTCATTCCCGTTCCTCCGCCAGCACCATCCACGGTGAGGAGATCGATCTTTGCATCGGAGGCATATTTGACCGCCCGGGCCAGATCAGCTGGCCGGTAGGCTCCCGTCTTGAGAGAGACGTATTTCGCACCGACTTTTTTTAATCTTTCTACTTCCTTATGAAAACCCTCTTCATCCACCATTCCCAGTCTGGAATGCCTTTCAAATTCTTTGAAGTCCCCCTGTTTAAAAGCCTCCTGGATGACAGGGTCCTCAGGGTCGGGGAGGACAATGTACCCTCTACTCTTCAATTGAAGCGCCCTCTCTAAGGAGGGAAGTTTCACTTCACCCCCGATGTCTTTGGCCCCCTGTCCCCATTTGGGTTCAATGATTCGAACCCCTAATTTTTCAACGGCATACTCCGGCACACCCAGACGTCCATCTTCCACATTATACTGGACGATGATTCCGCCAGACCCATCATACCACTTTTGGAAGGTCTTCACCCGTCGTTCCATCTCCGGTGATTTCACCACGTGGCTATTTTTAAATTCTGCTTCAGGGTCCATTCCACAAACATTTTCTCCCACAACAACAAGGGTCCCTGAGATGGCGGCCGCAATGGCCATCGATTCCCAATGGATACGGGCAATGTCCGTCGAACCCAGGGCACCGGTAAAATAAGGGACTTTTAATTTTATCTTCTCCTTTGCCCCAACCTCGGTGGAGACATCGACTGAGGGGAAGGTCGCATGATCCGAATTGGCTTGAATACCCACCGCTCCCACGCAGGTCCCTTGAATATTAAAATGAGAAAAATCGACAGGATAATCCTTCTCAGAGCCAGCGGTGATTCTGGAAAAGGGCTGAGGATAAAGGACCTCCCTTCCTCTCAGGGCAGAGCGACCGATCTCACAGGGACCGGGACAGCCATCCAGGCAGGTGACGCAGATACCTGAGCCGGGGGCCGGTTCAATCCGATTTTTAGTAAATGTTGCAGGGCTTCTATTCGGTCTGGTGAAAGTCATTCTTCTCCTCCTTTTCTGATAATAAAAGGGTCGAAATGGTCTGACGTCACTGTCATCAATACTTCATCGTAATAAAAAAAGAGGGCGTCAAATTGCTTTGACGCCCTCGTCATCAATACACCCTTGTATTGATGGAAGATATTTAATAGAAATAAAAATTTTTGTCAAGAAAAAATTTTAGGAGACCTTAAAAATGGCTTAAAAGTCAGGTATTTCTTGATGCTGAGATGAATAGAAGGTTGAACGGGTTTTAAAGTCCTCTTTTTAGGGCTTAACTCCCCATTTTGTCCGTGAGAAGAATGGCCTCCGCTATCTCCCGCATCGTCTTCCGGCTATCCATGCTCGTCTTCCGGATCCGTTTGAAGGCTTCCTCTTCACTCAGGCCCTGGCGTTTCATCAGAACCCCTTTTGCCCTTTCTATCAATTTTCGAATTTCCAGCTCCTCTTGGATCACTTTGGTCTTCACCATCAGCTCCGTGTTCTCGATGCAGATGGCCGCCTGGCTGGCCACCGCCATTAACATGTCCCGCTCGGGCTCGGTGAATTCATGGGGATAGGAGGTATAGCAATTAATCACCCCGATCACCTTCTCCTTCACGGCCAGAGGCACACTGAGCATGGAAACCAGACTCTCCTTTCTGGCAAGCTCCTTTTCCTTGTAACGAGGTTCCTTTAAGACATCGGGGATGGCAAGGGGTTTCTTTGTTTGGGCGACATAACCCACAACCCCCTCCCCCAGTTTTAAACTCCTCTCCTTCAGGTATTCTTCGCTCATTGTTTGGGTTGCCCTGATTTTCAGGACCTTCTCTTTCTCGTCCAGGATCCAGAGGGAACAGATCTTTGAGTCCATCACATTTGCGGTTACCGTCACAATCAATTTGAGGATATCATCCAAGTAACGGTCCGAAGAGATGACCTGACTGATCTCTGTTAGAGCCTTGGTCTGTTTTTTATAAGAGGTTTTCTTATATAACAATGGGATCTTTACCCTCCCTATTTTGTGGGTTTAATTTACCCAAAAGATCCGGGGTTGTCAACTCATCCAGATCCCGAGGTAGTGTAACAGTAATTTTTCCTCCGGGGTTGACCCTGCATGGGGAATATGGTAAATCTGAATCAAATTTTGCGGAAAGGAGGAAGGCAATGCCCGGTTATACAAAGAAGGATATACTTCGGTTGGCTAAGGAGAGAGAGGTCAAGTTTATACGGCTCTGGTTTACGGATATTCTTGGGTTTTTGAAGAGTTTTGCCATCACCGTTCGTGAGCTGGAAGGGGCATTGGAGGACGGAATGGGTTTTGATGGCTCCTCCATTCTTGGTTTCGTCCGAATTGATGAGAGCGATATGGTAGCCATGCCGGATCCCGCCACATTTCGGATTCTCCCCTGGAAGGCAAGCGATCACGTGGTGGCAGCGATGTTCTGTGATATCCTGGAGCCGGACGGAAAGCCCCACCAGGGTGATCCCCGCTGGGTCCTCAGGAAAAATCTGGAGCGGGCAGCCAGGCTGGGATATACATTCAATGTAGGACCGGAGCTGGAATATTTTTATTTTCAGAAATCGACAGGGAAACCCGAACCCCTTGATTCGGGAGGATACTTCGATTTAACCCCTCTCGATGTGGCCAGTGATTTGAGAAAACAGACCGCCGTCCTGTTAGAGGAATTGGGAGTCCAGGTGGAGTATTCCCACCATGAAGTGGCCCCCAGCCAGCACGAGATTGATCTCAAATATACGGATGCCTTATCGATGGCGGATAGCACGATGATCTACCGGCTGGTGGTAAAAGAGGTGGCTTTGAAGAATGGGGTCTACGCCAGTTTTATGCCCAAACCCATCTTTGGCGCAAATGGAAGCGGGATGCACACCCATCAATCCCTCTTTAAAGGGAAGAAGAATGCCTTTTTTGATCCAAAAGATAAATACCATCTTTCCGTTATAGCCAAGTACTATATTGCGGGTTTGATGAAACACGCAAAGGAGATTACGTTGATCACCAATCAATGGGTCAATTCCTATAAGCGATTGGTTCCGGGGTTTGAGGCACCGGTCTATATCTCCTGGGCGCTGAGAAACCGGTCAGATCTCATTCGCATTCCTGTCTATAAACCCGGGAAGGAGTTAGCCACAAGGGTGGAATACCGGTCTCCTGACCCTGCCTGTAACCCCTACCTGGCCTTCTCGGTGATGCTTGCGGCGGGTCTGGAAGGGATTGAGAAGAAATATCCATTGAAGGATCCGATCGAACGAAATGTCTATGAGATGGGAGAAGAGGAACGGAAGAAGTTTGGAATCGAATCCCTTCCGGAGGACCTCTTTGAAGCGATTCAAATTACTGAAAAAAGTGAACTGGTCAGACGCGCCTTGGGAGACCATGTCTTCTATCGGTTTATTGAAAATAAACTTATCGAGTGGGAACGGTACCGGGCTCAGGTGACCGATTACGAATTAGAACAGTACTTTTCGATTTTGTAACCAGAGAGGAGGAGAGAAATGGATCCGATCAAAGAGTGGTGGATGGGAGAGAAGGCCAGGAAGGCTGTTGAAAAGCTGGAGGCCCATGACTTTAAGGCCCTCTTTGTGAAAAACAGGGAAGAAGCCAAAGCCGAGATTTTAAAATATGTCTCTCCCGGTCAGAGAATCGGTGTGGGGGGTTCATTGACCATCAGGGAGCTGGGAATTTTAGAGAAGTTAGAGAAGGAGGGCCATGTCATTTACAACCATTGGAAACCCGGGCTTTCGAAGGAAGAAGCCCTTGCTATTCGAAAGTCCCAGATGACCTCTGACCTTTTCCTTGGCAGTGTCAATGCGGTCACCCTTAATGGAGAAATAGTCAATATTGATGGGATTGGAAATCGTGTGAATTCCACCATTTTCGGTCCGGGAAAGGTCATCCTGGTTGCAGGTTATAACAAGATTGCAGAGAATGTCGAAGAGGCATTAAAGAGGATTAAGAATGTGGCCGCGCCTCTCAATGCCAGACGACTCAATATTGATGTCCCCTGTGCCAGGGTCGGAAGGTGTGTGGACTGTAACTCTCCCAATCGGATCTGCAGGGTGATTGTGATCCATGAGCGAAGGCCCTCTTTAACCGATATGCTCATTATTATCGTTGGAGAAGAATTAGGTTTTTAAAATCCGAAGCACGAAATCCGGGCGAACCATCCCAAAGGGATCAACTCGAAACAATTTCAAATGACTAAATTTCAAATGTTCGAAACAAAAAGTAAGTTTAACATATTTGAATTTTGAAAATTTGAATTTGTTTCGAATTTCGATATTCGAATTTCGAAATTGGAGGTTGAGATATGGGGAAGATCAGAAGGGCGATTGTCAGCGTTTCGGATAAGAGCGGAGTGGTTTCATTTGCAAAAGGT
>CAZXMB010000097.1:0-11901 GCA_964641715.1 uncultured Syntrophaceae bacterium
ATAAACTCTCTTTATATTTTATACCGTTGGGAAATTATTACAAGCAAAAATATGTTAATTTAATCTGACGGAGACTACCTTCGAGACCCCTGGGGTCTCCATGGTAATCCCGTAGAGGGTATTGGCCATCTCCATGCTCTTCTTATTGTGTGAGATGAGGATAAACTGAGATTTTTTTGAGAATTCCCTGACCAGTTCGATAAAACGATTGATATTTGCGTCATCCAGGGGGGCATCCATTTCATCCAGGAGACAGAAAGGGGTCGGTTTGATCATAAAAAGCCCGAAGAGAAGAGCGGTTGCCACCAGCGCCTTCTCCCCGCCTGAGAGGAGGTCAATATTCTGAAGTTTCTTGCCCGGGGGCTGGGCAATGATATCCACCCCTGAGGTAGAGGGGTCACTCTCCTCCAGAAGGATGAGGCTGGCCTGTCCCCCCTTAAAGAGCCTGGCGAAAACCTCTTTAAACTTCTCGTTAACGAGATGAAAGGTCTCTAAAAATCGTTTTGTCGTCGTACGGTTGATTCGAATGATTGCCTTTTTCAGGGTATCGAGAGACTTCTGAAGATCGGCCTGTTGTTCTGTCAGGAAATCATGCCTCTGTTTGAGCTCCTGATATTCCTCGATGGCCATCAGATTGACCTCTCCGAAACCTTCCAGGGCAGTCTTCAGCTCTGTCAATCTCCTCGCCATCTCCTCTTTTGGAAACTCCTCACCAGGGGGGCTCAGGGAAGGTGAAAGAGTTGCGCCATAACGATCTCTCACCGAATCCTGCAAATGCTGGAGTTTCAATTGGTATTCCGAGACCCGTATCCCCTCCTCGTGAATCTTCTGACGGACCTCTTCCAGCTCCTGCCGAAGATATCGTGTGGAGGCCTCGGCCTCCTTCCATTCATTGGACAGGGTATTCACCTTCTCTCTTTGAGAAGAGATGACCTCCTCGCTTATCCGATGCTTCTCGATCCGGTCCTCCAACTCCTTCTCTTCCTGTTCGATCCGTTGACCAAGGGAGATATCCTCCTGCCGGCACCCCCTGATCTCCTTCACTTTCCTGCGCACCAGCTCACGAAGTGTCCTCAGGCTTTCCGCAAGGCTTAGAATCTGACTCTCCATCCCTCTCTCTTTCTCCTCGATGGAGGCGAGGATGACCTTCTTCTCCGTGATCCTTCCTCCCAGTTCCTCTGTGCCCTCCCTCACTTCCTCTACGGTCTTTTTCAATGATTGAAGCTCTTCCTCCTTCTTCTTCTTGAATCCCTCCTCCCGCTCCGTCTCCTCTGAGACCGATTTCATCTCCTCCTCGATCTCTCGTTCCTCCTCCTTGAGTTCGCCTCCTTCAAACCGGAGGACTTCCATCTTCTGGTGGGTCTGAGAGATCTCCTTCCTTACCCCCTCCAGATCCCTCTCCTGGTGGAGGATCTCGATCTCTTTCTCCTGAATCTCCTTCTTCCTCTTCTCCAACCGATCTTCTCTCTCCGCGATCTCTCTCTGGAGCTGTTCCTCCTCCCCGGAAACCCTCTGGCAGGCCTCTTCCTGTTCTCTCACCCTTCTCTCTAACTCCCTGATCAGCCTCCTTCTCTCCAGGATGCTGAGCCCCTGATCAAGACTCCCTCCTGAGATGACCCCGGATCGCTCCACCACCTCCCCTTCCAGTGTGACCAGGGTCCGGAACCCATCCTCTCTCCTGATCCAGCAAAGGGCCTCCTCGAGATGGTCGATCACACCCACATCCCCGATCAGAAATTCTGCGATCGGAGAAAATCCTTCTCTCACATTGACAAACCGAAGCAAGGGCAGGGGCCTTCCTTCCTCCTCTTTCAATAAAGAATGATCCCTGTTCCCTTCTCCTTTCACCCCCACAGGGATGAAACTTCCCCGGCCCAGAGATTCCCTTTTGAGGAGATGGATGGCCTCCCTGGCCTCCTCTTCCCCTTCGACCATTAAGTACTGCAGCCGCTGCCCCAGAACAGCCTCCAGGGGAACCTCATATTGAGGTTCGGGCTCAAAGATATCAGCCACCACACCCAAGATGCGTTCCCATTTCTCCTGTTCCTCTCTCTTCCGAAGGAGGATGGACTTCACCCCTTTTTCGAAACCTTCGTAATTCTCCTGAAGCTCTTTTAAAGAGAGGTATCGAGACCGGTCCTGCCTCAATCCCTCTTCCAGGGCGAATCGCTCTGACTGCTTAGCCTGCAAGGCCTCTCCCAATTTTTCAATCTCCCCTTCCCACCTCTCCTTCTCCTCTTGAAGTTGAACCTGAAGAGAAAGGGTTTGCTCTTTTTCCCTTTCGACTCTAACGAGGTTCTCTTCGAGCCGGGTCAGTCCCCTTTCTACCTCTTCCGATTCCTTCTCATTGGACCCGATCCTCTTACGGAGATCTTCCTTTCTCTCCTCCAGATGGGATTGGCGGTTTCGAAGAGAAGTCAGACGGGTGAGGGTATCGATCTGTCTTCCCTTTTCAGCCTCCAGCTGTTCGGCAACTTCCTGATAGGTTGTCCTGAATTCGTTATAGAGGACCTCCCATTCCTTCAGTATCTCTTCGGTCTCCTTGCGTTGAGCTTCTAACTGCTTTTTGACCTCCTCGTTTCCCCTTCGCTCCCTCTGCGATCTCCTCCAGGCTCCAAACCCTTCTCTTACCTCTTCCATCAACTGGGCTTCCTGCTTTTGAAGACTCCCCCGTTCCCTTCTGAAATACTCCACTTCATTCTCCATCTTCTGAATTGACTGGCTCAGGTCAAAGGCCTCCTGTTGAAGGGATCGGAGTTTCTCTTCCCCCTCCATGCTTCTCAGCCTCGCCCCCTCGACCAGAGCCTCTTTCTCCGCCAGTTGGGTGGAGATCCCTGTCTCTCTTTCGCGGAGGGCCTTGTGGTAACCTCGGGCTGTCTCTCCTTTTTCAGAAAGCTCGGTGTACTCCTGAAGGGCAAAACGCAGTTCAATCTCCCTGACCTCCTTTCGAATGGTCTTATATTCCTCCGCCCTTTTCACCTGCCTCTCAAGGGTGACGGTCTGCCGTTTTACTTCGGCGATGATGTCCTGAATCCGAAGGAGGTTCTGCTGGGTGGCCTCTATCTTGATCAGAGCCAATCTCTTTCTTTCCTTATATTTCGCTATCCCTCCGGCCTCCTCAATGAGAAAGCGCCGGTCCTGGGGGTTCGCATGAATCAGGTTCTCTACCCGGCCCTGTTCCACTATCGAGTATCCATTCACCCCGATCCCAGTATCCAAAAAGAGATCCGTAATATCCCTCAACCGGCACGGTACCTTGTTGATCAGAAATTCACTCTCCCCTGAGCGGAAAAGCCTCCGGGTAATCGTGATCTCACTGTATTGAGCGTATTCCTGGGGAGCGGACCCATCCTCATTGGAGAAGGTGAGGCTCACCTCCGCCATCCCGAGGGGTTTTCTCCCATCTGTCCCTCCAAAGATCACATCCTCCATCAACCGTCCCCTCAGATGTTTGGCGCTTCGTTCACCAATCGCCCAGAGGATGGAATCCACGACGTTCGACTTCCCGCAACCGTTGGGTCCCACGATCGTCGTGATTCCGCCCGGGAAGGTCAAAACGAGCCGGTCTACAAAGGATTTAAATCCGGTCATCTCCAGTGACTTGAGTTTCATTGAATCATCCCTGGTTACCCATTTGACTAATCATGCTATGTTCAGTCAAATTCCAATCACCAAACACTAATAACCAGATAATTACCAATTTTCCAATAACCAAAAGTTAAATCCCTCTCCCCTCCGAGACTGTGTTGTAATTCCGTTCATGGTTCGAGAGCCTCACCACGAACGGACTACGACATGTTAAAAATTAATCACTTAGCCGTTCGTCCTGAGCGTGTCGAAGGGCGAATGGCTAATTACGACACAGTCCCTCCGGAGAGAGGAAAAGGTTGAGGGGCCTTTTGGTTATTCGAATTTGGTCATTGGTGATTATTTGGTGCTTGGGATTTGGTGATTGGTTATTTCTGTTCAATATAATCCATTGCTTTCCGGAGCCTCTGGATCACCTTCCCTTTACCCAGAATCTCCATGACCTCGTCGATGGGAGGGCTCGCCGTTTTTCCTGTCAAAGCCACACGAAGGGGTTGAGCCACCTTGACCAGGGGTTCTCCCCGTCTCTCCGTCAGTTGATGGATGAGACGATGACTGTCCGCTTTACTGAGAACCTTTCCCTCCGCCAGAGAATCGATCACCTCTTTAAAAACCGGCAGGGACTCCGGTTTCAGAAATTTTTTAGCCGCCTTCTCCTCATAGCTCAACTCTTCACGGAAATAGAATTCCGATTGCTCGGCCATCTCAATGAGAGTCTTGACTCTTTCTCGGAGGGAAAGGGCCACTTTTTTGAGGAAATCGAGATCATCCACCGAATATCCTTTCGCCTTGATGAACGGTCTTACCAACTGTACCAATTCTTCCAATGTCCTCTTCTTGATATACTGGGAATTAAGCCAGTCGAGTTTCCCCGGATTGATGGCTGCAGGTGATCTGCCCACTGCCTCCAGGTTGAACTTCTCAATCAATTCTTCCAGGGTGAATTCCTCCTGATCGCCATAGGACCATCCCAGACGGACGAGATAGTTTACGACCGACTCCGGGAGGTAACCCATCTTTTTATATTCCATCACGGACTGGGCTCCGTGACGTTTCGAAAGTTTCTTCCTGTCAGGACCCAGGATCATCGGGACATGACCGAATTTCGGCAAAGGATATCCCAGGGCCTGATAGATCTGGATCTGCCTGGGTGTATTGTTCAGATGGTCATTTCCCCGAATGACATGTGTGATCTCCATGGTCCCATCATCCACGACCACTGAGAAATTGTAGGTCGGAAGCCCGTCGCTTCGGAGGAGGATGAGGTCATCCAATTCAGAATTGTCAAATGCGACCCGCCCCTGAATCAGGTCCTCCACCACCGTCTGCCCCTCGTCCGGAGAAAGAAATCGAATCACAAAGGCCCGGTCAGGAGGAAATGATTTTCGGCCGAGACAGGCCCGATCGTATTTGGGCTTGAGCCCGGCCTTTAAGGCAGTGGCCCTCTTTTCCTCTAATTCCTCCGGAGTACAGTAGCAGCGGTAAGCCTTCCCTTCCCTCAGAAGCCTCACCGCCGCCTCCCGGTAAAGAGGAAGCCGCTGAGTCTGGTAAAAAGGGCCCTCATCCCAATCCATTCCCAGCCAGGTCATGGCATCGAGAATGACCTGGACCGATTCCTGAGTGGAGCGTGCCACATCTGTGTCCTCGATCCGGAGTATAAAAGTTCCCCGGGTCTTTTTGGCCAGAAGCCAGTTGAAAAGGGCTGTCCTCGCTCCTCCGATGTGAAGGTCCCCTGTGGGACTCGGTGCAAATCGTGTTCTCACTGTTGCCATTCGATTTTAAACCCTTCAGAAAGGGGACAGTCCCTTTATTCCTTCCCATGTAAGGAACGCATATATGCGTTCCCTACGAAGAAACTAAAAAAATCCCCCTTGACCCCTCTTTTTCTAAAGGGGGTTTGGGGGGATTTGTTCCTCATTAAAATTTTTAAACAAGATTGTCAATGGCCTTGAGCGCCTCCTCCAGTTTATCGGTCTCCGTGCCTCCGGCCTGCGCAAAATCGGGGCGACCCCCTCCTGTTCCTCCCACGTGGATGGCAATCTTCTTGATCAATTCATTCGCCCTGAACCGATCGGTGAGGTCTCGGGTGATCCCCATCAGCAAGGAGACCTTGCCTTCGCTTTGGCTTCCCAAAAGGACAATCCCGGAACCGATCTTATCCTTCACCTGGTCCACAAACTCCCGCGATCGTTTGAGGTCTTTCCCATCCACCCTGGCCGATAGAACCTTTACTCCTTTCACCTCTCTGACGAGGGAAAGGAGATTTAAAATCTCCTGATGCGAGGCTTTGGCCTGAAAGGATTCGATCTCCCTCTCCAGTTCTTTCTGTCTCTGAAGCAATCGCTCCACTCTTGGAGAGAGTTCCCCGGGGGTTGATTTGAGTAAAGAGGCGATCTCCTGGAGTTCTCGCTCCGTCCCTTTGACCCATTGATAAGCCCCTTTTCCCGTGAAGGCTTCGATCCTCCTCACACCGGCAGCCACCCCGCTCTCCCCCACGATCTTAAAGAGGCCGATATCACCGGTTCTTTGGGCATGGGTCCCTCCGCAGAGTTCGATACTGAAATCCGAAACCTTGACCACCCTCACTTTCTCACCGTATTTCTCACCGAAGAGGGCCATCGCCCCTGTCCGGAGAGCCTCCTCCACCCTCATGATATTCGTCTCAACCTTCAGATTCTCACGGATCTTCCGGTTGACTATGTCTTCAATCCGTTCGAGATCTTCTTTACCAATCGGTGCAAAATGGGTGAAGTCAAATCTTAATCGCTCGGGGCTCACCAGAGAACCCGCCTGATGAACGTGGGTCCCCAAAACCTCTCTCAATACCGCCTGAAGGAGATGGGTGCCTGTATGGTTGAGCGTAATGTCCCTTCTCCGATCCGGGTCCACTCTGAGCGTTGCCTCCATCCCCTGTTTCACCGCTCCCCTTTTCACCCTTACCTGATGGACGATCAGGTCCTCCATCGGTTTGAGTACATCCTCCACTTCCAGGGAGAACCTTTCCTGGAAGATGACCCCTCTGTCTCCAACCTGTCCCCCTGCCTCTCCGTAAAACGGGGTCCTCTCGAAAACGATCTCGACTTCATCCCCTTCCTGAGCTTCGGAGACCAATCCATCGCCTTTGATGATCCTGAGGATCTTCGAATCGCACTGGGTCTCCTCATACCCTATAAAGACCGTTTTGATCCCCTCATTGGAGAGCCGGCGATAGGCCTCCTTTGTCTTTCCCTCAGCCATCCCCTGCCAGGCCAATTTACTTTTTTTCCTCTGCTCCTCCATCTGGGCCCTGAACTCCACCTCATCAAAGCTCATCCCTTCCTCATCGAGGATCTCCGTGGTCAGGTCGAGAGGGAAACCGAAGGTGTCGTAGAGTTTAAAGGCGATCTCTCCGGAAAGGACTTTTCTCTTTTTCTTCCTCAATTCCTCCAGTTCCTCTCTTAAGATCTTGAGCCCGGAATCGAGGGTCTCTGAGAAACGCTCCTCCTCACTGCGGATCACACTGGAGATAAAGGCCTCTGTCTCCCTCAGCTCGGGAAAGGCCTCCTTCATCAGGCTTATGACCCTGGTCGAGGTTTGATAGAGAAAGGGATGATCGATCCCGAGCATCTTCCCGTGTCGCATCGCCCTTCTCATGATCCGGCGAAGCACATAGCCTCTTCCCTCATTGGAGGGAAGGACCCCGTCATTGATTAAAAAGGTGGCTGCACGGCTATGGTCAGCGATCACCCGGATGGAGGTATCCGTCCTGGAGTTCTCCCCATAGGAGAGATGGCCGAGGGTTTCGATCTCCCGGATGATGGGTCTGAAGAGGTCTGTCTCAAAATTGCTCTTTACACCCTGAAGGACAGCAGAGATTCGCTCCAGTCCCATCCCCGTATCGATGGAAGGTTTGGCCAGTGGGGTGAGTTTCCCTTCTCCGTCACGATTGAATTGCATGAAGACAAGG
This sequence comes from uncultured Syntrophaceae bacterium, assembly GCA_964641715.1. Taxonomy (GTDB): domain Bacteria; phylum Desulfobacterota; class BSN033; order BSN033; family UBA1163; genus CAZXMB01. The sequence continues at coordinate 7,535 of CAZXMB010000097.1, forward strand.
TTCCAGAGCTCCAGGAATCGGTCGCACTCGCAACCCACCGCACAATCCGGCCGGCCACAGCCCATCCCCTCTCCCTGATCGATGACGATCTCGGAACAGGGACCACAGGGACCGGTCTCTCCCATCGCCCAGAAATTATCCTTCTCACCCATCCGGACAATCCGGTCGGCAGGGATGCCGATCTTTCGCCAGAGGTCGAAGGCCTCATCATCATCGAGATAGACGGTGATCCACATCTTCTCCTGGGGTAATCCCCATTGGTGGATGAGGAGGTCCCATGCCATCCCGATCGCCCCTTCTTTGAAATAGTCCCCGAAGGAGAAATTCCCTAACATCTCGAAGAAGGTGTGATGCCGGGCGGTCTTTCCCACGTTCTCCAGATCATTGTGCTTTCCTCCTGCACGAACACACTTCTGGGATGTGGTCGCACGCCTGTAGTCCCGGGTCTCTTCGGCTAAAAAAACCCTTTTGAACTGGACCATTCCGGCATTGGTGAAGAGCAGGGTGGGATCGTTTTTGGGGACGAGCGAGGAACTCGAAACAATTCGGTGCTCCCTCTCGGCGAAATAGGTGAGAAAGGCCCTTCGAATCTCATCCGAGGTCATTGTTTCAAACCTGTTCCCCCTGTCTTTGAATTTAAAGGCCTCACCGGTCTCACCTTCTCCGGGGCCTCTTTGGCCTTCTCCTTCTCCTTCTCCAGAGTCTCAAAATCGTCCCAGGAGGTATCGCTCGTAGCAAGAATCCCCTTCACCCTCAGGGCGAAGTCATCCGGGTTGGTGCAATGTTTAAGGGCTTCCTCATAGGTGATGAGGCCTTCTTTCAAAAGAAACATGAGGGATTGATCGAAGGACTGCATTCCATAAGCAGTGGTCCCTTTCGTGATCGCATCGAGAAGCTCACCCGTCTTATCCTTTTCAACGATACACTCCCTCACCCTCGCCGTGGAAACTAAAATCTCAACCGCCGGAACCCTTCCCAATCCGTCTGCCCTTGGAACCAGCCGCTGGGAGATGACCCCTTTGAGCACTGCGGCTAATTGAAGGCGAACTTGTTTCTGGTGGTAGGGGGGAAAGACGGAGATGATACGGGTGATCGTCTCAGTGGCATTCAGGGTGTGGAGGGTGGACATGACCAGATGTCCTGTTTCAGCCGCAGTCAGGGCAGTCTCGATCGTCTCAAAATCCCTCATCTCGCCGACCAGGATCACATCCGGGTCCTGACGGAGGGCCACACGAAGTGCACTGGAAAAGGTGCTTGTATCCGAACCAACCTCTCTCTGATCCACGATCGACTTTTTATCCTCATGAATGAACTCGATGGGGTCTTCAATCGTGATGATATGGCAATTCCGATTGCCATTGATGATATCGATCATGGAGGCAAGGGTCGTGGACTTACCGCTTCCGGTTGTCCCGGTGACCAGGATGAGTCCTCTCTGCTCCAGGGCGACATTTCCGATCACCGGAGGAAGATGGAGTTCCTGGAGGTTTTTAATCTGATAGGGAACGATTCGGAGCGCGATCGAAAACTTTCCTCTCTGCTGATAGACATTGACGCGAAATCTCCCCAGGCCATAGACTTCATAACCCATATCCACTTCCCGGTTCTTGATGAAACGCTCCTTCTGCCAATCGTTCATCAGACCGAAGGCCATCTTTGAGAGATCGTTATGATCGAAGGGCTTGACCTTATTAAAAGGTTTCAGAATCCCGTTGACCCTGAAGATGGGAGGGGCCCCTTCTTTGATGTGCACATCAGAAGCCTCATGCTCCATGGCCTCCACTAAGAGCTGATTGATGTCCATACCTTCCTCCTTTTAAGGCCTCGGAAGAAATACCCGAAGGCCTCCGATTTCCAAGGAATGTTTTACTCTTCTCCTTTTGCCGTTCCTGTCTTGGAGAGTTGAAAGCCTTCGAGGATCTCCTTCTCCATCTGCTCCAGGATCTTCGGCTTCTCCTTTAATAACTGTTTTGCGTTCTCCCTCCCCTGACCGATGCGATCGCCCTGGTAATTATACCATGTCCCGCTTTTCTCCACGATGTTCCTTTCCACGGCCAGATCGAGGACATCTCCTTCCCTTGAAATGCCTTCCCCGTGGATGAGGTCAAACTCCACCTCTTTGAAAGGGGGAGCCACCTTATTTTTAACGATACGGACCCTGGTCCGACTTCCGATCACCTCCTGCCCCTGTTTGATGGAGGCAATGCGACGCACATCTAAACGAACAGAGGAGTAAAATTTGAGTGCATTGCCACCGGTGGTCGTCTCCGGATTTCCGAACATGACTCCGATCTTCATCCGGATCTGATTGACGAAGATCAAAATCGTATTCGATTTGCTGATCGTGGCTGTCAATTTCCGCAAGGCCTGAGACATCAACCTTGCCTGAAGCCCCATATGGGCATCCCCCATCTCTCCTTCAATTTCCGCTTTCGGAACCAGGGCCGCCACAGAGTCAATGACGATCACATCCACTCCCCCGCTTCGGACGAGATGCTCGGCAATCTCAAGGGCCTGCTCCCCTGTATCGGGTTGCGAGAGGAGAAGGTCATCAATCTTTACGCCCAGTCTTTTAGCATACTTGACATCCAGGGCATGTTCCGCATCGATGAAGACTGCGATTCCCCCCTTCTTCTGTGCCTCTGCAGCGGCATGGAGGGCTAAGGTCGTCTTTCCAGAGGCCTCGGGTCCGAAGATCTCCACCACCCTGCCTTTTGGTAAGCCTCCTACCCCGAGGGCCATGTCAAGGGAGAGGGAACCTGTAGAAATCGTAGGGATTTCCCCGAGCATGGTTTCAGCACCCAACTTCATAATGGCACCTTTACCGAACTGTTTTTCAATCTGGGAAACGGCCAAATCCACTGCCTTTTTCCTGCTCAAATCCTCCTTCATCATGCCCTCCTTGCTCCAACAAAGTCGGAGCAAATTCCAAATAATCACCAATGAGTAAAATCCAATATCCGAAATTAATTTAATAATTTGGATATTGCGTATTGGAATTTATTTGGTTATTGGTACTTGATAATTGGTGCTTATGCTTTATCAACCTCCCAACCTCACTTCCCTCAATGGGGTATAGATCGGTCCTGCTGGTGTTAAATCACTCTTAAAAAGAACGACCTTCTCCACCTGAAAGTCTCCAAATACCTCCTCTTTTAGCCTCTCCATCCTTCCAACCAGCTCGCTTCGCCCTCGGTTTGACTTCATCCTCCCCAGGGTGAGATGGGGATGAAAGGAACGCTCTTCAGATTGAAACCCCGTTTTTTCAGATTCCTTCTCCAGTTGCCCCTGAAAATTAACCAGAATCCCCATCCTGTCTTCCAGCCCCATCCAGATGACTCTCGGGTTTTTCAAATTAGGAAAACCCCCTATTCCCCCAACCTTAAGGGAGAAAGGGAGGGTTTTGCGGGCAGGTTTCCCAATCGATTCCAGAATAGGTTCGATGTCCGATTCTTCAATATTTCCAAAGAACTTCAACGTCAGATGAATATTTTCAGGGGCTACCCACCGAACATCGGCAAGAGAGAGTTTTAAGTCTTTCTGAACCTCCTCAATCTTCTTCTGAATCGTTCCCGGGAGTTCAATGGCTAAAAAGGCTCTCAGCAATCGAAAATCCCTTTCAATCATTCCCCCTTGGCTAAAGGAGAATTAAGGGGGATGATGCGATTTGATGGTAACATAAATTCAAAAAAAGTCAATTTTAAAAAGGTCTTGTCATTGTTTTCCACATCCTATTTTTCTTGACAAAAACCTCATTTTTCGATATGAAGATGCTCAGAAGAAAAATTCATCCATTAACCGCTCTATAATCCTTTCAGAAACCATTGTAGAAAGGGGGTGATTCTGCAGGAAAAACCTCCATTCTCAGCAAGTCCAAAAGAGGACTACACTTATTCCTAAAACCTTATTTAAAAGGAGGGCCGGACAATGAACGAGAAAAAGAAGGAGGAAGTACGGGGAACTTTTGAGTTCCTGAAGGATTGGGGTGATGCCCTCACCCGATGGACGGAGCGCTGGATCCCAGATGCTTACGTTATTGTAATTTTTTTAAGCATCGTTACTTTCATTTTAGCCCTTATTTGGGGGTTCAAGCCAGAAGTTGGAGTTGGATCAAGGGCGTTTGAGTCAATCAAGGCCTGGGGAAATGGATTTTGGGCTTTGCTCGCATTTGCCATGCAGATGTGCCTGATCATGATGACAGGCTATATCCTGGCCTGTTCCCCCCCGGTTCGAAGACTTCTGGATGGAATCTCCGGGTGGTCCAATCCTGAAAAACCGTGGCAGGCCATCGTGACGATGTCCCTCTTCTCGATGATCATCGCTTGGCTCAACTGGGGACTAAGCCTCATCGCAAGCGCAATGCTTGC
>CAZXMB010000098.1:0-11860 GCA_964641715.1 uncultured Syntrophaceae bacterium
CTAAGTGAAAACCGTGGTTTTAAAGTTAACGAGTTTACAAATGATAGAATCGATGAAATCTTCAGCATCCGAGCTATTTTGGAAAGTTATGCAGGGAGATTAGCAGTCACCCACATCCCTAACCGCCAATTAAAATTGCTGGAAAAAAACATCAAAGAAGCAGAATATTTTTACTACCATTGGGATGCAGATAAGCTTTTTAATCTCAACACTAAATTTCATGATGTCATCATTCAATACAGTCATAGTGAGATGCTCTCTCAACTTCTTTCCAGTTTCAGAGAATATGTCCAGAAATACCGTATCACCATGCTCTACACAAAGGAAAAATTCTATTCCTCCATTGAACACCACAAAAAGATACTTCATGCCCTAAAGGCAAGAGATGGACTGGGTGTTGAGAAGGCTATTCAAGAGCATATCGTGGAGGCCAAAGAGATTTTGCTCTCTCAAACGAAGAGATTATTCCCTTAATCGAAAGAGAGGTCAACCTGTATGAAGAGTGAAAAACAGCGTTGGTGGAGAACAAAAATCATTCAGTCAGGAAAGAACAAACTGATGATGAGGGGATATCCTGTCGAAGAATTGATCGGGAATATCAGTTACGGTGAGCTCGTCTATCTCCTCCTCATGGGCGAACTGCCTTCACGGGTAAAGGGTAAATTACTGGAGGCCACGCTGGTTGCCGGTGCAGACCATGGTATTCCTGCTCCGTCAGTTGCTGTCTCGAGAATTGCTGCTACCTGCGGTATTCCACTCAACTGCTGTGTGGCCACAGGGATGAATCTCTTGGGGGACATTCATGGAGGGGCAGCTGAACAGCTGATGAGGATACTTTACGAATTGAATGGAAGAGTAGAAAAGAAAAGAGAGAAAGCTGAAACGGTTATCCAGAAGACCTGTGAAGAGTTTAAAGGGAGAAAAGCATTCATCCCTGGTTTTGGTCATCCCGTTCATGATGATGATCCGAGAGTACGTCGACTCTTTGGGCTCATTGAAGAAGCCCGGCAAAAAGGGGAGGTGGGGGGGCAATACATGGAAATGGCGAGGTTGATGGAGCGTACATTAAAGGATCTCTATCAGCGGACAATCCCCATCAACATCGACGGAGCTTGTGCAGCCGTTCAATGCGAATTGGGACTTCCTTGGCAGTCAGCAAAGGGTCTCTTCTGTTTGTCAAGAGGGGTCGGCCTGGTGGCGGAGTCTTTAGAGGAGTTTCTCCAGGGATCGAGGTTAAAAAGTCCGATGCCCATGAAACTATGGGAGGAGGAGCTTCTATATGAGGGACCGGAGGAGAGGGAACTCCCGAAAGAGTTTAAAAAAGAATAGAGGACTGTAAATGCCAAGATTATATGAATATCAAGGGAAGGAACTTTTCAAAAACGCAGGGATCGAAATTCCCCAAGGCCGATTGGTCAAAGATGAAGAGACTGCCAGAAAGGCAGCTCAGGAATTGGGTCTGCCGGTCTATCTAAAAATTCAGATTCTGGGCGGTGGCAGAGGGAAAAGGGGAGGGGTTCTTAAAGCAGAAACTTTAGAGGTTGTCCAAGCCTTCTCCAAAAAACTTCTATCCCATGCTTTTGATGGGGAGACGGCCTCTTCTTTATTAATGGAAAGAGAGATCGATTATGAAAAAGAATATTATATGGCTATTTCTGCAGATCCTTCACTCCGTCAACCGGTAGCCCTCTTTTCTACAAAAGGGGGAATGGAGGTGGAGAATCAATCTCCTGAAGCATTTTTTAAATATCCTATCCCCATCCTTTCAGGATTCTCCGAGCATCAAGCCATGGATCTCATCCGGATGACAAAAGGGATCTCCAGCTCCTTTGGTCATGAATTGGCTAAGATCTTTGTGAAGCTTTATTCGATCTATCGAGGTGTTGATGCGAGATTGGTCGAAATCAATCCCCTCGTTTTCACTAAGCCGCATTTTGTAGCTTTGGATGCGCGGGTCGAGATCGATGACGATGCCATTTTCAGACATCCCGAACTTCATCTCGAAAGTGCTGAAGAGTCTGGGAGCAGAGCCTCTACAGAATTGGAAATCGCAGCGGGTCAAATTGATGCAAGGGACCATCGCGGTACAGCCCATTTCATCCAGGTAGATCCTGATGGAACTTATGCCAAATCCCTGGGAAAGATCGCAGTGGGTTTCAATGCCGTCGGAACCGGTGCTGCCCTTACGACGATGGATGAGCTTGTTCCCTTAGGATATTTTCCATCGAACTTCTGTGATTCATCCGGTAATCCCACTTCGGCAAAACTCTACCGGGTAACCAAGGTCATTCTCTCACAGCCACGTATCGAAGGATTTATCTTCGTATCCTGTGTTTCGAGCCAACAGTTGGATAATACCGCCAGGGGGATGATCAAGGCCCTCCAGGAACTCTATTCCCATACCGATGGGAAACCGAATATCCCGATGGTCTTCGCCTTCAGGGGCGCCTATGATCAAGAGGCGTTAGAACTTTTTAAAAAACATGGGATCACGGATTCGCCCTGGGTAAAGGTCTTGGGACGGGACGTCACCGAAAAGGAGGCGGCTGAAGCATTCCATCAACTCCATCAGCTTTGGGAAAAGGAGAAGCGAAGATGAAGGTCTATAAATTCCAAATTATGTCAGGAGAGGTCTGTTTTGATCTCTCCCATTGTGAAGAATGTTCTTCAAAAGTATGTGTAAAGGCCTGTAGTCGCCTCAATATGGGAAATATCTTAACGATCAAGAATGGTCTTCCCCAATTGAAAGTCTCAGAGGAGAATGCCAAGAGGGGAGCCTGCACTGAATGTTTAAGCTGTGAACTCGATTGCAGACTCTATGGAAAGGGAGGGGTCCACGTCACTCTCCCCCAACCAGAACTGGAGAGGTATCTTAAAAAGGTTCCCTATCGATTGGTCTATCAGGAGGATTGAAATGGCGGTTCTTGTCAATGAAAAGACAGAAGTCGTTGTCCAAGGGATCACAGGACGAGAAGGCCTGATTCGGACTCGTTGCATGAGAGAGTATGGGACGAGAGTCGTCGCAGGGGTCACTCCAGGAAAAGGCGGGGCGGATGCTGAAGGGATTCCGGTCTACAATACAGTCAATGAGGCTTTAAAACACCACCCCAATATCAGTTTATCCGCCATCTTAGTCCCACGGGGTTTTGCCAAGAACGCAGCTCTGGAGGCATTGGATGCAGGGATCCAGGTGGTGGTCCTCATCACCGAGAGAGTTCCGCATCAAGATATCTTAGAAGTCATTGCCAGGAGCAAGGAGGTCGGAGCCCATGTGATCGGCCCCAATTCCCCCGGGATTGTGAGCCCAGGGAAAGCCAACATCGGAGGCCTTGGTGGGAGAGCCGAATTCGCAAGGGATTTTTTCATGGAAGGGCCGATCGGAGTTGTTTCCCGAAGCGGGGGGACTGCGACGACCATCTGTTACTATTTAACCCGCTCAGGATTGGGACAGAGTACGGCCATTGGAATGGGTGGGGATGCTTATGTAGGGATGAACCTTTGTGAACTCCTTTCGCTCTTCGAAGAGGATGAGGAGACGAGAGCCGTGGCCTTTTACGGTGAGATAGGAACGACGATTGAAGAGGATGCGGCCACATTCATCAAAGGAGGAGGCTTTACCAAACCTCTGGTTGCCTATATCGCAGGACGATATACCCGACCTGAAATCCGTTTCGGCCATGCAGGGGCGATCATCACAAGGGGGAGGGGAAGGGCAGAGAATAAGATCGAGGCTTTGAGAGACGCCGGGGTCAGTGTGGTTGATCATCTGGCCGATATCGGCAGTACCTTAAAGAAAATGTTGGGTATGGGTATTTGATAAATTCTGGAGAGAAGGGAGGTGACGAAGCCCATTCATTGAAGACAAAGAAGGTCTATGACCAAAAAGAAAGGAGTGAGAGCGATGGATAAAAAAAAGATTTTTTATCTTCCGTTGTTTTGTTCGATTCTGATTCTCTTCGGTTTCGCAACATTCTCATTTTCACAACCCAAGGCCATTTCTCCCAAACCTGGAGAGTTAGGTTCGGAAACCAATCCTTTAAAGATCGGAACGGTTCATGTCCTCCCTTATCTGCCTTCATTTAAAATTCACGAGTATTTAAAAAATGATTACGGGATTACGGCCGAGCTCATTGAGATCTCCAGTTCTACAGAACGGGCCCTCGCGATGCTTGCTGGGAAGACACATATCAATTATTCAGGTCCCTCTTCGGCAGCGCTTCTGAGATCGAAAGGACAGCCTCTTGTCCTCATCTGTAATGCCGGGACCCTGGCCAATGTGCTGGTTGTCCAGGCCGATTCCGATATCAAGAAACCCTCTGACCTGAAGGGGAAAAAGGTTGGCACAGAACTCAACTCCATTATGCACATGCAGTTGCTTGGATTCTTAAAGGCTCACCATTTGGAGGCTGGTAAGGACGTGGAGATCGTTCAGGTCCGTTACCCCGATCATACCAAGGTAATTGAGAAGAAGCAAATTGATGCAGTGGCCTCAGCCGAACCCTATCCCTCCTACCTCATCGTCAGGGGTTTCGGGAGGGCCCTTGACTATTTGACTGCTTATGAACCTGGGTGGAAGTCGATCAGCGGAGGATTGAATACAACAGAAAAATTTGTGAAAGAGAATCCTCAGCTTGTCCAGGCCGTGGTCACCGCAAACATCAAAGTCATGAAATACTATTCTGAAAATACAAAGAAGATGATCGAGGATTCCATGAAGATGTTCGGTTACAGTGAAGACTGGAAGCCCATTGTTGAAGCAGGCTATCACAATACGGCCTTCCGTTTCGCCATTGAAGAAAAAGAGTTTGAGAATGTGGGGAAACTTTGGGTGGCCCTTGGAAAGACCAATAAAGTCCCAAATCCAAAAGATTGGATCATCCATGATTTCTACAGAAAGGGGGCCGCTGAAGCGAACTGGAAAGAGCCGGAAGGGAAGACTCCTCTGCTGCTCCCTCCTGCATGGGAGCCAGGTTATAAGTATCCCGCTGTGAAATAAAGGAATGATCAGAAGGGGAGATGGGATGTTTAAATTGAATCGAGGGCTGAGAACGATTATCCTCTTTTTTTTCTTATGGGAGGTTGTCTCTCTTTTTGGCCTCCTTGAGGCTTTCCACATCCCTGCCCCTCACACCGTCTTTAAGACCTTCTTCTTTCTCCTGGTCGAGGGAATTCATGTGGGTGAACTGGGAGAGGTGACCATGTTCAAAATGGCTAAGGATAGTCTTTACCGGGTGTGTGTCGGATTTTTCTTAGCCTTGGCGATTGGTTTTCCGGTTGGTTTCTGGATGGGATGGAATCGGACCGTGAAGGCCTTCTTAGAAAACATGTATACGGCATTACGTCCTCTCCCTCCCTTCGCATGGGTTCCCCTCTCCCTCTTCTTTTTAGGACCGGGTAACCTCACCTCCATCTATGTCATCTGGATCGGTGCTTTCTTCCCTATCTCGTTGAATACTATGGCCGCTATTGAAAATGTGGAAAAGAAATATATCCATGCGGCCCTCACCTTGGGTTTGACAAAGAACCAGTTGATCAGGGAGGTGATCATCCCATCTGCTCTGCCAGGGATTTTCACGGGGATTCGGATTGGGCTCGGAATGGCTTGGGGTCTGGTTGTAGCGGCTGAAATTGTGGCCGTAAAAACAGGTCTGGGCGCCTTAATCTGGAGGGCCGATCTGGTCATGAGGCCGGATATCATCCTTTCAGGTATTATATTTATCGGTTTGATCGCTTATGGGTTGGAGCAGGGGATCCTTTATCTTCAGGGGTGGCTCATGAAGTGGCAAAAGGGATTGGTGATCTGATTTAAAGGATTGTTCATTTCGAAAAAGAGATGTCGTTTTCTCAAATATTTAAAATAGGTCAAAGATGGATATGGATTCCATGCCTCCTCATCCTGTGGAGTCTTTTTGCCAGATTTGTCCACCTTGGGACCTGGCCCTTTCCATCTCCTTGGCTTATCTTTCAAAAATGGTGGTGGCTCTTCAGAAATGGAAGCCTGCTCAAAGATATTGGGGCAAGCCTTTTTCATGTGGGGTATGGGTTTTCCATCTCCGCTCTCATTGCCATCTCCCTCGGCATTTTGATGGGCTGGAATAAGAAGGTTTTTGATTATCTTAACCCCTTTCTCAATCTCATTCGGCCCACTCCTCCTGCGGCCTGGCTTCCTTTGGTTGTCTTCGTATGGGGTATTGGCCTTCTCCCGGGGACGCTTCTGGTCATCTATGGCTCTTTTTTCCCCATCCTTTTGAACACGATCAATGGCGTTCAAAATGTGGAGCGAAGATTTGTGAATGCAGCCCTTACCCTGGGGTTGGGGAAAAGACAACTCATGTGGAATATTGTGGTTCCTGCTGCTTTTCCCTCCATATTAGTGGGATTGAGAATGGGATTCGGCTTTGCCTGGATGGTTTTGATTATTGCAGAGCTGATCGCGGTTCAATCCGGATTAGGTTATATGATTCTTCTATCAGTGACCACCTTGGAGCCCGAATCGATTATTGCGGGGATGCTCACTATCGGAATGGTAGGACTTGGGTTGGATCAGCTCTTTAGGTTACTTGTGGATAAATATATCTTGAAGTGGCAAAAGGGAATCGTGATATGACCCTCTCTAAAGCGATCATTCGGGTGATTCGTCTGAAGAAATCCTTTTCAAAGGGGGAGAGAGGAGAGCCTCTCAAGGTGTTGGATGGTATTGATCTCTCCATTTCGGAAGGCGAGTTTATTTCCATCCTGGGTCCGAGCGGATGCGGGAAGTCCACCTTTCTACATATATTGGCCGGACTCGATAAACAGGATGAAGGAGAAGTTTATCTGGATGATCGTTTAATTACCGGTCCGGGACCGGATCATACCATGATATTTCAAGATTACAGCCTTTTCCCCTGGATGACGGTGAAAAAGAATATCGGATTGGGGTTAAAAGCCACGGGAGTTCCACCGGAGATGAGGGAGGCCATCTGTCGGGAGCACATTCAACTCGTTCATCTCGAAGGATTTGAGGATCATTATCCCCACGAGCTTTCCGGCGGCATGAAACAGCGGGTCGCCATCGCCCGGGGTTTTGCCCTTAACCCCAGAGTCCTTTTTATGGACGAACCTTTCGGAGCCCTCGATGCCCAAACCCGGGTCGCCCTCCAGCAGGAGTTGATAAGGATTTTCACCTCTACAAGAAAGACCATTGTATTCGTCACGCACAATGTTTCCGAAGCCGTATTTCTTTCGGACCGAATTGTGGTCTGTACCAAAAGACCGATGAAGGTGAAAACCATTTTTCGAGTTGAGATAGAGCGGCCCCGTGATCGGTTTGGGGTCTCTTTCAACGAATTCTGTAAACAGGTGGCCCAAGTCCTCGATGTTTAATATGACGATCACCGAAAAGATCTTGGCCGCCCACTCTGGTGTCAGGAGGGTGAAACCGGGGGACCTGGTATTCGCCAAGCTCGATTTGGCCATGTCTACCGATATCACCACACCCATGGCCATCCCCATTTTTGAGAAGATGGGTGTGAATCATCTCTTTGATCCTAATCGGATCGTTCTGGTCAACGACCACCTTGTCCCTGCCAAAGACATCGCATCAGCAGAGTTGTCGAGAGCCATGAGACAATTTGCTAAGAAACATAAAATTAAATATTACTTTGAGGTTGGTCGCTCCGGGATATGTCACCAATTGCTTCCAGAGGAAGGGTTGGTGGTTCCTGGTGACCTTGTCGTAGGAGCCGATTCTCATACCTGTACCTATGGTGCCCTGGGGGCCGTTGCCGTTGGGATTGGAAGTACAGACTTAGCCGCTTCATGGGCCTTGGGGGAGAATTGGTTTAGAGTCCCTAAGACGATCAAGGTGATCTATAAAGGAAGACTTCCTAAATGGATTGGGGGAAAGGATTTGATCCTCCATACCCTTGGGGATATTGGAGTAGAGGGTGCCCGTTATCAGACCCTGGAGTTTTCAGGGGAAGTGATCTCCAAACTTCCGATGTCGGACCGATTCACCCTTTGCAACATGGCCGCTGAGGCGGGTGCCAAAAATGGAATTATCGAGCCAGATGGGATCACTCTTCAATATTTAAAAGGGAGAGCAAAGAAAAGGTATCGTTTCTTCCAATCCGATCCGGATGCACCCTATTCGAATCTCCTTGAATATGACATTTCTCATCTCGAACCATTGGTTGCACTCCCCCCTTTGCCAAGTGATGTGAGGAAGGCAAGGGAGGTTGGCCGCATTACAATCGATCAGGTCTTTTTAGGTTCGTGTACGAATGGCCGTATTGAGGATTTTCGGATAGCTGCTCAAATCCTTAAGAAGAGAAAGGTAGCAAAAGGGATGAGGTTGATTGTCATCCCAGCCAGTCAGACGGTCTTTAAAAAGATGGTTTCGGAAGGTTTGGCTGCTCATTTCATCGCCGCAGGTGCTTTGATCGGTCCTCCCACATGTGGTCCTTGCATTGGGGGTCATATGGGCGTAATGGCTTCGGGCGAGAAGGTCCTCTCCACTTCGAATCGGAATTTTGTAGGGAGAATGGGCGACCCCACGAGCAAAATCTACCTGAGCGGTCCCGCGGTGGCCGCAGCCTCTGCCATCTTGGGGAGGGTTGCTGACCCGAGGGAGGTCATATAAGGTGTCATGGGCGGGAAGATTCGAGGGCATGCCATTACCTTAGGGGATCATATCAATACCGATGTGATCATCCCTGCCCGTTACTGCACGTGTTTCGACCCAGAGTATCTTGGTCAGCACTGCATGGAGGACCTGGATAGCAATTTCTTTAGAAAACGAAAACCGGGTGATCTTCTCGTAGCTGGAGATAATTTTGGATGTGGAAGTTCACGGGAGAGTGCGCCATTAGCTATCAAAGGAGCTGGGATCTCCTGTGTCATCGCCAAATCGTTTGCCCGGATCTTTTACAGAAATGCCATTAACACAGGACTTCTGATCTTTGAGTGTGAGGGATTGGCTGAGATGACAAGAGATGGAGACCTCCTGGAAGTCGATCCAGAAACCGGTCTTCTTTCGAACCTGAAAAGATCAAAATCTTTTGCTTCCGCTCCCTTTCCTGATTTGGTCAGGGAGATCATCGCACTGGGGGGTATGGTCCCGTTTGTGAGAAGACGGCTCGGAAAGAAAAGGTGAGCCGCCCTATTTATTGTATTCATTCATCTCCTTCTCGATCACCTCCCGAATTTTTATCATCACTTCTTCTTTCTTCACCAGGACGATCTCGCCTGTTCTTCGCTTCTTGATCTCCACTAACCCTTTTTTTAAATTCTTTTCTCCCAGAGTGACTCTCAGGGGAATGCCGAGGAGGTCGGCGTCTTTGAATTTCACTCCGGGGGTTTCTTCCCGATCATCATACAGGACTTCAACTCCTCCCTCTGATAAGGTCTGGTAAAGCTGTTCGGCGGTCTCCCGGATGAGGTCGATTTTCAGGTTCACCGGAAGAAGGAGGACCTGAAAGGGTGAGATGGACATGGGAAAGATTATCCCGTTTTTATCGAAATATTGCTCGATGGCCGCCGCCAACGTCCTTCCGATACCGATTCCGTAACTCCCCATCACCATCTCCTTTTCCTGACCTTGAGGATCGAGATAGGTCGCTCCCATCGCTTTGCTGTATTTTGTTCCGAGCTTGAAGGTGTGACCCACCTCAATCCCTTTATCCAATCGTGTCTCACTTCTGCAGAGAGGGCAGAGATCTCCCGGAACAAATTTACGAATATCAATGAATTGAGAGACCTGAAAATCCCGGCTCAGGTTGACATGGATCAGATGATGATCCGCCTCATTGGCACCCGTCGCAAAATTTATCATTCTTTGAATGTCGAGGTCAGCCAGGATAGGGATGGAGAGTCCTATCGGACCGGCAAACCCCTTCGGCGCATGGGTGATCTCTTCGACGGTTCTCTCGTCAGCAAGTTGAAGGTTCTTCACCCCGAGAACCGTTATCAACTTCTTCTCACTGATCTCATGATCCCCTCTCACCAGGGCGGCCACACAGCCCTTATCGGTTTCAAAGATGAGGGTCTTCACCAGATCCTGAGCTGTAAGATGGAGGAATTGGGTGACCTCTTCAATGGTTCGTTTTTCAGGTGTCCAGACCTTTTGAAGGGGTTTAAAGAGATCCGGATCAGGGGAGCCGTCCTTTTTGGGTCTTGCAAAGTCCGCTTTTTCAATATTGGCGGCATAGGAACAGCGGGTACAGCTCACAATCGTCTCCTCACCGGTCTCCGCAAGGACCATAAATTCATGGGAGTAGGTCCCGCCAATGAGGCCGGACTCGGCTTCCACAATCTTAAATCTCAACCCGCAGCGGGTGAAGATGCGGGAATAGGCATCCACCATTTTTTGGTAACTCTCACTTTCTCCCTTCTGGTCTACATCAAAGCTATAGGCATCTTTCATGATGAATTCCCGTCCCCGCATGACACCGAAACGGGGTCGGATCTCATCTCTGAATTTGGTCTGGATCTGAAAGAGGTTGACAGGCAACTGTCGGTAGGAACGGATCTCTCTTCGTGCGATATCGGTGATCACCTCCTCATGGGTGGGGCCCAAACAGTAATCCCGGCCATGGCGATCCTTCAGCCTTGCCAGTTCTTTTCCATATTCTTCCCATCGATTGCTCTCCTGCCAGAGTTCCGATGGCTGAACAAAAGGAAGAAGCACTTCAATGGCTCCGGCCCGGTTCATCTCTTCCCGGATGATGGCCTCCACTTTTCGAATCGCCCGGAGGCCGAAGGGAAGGTAGGAATAGACTCCGGAGGTCAATTTTCTGATCATCCCTGCCCTGAGCATCAACTGGTGACTCGGGACCTCTGCTTCAGAGGGGGTCTCTTTCAGGGTAGAAAGGAGATAGTGGGAAAAACGCATTTCATTTCCTCCTCAAATTCTTGATTTTTCCCCTTGTTTCTAATATATAAAGTTCTCAAAAATGAAGCGAATCGCTCCGACTCAAGGATTAACCCTCTTTTTTCTGATCACCCTGTTTCTCCTGGTCCTTATTTTCCGGGGCCAGATTCCCCTCTGGCGTTCCTTGCTTTTCCGCTATACCCTTTTATTGGGGCTCGTCTTCACCCTGGAGGTGGCCACCCAGAGAAGATCTAAAGGGAAGGGAAGGGATCTTTTCCATTCCTTCTCACCCATTCTCTTTGTGGTCCTCATCTACGAATCCCTCGGGGATTTGATCCAGTACCTCCGCACCGATATTGACGCTATCCTGATTAAAATCGATTTTTTTATCTTTGGCGTTCATCCGACTATCTGGATGGAACGATGGATCGTCCCCTGGTTTACAGATATCATGTCTTTTTGCTACGTCAGTTATTACTTTCTCCCGGTGATTTTTATTGTCCTCCTCTATCTGAAGGACAGGATAAAGGAACTTGATGAATCGATCTTTATCCTCGCCTTTGGCTACTACCTCTCCTTCGTCGGGTATATCCTCTTTCCTGCCATCGGACCCCGTTTCACCCTGACTCCCCTCCAATCCGTTCCTCTCGAAGGGAGCCTGCTGACCGATCTGGTCAGGGATGTGCTCAATTTTCTGGAGCATAATAAAAGGGACTGTATGCCCAGCGGCCATACTCAGATTGTCCTGATGGTCCTGTTTTTGACATCCCGTTATGAAAAAATTTTGTTTTACCTCTATTTCCCAATTGTTTGTGGTCTCATTCTTTCTACCGTCTATCTGAGATACCACTATGTCATCGATCTCATCGTCGGAGCTTCTTTCGCCTTGGGATGTATTCTCATCGCGCCCAGACTTTATAGAGTGTGGAAAAGGCATTAATGATTACAATAGCCAAACACCAAGCACCGATAACCAGATAAACTCCAATCTCCAATAACCAAAATTTG
>CAZXMB010000099.1:0-2742 GCA_964641715.1 uncultured Syntrophaceae bacterium
GAAGAAGAAGTCCTTAAAAAGATTTCAAAGAAGACAAAGCTCATCATCATCAATAGCCCGAACAATCCAACAGGGGCAATCTATCCAATAGAGGACCTGAGGATGGTGGCAGGAATTGCCCGGGAGAGGGACCTTCTCATCCTCTCCGATGATATCTACGACAATTTTATCTTCGATGCCCCCTCCTGCCCCTGTATCGGCCAGCTCTATGAGAAGACCCTTACCTTCGGTGGGTTTTCCAAGGGCTGGGCAATGACCGGATGGCGCCTCGGTTATGCCGCAGGCCCCCGGGAGATCCTCCAACAGATGATTACCCTCCAGCAATACACCTTCTCCAGCGTCAACTCCTTTGCCCAGAAGGCAGCGATCAAGGCCCTCGATTTCAATGTGGAGGATTACATTCAAGGATACAGGAGGAAGAGAGACCTTATCTATGAAGGGTTAAAAGAAAAGTTTCGGGTCCGAAAACCTCAGGGGGCTTTCTACATCTTTCCGGAAGTGCCCGGAGGAGATGGAGAGGCCTTTGTGGAAAGGGCGATTCAAAAGAATCTCTTTATCGTCCCGGGAACTGTCTTCTCCAAGAGGAACACCCATGTGAGGATCTCCTTCGCCGCCTCTGATGAAACCCTTCTCAGGGGAATTGATGTCCTCAACCGGATAGGTTAGAATTTGTAATATTATAATGATGAAAATGGAAAATAAGGTCTTACTTGGAAACGAAGCAATTGCCAGGGGGCTCGTGGAGAGCGGATGTCAATTTTTTGCAGCCTATCCGGGGACTCCCAGCTCGGAGATCCTTCCTGCAGTGGTCCGCTTCAAAAAGGAAAATAACCTCGATATCTATGTCGAGTGGTCCACCAATGAAAAGGTTGCCTTTGAAAATGCCCTGGTGGCCTCCTACACTGGGAAACGGGCGGCTGTGGCCATGAAACAGGTTGGACTCAATGTCGCGACGGATCCGTTGATGAGTGCCGCCTATATCGGAACAATAGGTGGTTTTGTGATCATCAGTTGCGATGATCCCGGGCCTTTTTCTTCTCAAACTGAACAGGACACCCGCTTTATGGCGATGTTTGCGAAGGTTCCGGTCTTCGATCCCTCCAGTCCGAAAGAAGCTCAGCAGATATTGCCGATCGCCTTTGCCCTTTCCGAAAAATATCAGATCCCTGTCATCCTGCGACCCGTATTGAGGGTTTCCCATGCCCAGCAAACCATCGCCTTCAATCCCATCCTCAAAATGGAAAGGAAAGCCAGCTTCCCCCGTAACCCACAGCGATGGAGCGCCACGCCCCGGTATCGGTTCACTCTTCATAAACAACTCAACCTCAAGCTCCAAAAGATCGCGGAAGAATTCAACTCGATGGCTGATCTCAATTTCATTGAGAATGATCGGGAGAGTGCGGTTTTGGGGATTATCGCAGGTGGAATCGGTTACGCCATCGCCCGGGATGTCCTCTCTGAGCTGGGACTCTGGAAAGAAATTCCCATCCTGAAAATAGGAACTCCCTTTCCTTTTCCTTCGGAGCTGGTGGAGGCCTTCATCGAAAAATGTGATCAGGTCCTCATTCTCGAAGAAACAGAACCCGTGATCGAACTTCAAATCAGGGACAAATCAAAAATCCATGGACGGTTGGATGGCCTTCTTCCGAACGAAGGGGAGATGCTTCCCGAAGTGATCACCCGTGTGATCTCTGATCTCTGTAAAAAGCTCTCCATCCCTGTCGAGGAAATCCCTTCAACGGCACCTCTTGAGAAGCTGGTGGCCGGGCTTGGCCTGCCGGTTCGCCGGCCGACCCTTTGTTCAGGATGTCCTCATCGGGCTTCCTTCTTCGCCATTAAGAAGGCCTTTCCCAACGGGATTTTCACGAGCGATATTGGCTGCTATACCCTTGGAATGAATCTGGAGGCTGTCGATACCTGCCATGATATGGGGGGAGCCATCACCTTTGCGAGTGGCCTCTATCAGGCTTACCACCAGGATGGTAAAGGGGTTCCCATTATTGCCACGATCGGCGATTCCACCTTTTATCACTCCGGAACCCCCGGGCTTCTCAATGCCGTCTATAATGGGGCACGATTTGTTCTCGTCATCCTGGATAACTCCATCACCGCCATGACAGGCATGCAACCCACTCCTGAATCCGGAGTGACGGCGGATGGGCATCCGGGTAAATCCCTTTCTCTTGAAGAACTGGTGAAGGGATGCGGGGTGAAATATATTCGGGTCATTAATCCCTACGATACCAAAGCGATGATCCGGGAAGTCGAAAAAGCCTATCAGCATACCGAGCAGCGAGAGGGTGGGATGGCCGTTCTCATCGCTCGTTACCCCTGCATCATCTATCAGAAAGCACAGCTCAAGGTGAATCCCATCAAGGTGGAAATCCGTCATACCCCTCCGTCCGAAAAGTCTCTTCCGGAGGTGAAAAACCGGGAGACGGACGAATCCCTCTATCCTGTGTTTCATGAGGAGCTTTGCGCCGAATGCGATACCTGTATGATCCAGTGTCCGGAGGGAGCGATCTCCAAGGCCGAAGGCGTATATGTCATTGATCCCAGCAAATGCACGGGTTGTCGTGTTTGTGCTCAGGAGTGTCCCACTTCGGCGATGGATATGCCTGCGGTGGGTGCCTGTATGGGTTGCGGGTACTGTCTCAAGCGATTCGAGTGCCCTTCCCTGATAAGAGGGGAGGATGGTCGCATAAGAATTGACAGATTGACCTGTGTGGACTGTGGCCTCTG
>CAZXMB010000099.1:2842-11751 GCA_964641715.1 uncultured Syntrophaceae bacterium
CAGGTTCAATTGATCCAAAACGGACCTGTAAAACGGTCTACAAGGGGAGAGAGAGGAAGTGAATGGGAGCTACATAAGATGAACATCCAGATGATTATTTCCGGTGTGGGGGGCCAGGGGGTTCTCCTGGTCACCCGAATCTTTTCTGCCATCGCTCTCAATGAAGGATACCCCATAATCGGTTCGGAGGATCATGGAATGAGCCAGAGGGGAGGGTCTGTCATGACCCATCTCAAAATCGGTAACTTCAATAGCCCTCTCGTGAAAAAAGGAGAGGCTGATATCCTCTTGTCTCTGGAGAAGAACGAGGCCTACAAAACCCTTCCCTATCTCAGACCTCCCACCCATGGACAAAATGGAGGTCTCTGTTTTGTTAACGCCCCGGACCCCAACGATATGAATCCCCAGATTAAAACCTATTTAGAAGAGAATGGGATTGAAATCCACATCTTTTCCGCAGATCGATTGGCCAAGGAGATGGGACTGTCCCAATCCACCAATATCGCTCTGATCGGTTTTGCAACCGCTCACCCAAGATTTCCATTTTCCTATGAAAAACTGAAAAAAGCGATTGAAAAGGTTACTCATCCCGGATTTCGAGAATTGAATTTAAAGATCTTTGATAAGGCCTTCTCCGAAGGTAACAGCTTGAAAAGAGGATAATTTTTTTCAAATCCCCTCACCACTCCTGCATTACGAATTCTTCCATGATTTGACAACCCGGGGGAAAAGGATTATTTTTTTATTATCAATATCTTGAAGGAGTAAAGGATGAATAAAAAAACAGCTAAAATTTTTATTTTAAGTATCTCCCTTTTTGCCCTCCTGTTTGGCCTCTTCTTCTGTATGGACCGGGACAAGGCCAATTCACTTCCTAAAAATGATAAACTGACCACTGCGAGATCCCTTGGTCAGGCCTTTGTGGAGGTGGCAAAGAAAGTTCAGCCGTCTGTCGTCAATATCACGACCGAGAAAACGATTACGATGAAACCCTGGGATAGATTTGGCGAAGACTTTTTCAAGGGAAGCCCTTTTGAAGATTTCTTCAGGGGATTCGGGCCCAGAGAAAAAGGAAAGGAGTATCACCAAAAACAGAGGAGTGGCGGATCAGGGGTGATCGTTGATAAGGAGGGTTATATCCTCACCAACAATCACGTGATCGAAGGTGCGGATAAGGTCAAGGTCCGCCTCCATGACGGAAGGGAATTTACGGCAACGATGAAAGGTCAGGACTCAAGAACAGACCTTGCCGTCCTTCATATCAAGGCAAAAGATCTTCCGGTGGCCACTCTCGGAGATTCGGACAAGCTCGATGTGGGAGAATGGGCCATTGCTATCGGAAGCCCTTTCGGATTGGAGCATACGGTGACCGTGGGAGTCATCAGTGCCAAGGGTCGCTCCGGATTGGGAACTGGGACATATGAAGATTTCATCCAGACCGACGCCTCCATTAACCCCGGCAATAGCGGAGGGCCGCTGATCAATATCGATGGGGAGGTCATCGGCATCAATGCCATGATCATTCAACCGGGAACAGGAATAGGGTTTGCCATCCCCATCAATATGGCGAAACAGATTCTCAACGATCTCATTAAGACGGGAAAGGTCGTCCGTCCCTGGTTGGGAATCAGCGTCCAGGACCTTACCCCTGAGATGATGGAACATTTCAAAATAAAAGAAAAAGAAGGGGTCCTTGTAGGACAGGTCTATTCGGGAACGGGCGCTGAAAAGGCGGGATTGGCTTCAGGGGATATCATCAAATCCGTGGATGATAAACCCGTAAAAAACGTAAACGAACTCGTGAAGGAGATCCAGAAAAAGAAGGTCGGCCAGAACGTTAAGCTCAACATCCTCAGGGATGGAAAACCGATGACCTTTGAGATCACCACCTCTGCAATGCCGGATAAAGCAGAATTGCAAAAGGAGAGGGAAAGCGAAGAGAAATTAGGGGCAAGAGTTCAGGAATTGACGCCTCAGCTTGCGGCTCGTTACCAGATCTCAGGGATCAAACATGGGGCAGTCGTAATCAGTGTGGAAGATGGAAGCCTTGCTGATGAGATCGGGCTTCAGGAAGGGGATGTCATTCTTGAAATCAACCGGAAGAAGATTGACAAGATGAAAGATTTCGAAAAGGCGATGAAGGATGTCAATCTCGAGAAAGGAATCCTCTTTCACATCCATCGGAAAGGGAGTAGCTTCTATCTGACCTTCAAAAAATAAAAAAACATGGAAGGGTGGAATGCTGGGATATGGGGTTTAAATGCGAATAAAAATTTTTGCCCATCATTTCGTGGTTCCACTGTTCCATTATTCCATGTTTACTTTTATCCCGCTACCTTCACATACTTCATCCTCAAATCAAAAAGGATATTGTCAATAAATTTTTCTTCATCAGCGGTCAGATTCCCTTTCGTTTTCTCTTTGAACATCCCGATGAGGTCTATGGTCTGTTTGGCTAAGGGAAGATTTTTAGACTGTTTCTGTGTGAACGGATCCTGAATCTCTCCCAGCTGGATGAGGACCGAAGTGCTCAATGAAAAAATGAAGTTAATAAAATTGATCTCAGGCAGGGGAATCTCCCTTCCCCGGATTTCTTCTTTTGGGACTTCTTCTTTAACAGTCTCTTCATTGGGGCCCTTTTCTTCCTCCTTCTTAGCGCTAAACCTTTTGTCCCTTACAACAAAACTCTTTTCCTGATCCTCTCTCTCTCTATCGCTAACCATAAAAACCTCCGGCTTATTAAAATTATTAATAAAATCATATAGATAAATATTAGACTTGACTTCCGGCCTTCAATCTATTATATTATTAGCACTCCATTTTAATGAGTGCTAAAGCTCGGTAGAGGTAAATATAATGTCAAATTTGCCTGTTGTCAAAAGTTCTTTAGAGAACTATCTTTTGCAAATTAACCAATTTCCTCTTTTAACTCCTGAGGAAGAATTCCAACTTGCCGTAAGATACCGTAAAAACAATGATGATATTGATGCGGCTCATAAATTAATTACATCAAACCTAAGGTTTGTTGTCAAGGTAGCCCTCGGGTATCGGTCTTACGGGTTTAAACTGGTTGATCTTATTCAGGAAGGTAATATCGGCCTGATGATGGCAGTGAAAAAGTTTAATCCTTATAAAGGGTATCGATTCATATCCTATGCGATCTGGTGGATCAGGGCCTATATCCAGAATTTCATCATTAAGACCTGGAGCCTGGTCAAGATCGGGACAACACAAGCCCAAAAGAAACTCTTCTATAAAATTGGAAAGATCAGAAAGGCATTGGAGTCGGGTGAGGAGAATGAAAAAAAATATGAACTTTTAGCTCGCGATTTGGATGTTGCGAAAGAGGATATCATTGAGATGGAGCAGAGGATGGCTGCAAGAGACCTCTCCCTCGATGCTCCCTTTGACGAAGGGCAGGAACTGACCCATCTTGACCTCCTTAAAGAAGAGTCTCCGAATCAAGAAGAAGCGATCGCTCAGGAAGAAGAAAAAAGGATTCGAGAGCGCGAGGTTCAACATGCCATGAAACGTTTAAACGAAAAAGAGGCCTTCGTGATTAAAAATAGGGTCATGGCGGATGAGCCACTCACCCTCCAGGAAATTGGGGATCACCTCAAGCTCTCCCGGGAGCGGGTAAGACAAATTGAGAGTGAGGCCCTCAAAAAACTGAGAAGGGAAATAAGGAGCCGGGTGCAACCGGAAGCCTAATAAAGTTATACAAACCTATTAGAAACAACCAATCGCTAAATTCCAATAACCAAATAATCACCAATGACCAATACCTAAAAAAGAATTTGATCATTGGTAAATTGATGATTGGAAATTATTTGCCTGCCTGCCGCAGGCAGGGATATTGGTGCTTGGTTATTGGAATTTTAAATAATCGCATGAAATAGGTTGGAGGAGGTTGTTGGAATGCCCATTTATGAATATCAATGTCACCAATGCAATGAGGTCTTCGAGATCTTTCATAAAATCGATGAGGATTACAACGTCGTTTGCCCCAAATGTCTGGGCCCAGCCAAAAAACTGATTTCAGCACCCAATTTCATCCTGAAAGGTTCTGGATTCTATGTGAACGACTACCCTTCCAAGAGCCGCCGGGAAGCAAGCAAGTCAGAAAAAAGAGAATCCGAAAAGCCGAAAAGCGTAAAGAGTGAGGAGAAGAAGGCAGAAAAAAAAGCAGAAAAATAGTTGGAATTTACGGATGTCCTCTCCGGTGGGCTTTCTCTTTCAATAATCTTAAAACCTCGTCCAGAATAACCTGTGAGACTTCCTCCTTTGACATTAAAGGAAGATCCTTCACCTCTCCGGATGGGTAGAGAAGTTTCACCCGGTTTGTTTCCGAACCATAACCCGCTCCTGTTTGGGTCACATCATTGGCCACGATCAGATCTAAATTTTTCTCTTTCAATTTCTTTCTCGCATTGGAGACAAGGTCTTCGGTTTCGGCGGCAAATCCGACAAGAATTCGCTTTCCTTTCTTCTTCCCTATCTCCTCGAGAATATCCTTTGTCCTCTCCAGCTCCAATGCGACCGTCAAAGCGGTCTTCTTCAGCTTCATCCCTCTGACTTCCTTTGGCCGGTAATCTGAAACGGCAGCCGCTTTGACCACCACCGAACAGCCTTCCAAGCGGGTTAAAACAGCCTTTCGCATTTCCTCCGCCGTCTTTACAGAGACCGCTTCAATATCGTTACGAGGATTGGGCAGGAAGGTGGGGCCGCTGACCAATACCACCTCTGCCCCTCTCCGTCTTGCCATCTTGGCTAATGCATACCCCATCCTCCCTGAAGAATGGTTGGTAATGAATCGGACGGGATCGATCGATTCCTGAGTCGGACCTGCAGTGACAAGGATCTTTTCTCCCTTCAAATCTTTCGGAGAGAGAATATCTTCCATCTTCTCCAGGACATCACTCAATTCAGCCAGCCTTCCTTTCCCATACCAGTGGCAGGCCAGCTCTCCTTCCCCGGGCCCCATGAAATGGTAATCCCTCTCCGCAAGGACCCGGAGGTTCTTCTGAAGAGCCTTATTCTCCCACATATTCACATTCATGGAAGGGACAAAGAGCACAGGAGCCTTTGAAGCCATCACCATCGTGGAGAGGAAATCATCCGCAATCCCGTTGGCGATTTTCCCGATGATATTGGCGGTTGCCGGAAGGATCACGATCAGCTCTGCGAGATCGGCCAGTGCGATATGACCGATCTTTTCCTCTTCAGGCAGAGTAAAAGCATCGGTGACCACCGGATTTCCGGAAAGTGTCTGGAGGGTAAGGGGGGTAATAAATTCCTGGGCATTTTTTGTCATCACCACATGGACATGGGCTTCCTGTTTGACGAGAAGCCTCACAAACTCTGCGGCTTTATAAGCCGCAATCCCACCCGTGACCCCTAAAACAATCTTCCTTCCTTTAAGCATGGATATTCTATATCATAAAAAACCTCTATTCTCAATAAAAGACAAAAGCATTTGACATTCCTTCTGTCCATTGCTATCTTCAACTCCGAAAAAGGGGAGAGAACGATGGCGGAGAGAGATCCGGTGGACCTGATCAGAGACCAGTTAAACCAATTGGAGAGATTGGGAAGTCTTCATTCAGAACACGAACTCTTTAAACAATGGCGAACGGAGACTCAGACAATACTGGAAAAGGCCTTCAGCGCAAAATCCGCTCACTGCCAAAATTTCTTTGCCCTCCGGTTTAGGGAAGTGAGTGTCAAGGCCTTTGCCTCCCCCGAGATCGATAAAATTAACTCTGCCCGTTATAAAAGGGACCTCGAAATGGCTAAAAATATTCTTCAGGGAGCGATCAAGGAGCTGACCCTGGACCGTACACTTTTTAAAAAGATCCAGACCACGCCGAAAACCGTTGAGGTCTCACTCAAAGGGGAATATTTTATCTCCTCCGGGATTAAGGACCCTGAAATGATAAGGGCCATTCAGTCTGCCCTGGAGGGAAGCGGGTTTAATCCCATCCATGGAGCAGGATCCATGGAGGACCGAATCGAGCAGGTCAGACGTGCCAAATTGGGAATATATGAACTCTCCGCTCCCCCGGCGAGCGAAGCCCTGCTCGAGCTCGGGATTGCAGTCGGTATTGGAAAAGAGGTCATCATTATTTGTAAAAAAAGCTCCTTCCTCCCCGAGACCATCAGGAAACTTCCTCGAATCGAATACGAAAATTTCCCTGAACTGATAGAAAAATTAAAGAAAAAAATAATATGGGACAGATGAGAAAGTGAATATTGATCAGATCGCCCTTGACGGAACACGGAAAACGGGAGTCTTGACAACAGAATGGGTTGGATATATAAAATGATCTGGATACAGTATCCAAAATTTTAAACGGGGGGTGTGCTGATGGAAGATACCAATCTCTTTAAGAATATAACGGTCTTGAGCCTGGAGCAGGCGACCGTCCTGCCTTATTTAACTCTCCGTCTGGCAGAGGATGGAGCCAATGTCATCCGGTTGGAGCATCCTATCTATGGAGATCCAAACCGGCGGGTGGGGGATGATGTCTTGAAAGAAGATCGAATGTTTTCCTATTATCTCTCCATTAATGCAGGGAAGAAGGCCCTCACTCTGGATATCGGAAACCCGCAGGGGCAGAATATTTTCAAGGAACTCATCCTTAAATTGAAGGTGGATATCTTCGCCACCAATCAACTCCCAAGAAATTATGCCAAGCTTGGAATCGAATACGAGAGGCTTAAAAAAATCAAAGAAGATATTATCTGGCTGGGAATGACCGGTTTTGGGCCCCAGAGTAATGAAGCCGCTTACGATCCTGTACTGCAGGCAAGGGGGGGATTAATGGAGCTCACCGGAGAAAAGGGAGGGAGTCCTCAGGTCATGGGCATCCCCCTTCCTGATATGGGGGCAAGCGAGCATGGTTATGGCCTTCTGATGAAGGCCCTCTATAAAAGGGCGGTGACCGGCCAGGGGAGTCGCATCGATCTCTCGATGTTCGAAAGCACGGTCTCGTGGCTTACTCAGGCCATCACTCATACCGTTACCTTTAAGAAAAAAGTCAGCCGGAGGGGAAATACCCACGAATTTTTTGCTCCCGTTTCCGTTTACGAGACAAAAGACGGCTATGCCTACATTGCGATGGGAAATGATAAGCAGTGGGATACGATGACCAAAATCCCGGGTTTTGAATCCCTCCACAAAAAAGAATATGAACGAAATGCCGGCCGGATTTCAGATGTGGAGAATCTGAATAAGGCGATCAATGCCATTACAAAGAAATTTTCCACCAACGAGCTGATCGACCTCTTCAACAGGGCAACCATTCCCATTTCCAAGGTGAACACCATTGAAGAGGTGGTTCAGGATCCACTTGTCAAACCCAACCTGATTCGAAGTAAAGACCCCAAAACAGGTTTGGAAATCACGGTTGCCCCTCCTCCCTCAATGACCTCTTATCTCAGATCAGTCAACCAAGGATTAAGCTTTCCTCCCAGATTTGGGGAACATAATGAGGAAATCTATAGTGGGCTTTTGGGATACAGTGCTGCCCAGTTGAAGGAGTTTAAGGAGAAGAATATTATTTAGTTCTGAGTTATGAATGATGAGTTATGAGTTTTGAATTTTGAATTTGGAAATTGATATTTGTTTGGGATTTGGAAATTGGAGTTTGGGATTTTTCAGCATCGACAATCTAAGGAATTCTTGAGAAACAGTACGGCTCATTTAACATGAAGAGCTGAAAGGAGAAGGTGCATGGCGCTTGATTTCACGTTTACTGAGGAACAGGAGTTTTTCCGGCAGACTGTCCGGGATACGGTCAACCGGTTGATCATGCCCAGGGCAAAGGAACTGGATGAAAAGGAGGAGTTCCCCTGGGATCTCTGGAAGGAATTTGCCGCCTTGGGGTATTTAGGCCTCAGGCACGAAGAAAAATATGGAGGGATGGGTACAGACACCATCACCCAGATGATCTTCTATGAAGAACTGGCAAGGGGGTCCTGCGGATTTGCCATGTCAGCGATCATGCAGATTCTCATGGGGACCTATTTCATTGCACGGTTCGCAAATGAGGAGATTAAACAGAGGACCCTTGTCCCGGCGATCAGGGGTGAAAAGATCGGGACGATCTGTTTTACGGAAGATCAATCCGGTTCTGATCTCGGTGGGACAAGAACGCTCGCCACCAAAGTGGAGGGGGGCTGGAGGATCCATGGAAGAAAACAGTGGATCACCAATGGACCGATTGCTGACTTCGCCACGGTCATGACAACGGTGGATCCGAAACTGGGCCTCAAAGGTCTTAATTTCTTTCTGGTTGAGAAAAAGACCTCCGGGCGGGATGGGTTCACCCCCGGTCAGAGGCTTCATAAGTTAGGGTCCCGTTGTTCTGTGACGGGGGAGATCGTTTTAGATAATGTCTTTGTCCCGGAGGAAAACTTCCTCGGAGAAGAAATCGGGAAAGGGGTTCAGTATGCCGGAGAAATTTTAAACGAAGTCCGCGTGATGACCGGAATGAATGCCCTGGCCATTGCAAAAGAGGCAATGGAGGATGCACGACAATATGCGAATCACAGAATCGCCTTCGGAAACCCCATCAGTAAATACCAGTTGATCCGTGAAAAATTCGCAAAATTCTGGGCATGGTATGAGGCCTCTCGGACCTTCCTTTACCGATGTGCCTGGATGATTCAAAACCATATCCCCTGTGTCAATGAATGTATGCTGGCAAAATACCATACGACGGAGATGTGCATTTATGCAGTCGAGGAGGCGATGAGGATTTACGGTGGGAATGCCTTCTGCACCGAGTATCCCGCTCAGCGCTACTGGCGGGATGCCAAATTTCTACTCTATGGCGGAGGCACCCACGAAGTCCTCTGTGACTTTCTGGGAAGAGTTTTTTGTAAAGATTAATGGAGCTAAATTC
>CAZXMB010000100.1:0-11706 GCA_964641715.1 uncultured Syntrophaceae bacterium
ATTCCAAGGCATTGGAAGCATTCCTGGCCAGTGGCCTGCTTCGTTTCAAAGCGTTAGAAGAATTCCTTTTCGATCAACTCCGGCAGATCGGCCACACTGGGAATGACATGGGTATGCCAGTACCTTCCCCAGTCAGTTACGGGTCTGGGACCGCTCAGAACACCGATGACCCCGCGGCAGCCGGCGTTTCGTCCCTCCAGCATATCGGCAGGGGTATCCCCGATCTTGATCACCTCATGAACGTCCTGAATATTGAGATGGGTCATCGCATAGAAGATCATGAAGGGAGCAGGCCTCCCGATCTGGCCCGGGATATGTTCTACATCCACGGCGAGATCCACCAGCCCATCCCTGATCCAGCCCAATCCCTCCATGAGGGCATCGGTGATGAGGCGATGAAACCCCGTGTCCGTGGCGACCTTGATCCCATGGCCATGACACCACCGGAAGGTATTCGATGCCCCCGGTACCTCCTTGCACTGCTTCCGGTAATATTCGAGCATGATCTCCTGATACCGGTCAAAGACCTTTT
This sequence comes from uncultured Syntrophaceae bacterium, assembly GCA_964641715.1. GTDB lineage: Bacteria > Desulfobacterota > BSN033 > BSN033 > UBA1163 > CAZXMB01. The sequence goes on from CAZXMB010000100.1 coordinate 533, forward strand.
TGGCCTGCTGATAGGTCTCGGGATCTTTGATCTTTTCGAAATCCTCGATCTCGATTTTCTTTCCCATTTCACGGGCGATGAGGAACTGGTAGAGATGAATCTTGTTCGTTCCCATATGGAACAGGATCTCCTCCGGGGTGGTCTTCAGGCCGAACTCCTGAGCCGCCTGATAAAGGCAGTCCCTCACCCCGGTGTCGTCATAGACCGTGGTTCCTGAAAGATCGAACATGACCATGCTAATCCTTCCCATCTTTTCTCCTCCTTCCTTATCAGCCGGACCGATGACGGTCCTGATCTTAAACCTCCTAATCCTTCCATCCCCTCTTATATCATCTCAGATTAAAAACGAACTTGTTGAATTTTGTAATGACTTATTCTACATTAGTGAAGCTCCCCGCCCACAGGGCGGGGCTTCCCGGAAAGGAAATCTCATTTATATTGTGCCCCTTGACCCCGCCTACAAGGCGGGGCTTGCGGGGCACTTGCCGGTCAACTGAATGAATTTTAATCAATTAAAAGCCTTCTACTATACGGTGAAGTGCGGAAGCCTGAGTGCCGCCGCCGAGGCGCTTTATATCACCCAGCCTGCCGTGACCAAGCAGATTCAACAGCTTCAGACCGCTTATGGGGTGAAGCTGTTAAACCGCTTCGGGAAAAAGATGGTCCCGACCGATGCGGGCGAAGTCCTCTTCGATTTTGCCGATAAAATCTTCCAGTTTGAAAGTCAGGCGGAGGAGAGCCTCCGCGATTTCCAGCAGCGCAAAAGCGGCCGCCTCCGGATTCATGCCAGCGAAAGTTTCGGAGCCTACTACCTTCCCCACATCATCAATCTTTTTAGAAAGAAATACCCGAAGGTCCGTGTTTCGGTGAATATCTTTCCGAATCGGGAGATCATCGAAAATACGGTCAAGCTCGAAAATGATATGGGATTTATCTCCTATCCTTTTGAACATAAAAAATTAGTGGTCCAGGAAGTGCTCGAAGACAGATTGGTATTGATCGTTCCCCCCTCTCACCCCTTTTCCAGAAAGAAGCTTCTTGAGCCCCGTCAACTCAATGGACAACCGGTCATCATGCACGAAAAAGGATCCGCATCCCGTGAAATTGTAGACGAATTTGCCAGGAGGAACAATCTTTCTGTCTCCATCTCTCTCGAACTCTCAAATAATGAAGCCATCAAAAGGGCGGTTGAAGAGGGGATCGGCCTCTCCCTGATCTCGGAACATGTGGTCCATGAGGAGGTAAAGGAAAAAAGGTTAAAATCCATTCCCCTCGCTGACCCCGCCCTGAAACGAAAATTCTATCTCATCTATCACAGGGAGAAATATCTCTCCCGGCCCTTTCAACTATTCATCCAGATGGTGAACCAGTGGGCATCCCATTTTCCCCCGGCCGATCGCACTTAGGCAATGTGGGTCAGTCATCCTTCTGCCTCCTCAATCAATCTCTCCCCCACTTTTTGAAATAATCCCCGAAGAGCTCCTCATCAGAAGGAATGTATTCCTCAACAGGAACAGAAAGCCAGGTGTAATTGAGGAAATTTCTGTAATTGATATTCTCACTGGTCATGTTACCGGCCCATGTCCCGCAGCCAAGGCTCTCGGTCCAGATCTGGCCGTTGTACCAGCTTCCGGTGTTGACCAGGCAGTGGGGCATGTTGACCTCAACCCTTCCCACCTTGGCCCGGGTGGCAAGCTCTTCCATCCGATCCTCCCGGTTGCTGTGAAGGGAAACAGAATGCCCAATGCCCGAAAACTCAAGGATCTTTTCAAGACGATCAAGCATCTCATTCCAATCCTTCCATTTCCATACCGTCAATACAAGGCTCAACTTCTCACCGGAGAACCTGTCCTCAGGACCGATCTTCTCCCCCATCACCATCAGGAACCTGGTCCCTGCCGGAGGATGGATCCCTGCCGCCTCAGCAATAATGGGAACCGACCTTCCGAAGATATCCCGGTTGAGGGTTTTCCCGTCAGGCCAAAGCACCTTTCTGATCTTTTCACGCTCCTCTGTCGTACACAGGTATCCTCCTTCTTTCTTGAGCAGACCCATAAATCGGTCATAAATCGGCTCATAGAGGGCGACTGCATTTTCCGAAGAACAGGAGGTCGAATTGTTGGCGGTCTTGGAGCGCATGATCTTATTGGCGGCCGCAGGCAAATCGGCGGTCTCATCAACGATGGAAACGACATTTCCCGCTCCCACGGTGTGGCAGGGCTTACCCGCCCTGTAAACCACCTTGATCAGGGCGGCTCCACCTGTCGCCATCGCAAAGTCACAGCTTGCCATGAGCTCGGAGGTCGTTTCATTCGTGGGGTTGGCAATGCATTGAAACAGATCCTCGGGCGCACCAATCCTCTTGAGTGCCTTTCTCCCGATTTCAACCGTAAGAAAGGAACATTGTCTTGTCCTGGGATGGGGGGAACAGATCATCGCATTCCTGGTCTTTAAAAGACTGAGTCCGATGGTACAGACCGTCCCTTCAGGGTTCGTCATGGGAACAACATTGGCCACGACCCCTATGGGTTTGGCATAAACCCTGATCCCCCTCTTCTTATCTTCTCTGACCAGTCCGCAGGTCTTCACTCCACGGAAATCCCACATGGAGCCCCTGACCTTACTCCTGATCTTGTTAATCTTATCCTCGTAGACACCGATTTTACCTTCATCCACAGCAAGCCTGGCTATTGCCTTGACGTTTTCGTCTTTCTGCCATTCCCAGGCTACGGCCGCACACATCTCATCCACCTTCTCCTGGGGCCAGTACTCGACGATTTCAAAGGCCTTTCTTGCCCTGCGATACATTTCCTGGATATTGTCGTGATGGTCTTGCGGCATCTTGATCCGACCTCCTTTTTTTGAAGTTTACCCAACGGCACAAATTCATGCGTATCGAATAAGGGTAGGGGCGACTTTAGTCGCCCTGGGGAGGCTAAAGCCTCCCCTACCCTCTTTCCCTTTGGAACTATTTTATGCCACCATGACGTTACTCTTTTCGATCCTCTGGCCTTGGAACGGGCCGATCCGGCGGCCCGTCATAATACTTGGGCCCCTGGATGGAGAGATCAAGAAGATTGATCATCTTCGTGGTCCGTGAGGCCCTCCAGGCCTTTTCCCTGGTCATCTCCTCAATCGCATGGGCCGCACAACTGAATCCGCGGCAGAGGACACCGATGGACCATGCTGCAAGCGGGCTGAATCCCAGGTCCATAAAAATGCAGTTGGCACCGCCAATCACATTGGTCCAAACCTTCTTCCCGTTGATCCTCTCAAATGCCTTCTCAATCTCAATCTGGAAATCATGGAACTTCCCTGCAACTCCCAATTCTCTTCCCATCTTCATGATCCGGATCGCCCTTGGGTCCCCGTGGATATGCTGGGGTTGCCCCAGGCCCATGATCATCTTTCCTTTGTGATCCCTCACCAACTGCTCTGCCGTTTGGGTAAGGGTCCATCCCTTCTCTTCGGCCATCTTCATATATTTATGGACCATGATCCCATGGAGATGCCCGGGGCCATGAGCCTCCCCGAAGGTCATGATTCCTGCAGCGATGGCCGCATTGAGCGCAGGCCTTCCCGAGGCGCAACATCTTGCGGTAAGGGTAGAGGGAGACATCGCATGTTCCATAAACTCCACCATAAAGAAATTGAGCATCTTCTCCTCATTGATCTTGGGGAGCCTTCCCTGAAAGAGCAAAAAGACGACCGCCGCAAAGCTCCATCCCGCCTCTGCCAGCTCCGTCGTATCATACCCCTGAAGGACGATCTTATCTGCGGTCTTATAGGCAAACGAACATTGCCAATGGAATGGCTCCCTTCCTGTTTGATCATACTGATCTCCCCACTGATCTGCCATCTCTCTTTTCTCCTTTCCTGGATGAATGGTGTTTAGAAATATATAAAACGGTCTTTTATATGAGTCAATCTAATAATTTTTATATTTTTAATAACTTTAAGTAATAATATTCATTCATTTTTCAATGGGTGGCGGGGGAGTGAAAGGATGCGGATATCCTGATAGAACGGAGGGACATGGGGTCACTGAGAAACCTTTCCCTTCCATCTCGGATAGGCCAATTTCAGCCCGATGATGGAGGTGGCGTCCTGAATCTCACCCCTCTCAACCATTGAAAGCGTCTGATCAAAAGGGAAGATATGGGTGGTCAGAAATTCATCTTCGTCCAGATTTTTTTTGGAGGAAATGAGCCCGGTCGCCAAATAAAGATGGATCTTTTCGTCGCTGTACCAGGGAGCAATGAATATCTCCCCAACCTTCTCCAGATGGTTCCCGACAAAACCGCATTCTTCCTGAAGCTCCCTCCTTGCACAGGCCAAAGGTTCTTCTCCGGGAAGCATGCTCCCCGATGGAATCTCATAGATATCCCTGTCCACCGGAGATCGGTACTGGCGAACCAGGATGACGGACCCGTTCTCAAAAACAGGGATGATCGCGGAGGACCCTGGATGGTGAATCGCTCCGATCTTGGTCTTCTTTCCGTTGGGAAGAAGAAGGTGATGGCAACGAAATTCATAAACCTTTCCTCGCCAGATCAATTCTTCGTCTGTCCTCTTCATCATCAATTTTTAACCTCAATGAAAATTGGATCCGTTGATTCCAAACGCTTATGCGCTTTTGCGTCTTTTTGGATAAATTTCGAAAAAAATCTTCTATTATTCATTTTCAAGGCCAGGCACAATTTTCTTTCACCAGGGTGATTTACAACTTGTTAAGCGGAATAAACATCTGCTATCGACGAAGAATATAAGCCTTTGCTTCAATTCCACTCAATTCCCCTCACGAGTGCAACCCAAGCTAAAGCCACACAACCTTAACGTCTTTCTCCACACCTTTAAATTCAGGATCCCCAGTATAAAGCTCTGCTTTTTTTAAGCGTGCCAGCGCCACAGCGAAACAATCAGCATAAGCCATTGGTTTTGTAGCTTTGATGCGCGCGGCTTCCCGGGTAAGGCCTTTATCAGCCTCAACGAGCGTAATTGGAAAAGTCTGTATGAGTTGCTCGATCTCCTGGGCCTTTGGGTCTCCAAGGCGCCTTGCAATTTGGTAGTAGACCTCTCCCCAGTTGATGATACACATTAAAAGGGGGCTGGAAGTCTCAACGGCTTTCCCGAAGAGCTCGATCATCTTTTCGAATCCAGGTTCTTGCTCAAGGTAGCATAACAACGCCCAACTATCGAGAACCCTTTCTCTGGTCAATTTTTTCCTCCTCTCGCTTTAGGTCCCCCTGTCGAGACTCCTTCAAGGACTTAATAAGGCCGGATCCCTTAAGAATGCCGCTCATTTTTCGGAAATATTCTTTGTTCAGGGGGCATAAGATAATCTCCCCTTTTCGCTCTTCCACATGGAGTTTCACTCCTTTCTTAATCCCAAGGCGGTGCCTTAACTTTGCTGGAATGACAACCTGCCCCTTTGTGGTCACAATTGTCTCCATACATACCTCCCGTCCAACTATTTTTAATATAGTATACATTAATAAAAAAGTATGTCAAGTAGAAATTGGTATTACAAAAGGGTCTATCATGACATACTACAAATAGGTTTGTGATGAGGCGCTCCCTGAGCGAGGTGGAGAAGAAAAGAACCTTCAGCGAAGTGCCCCTCGAAAATATTCCACCTGACATGGCCATTGCCAATGGCAATTTATTCAATGCCTTTACAGATTATTCTCTGAGAAAAGGCCCCCTCCATGAAGATCATTTTCCATCCGAGATTCTGTGAAGAGTTTCCTCCAGGGCCATAATCCGTAACCAAAAATGGAAACCTTAGCAATATCGCTGTCATGCTGAAATTTTTTCAGCATCTCGCTTTTTCGATAACCCAAAGATCCTGAAACAAGTTCAGGATGACGATTACGGATTATGGCCAGGGATTCTGTGGTTGACAAAAGCTCCTCAACTTCATAAAATTCCGCTCGATATGATGAAGGGCTTTAAAGTTGAAATTTCAAAGGGCCGGTTCAGGATTTACGGTTATGTCCAACCCATGGGGGAAGACCTTCTGGTCTCCCTCTGGGGAGGAACCCGGCCCCATATCGGTGCGGTGGGGGCAGCCACCCCGAGACCCAGCCTGAGGGACCGGAAAAAATGGAGCGCCACCTCTTCCAATCTCACCTTCCTGGGGCATAAAGAGGATATCCTGGTGAAAAGAATTTCGGAGAAACTGGCCACCCTGCTGAGAAAAAATGTGGTGGTGGCCGCAGGGGTTCACTGGGACCACATGTCCCCGAGGGATATTAAAATGGTCGAGAGCCTTGTTCAAAAGATCCCAGACCAGATCCTTAGAAAAATTTCTATAAAACCATCTTCGGAGAGAGAGAAATGAAATCGCACGGAAAAGAACGAGAGATCTATTGGAACCCGATGACGGAGACCCTTCCCTTGGAAAAATTGAGGAAGCTTCAGCTCCAGAAGTTTAGAAAGATCGTCGGGTGGGCCTATGAACGGTCCAAGTTCCACCGGAGGCTTTACCAGGAAGCAGGTCTTGAGCCGGGGGACATCCAAACCTATGAGGATGTCTCCAAAGTCCCAAAAGTGGAAAAGGCGATGATGAGGGATATTCAGAGAAAAGATCCCTTTCCTTATGGCGATGCCCTCTGTGTCCCTCTCGAAGAGGTCACCGAATTCAGGCAGACCAGTGGTACAACCGGGATGCCCGTCTATCAACCTGATACCTGGCAGGATTGGGAGTGGTGGTCTGAGGCCTGGGCCTACCTCCTCTATGCCCAGGGTTATCGAAGAACGGACCGGGTTTTTCTTCCCTTCGGGTATAACATCTTTGTGGCCTTCTGGGCAGGCCACTATGCGGCTGAGAAGATCGGTTGTGAAGTGGTTCCGGGAGGCGTGCTCGATACAGAGGCCCGGATCCTAAAGATTCAGGAGTTAAAGGCTACGGCGATGATGGCCACTCCGACTTACGTCCTGGGAATGGCGGATGCGGCCAAAAAGAAACTGGGAATCGATCCGGCCCGGGATCTCACCGTCCGGAAGATCACCTGTGCGGGAGAGCCGGGGGCAAGCATCCCCTCTACGAAACAGAGGATGGAAGAGGCCTGGGGGGCAAAGGTCTATGACCATGTGGGCGCAACGGAGATCGGTGCATGGGGTTTTGAATGTACTGCCCAGCCGGGTGGCCTTCATATCAACGAGGCCCTCTTTCTCACTCAACTTGAAGATATTGAGACAGGGGAGATCATCGATGAGCCGGGACGGAAAGGAAAGATTGTGATCACAGCCCTGGATCGAATGGCTCAACCCTGTATCCGATTCGATTCCAAAGACATGGCAGAATGGTCAGGCGATCCCTGCCCCTGCGGAAGGACCTTTCGTGTGATCAAAGGGGGAGTGGTCGGAAGGGCGGACGACATTACCAAGATCAAAGGGGTCCTGGTCGCTCCCTCTGCTATCGAAGAGGTGGTCCGTTCGATCAAAGGGCTGAGCAACGAGTTTGAGGTGCTGGTCACAAAGAAAGGCGACCTCGATGAGATCACGCTGAAAATAGAAGTTCTGCCTGAGGCGGAGGGAAATCGGGAAATGATCCTCGTTCAGCTGAAGGACCAGCTCCGGCTGAAGACGAACCTCGGCTACAACATCGAAGTCCACCCTTACAATTCCTTACCCCGTTACGAGGTGAAGGCCAAACGGTTTAAGGACCTGAGAAAATAATGTGAAGCTCTAAACTCAAAATCCTAAACTCTAAATAAACTCAATCGAAATAATATTTTGAGTTTTGAATTTTTGATTTATTTAGGATTTAGAGTTTAGTGTTTAGAGTTTTAAAGATTTCAGATGTCGAATTTAGGAAAAGAGGGAAAAATGAACCTAATAAAATTGAAAAAGATGGATACTCGAATCAAGAAGATCAAAAAGGTCGCCCTGGAATTAAAAGATCTCTCCGGCGGAATCCAGGCGGTTGACCGGAATGCGGACCGGGTCCTCGCCTCCGTAAGGATGTTAGAGATCAATATCAGTGACATCTTAGAGGTCAACATTTAACTGGTTTCAGAGTTTGATCCACTTGGGGACCACGACGATTCCTGAACCGGTCACCGTAAACCGCTTTGCATCCTCATCGAGATGGTATCCGATTTCCATCCCCTGGGGGACTTGAACCTCCTTGTCAATGATCGCCCTCCTGACCTTCGCATGTCTTCCCACATCCACGCCCTCCAGAAGAATGGAATCCTCCACCTCGGCATAACTGTGAACCATCACCCTGGGGGAAAGGATAGATCTCTTTACACTCCCTCCACTGATGATACAGCCATTCGAAAGGATGGAGTTCAGCGCAGTCCCCACCCTTCCCTCCTCTTCTAAAACTGTCTTGGCAGGCGGATAAGGGAGTTGATAGGTAAGGATAGGCCAATGAGGATCATAGAGATTGAGATGGGGTGTGACAGAGACCAGATCCATGCTGGCTTCAAAGTAGGCATCGATTGTTCCCACATCCCTCCAGTATCCCCTTCCTCCCTGGTCCCCCTGACTGAAATCAAAGGCAAAGACCTGATCCTTTTCAATCATCGCGGGAATGATATTCCTCCCAAAGTCATGGTTTGAATCAGACCGGGCATCCTCGATCAATCGCCTCACGAGCACCTCTGTATTAAAAATATAGATTCCCATCGAGGCTAAAATCCCTTCCGGGTCTCCCGGGATGGTCTTGGGTTCTTCAGGCTTTTCCTGAAAACCGATGATTCGCCAGCCCTCATTGATCTCCATCACCCCGAACTCCCTGGATAATCCCCGATTCATCCGGATGGCCGCAACGGTCAGATCCGCTCTCTTCTCCAGGTGAAAGGCAATCATCTTCCGGTAGTCCATCTTATAGATATGATCTCCGGAGAGGATGAGGACGAGATCCGGTTTCTCATGTTGCAGGGTATAGATATTCTGAAAGATAGCATCCGCTGTGCCCTGGTACCAGTGTTCATCAATCCTCTGCTGGGCTGGAATCAGCCCGACAAATTCTCCAAGGGGAGCGGAAAGGATGGTCCAGCCTAACTGGATATGGCGATGAAGGGAAATCGATTTGTATTGGGTGAGGACATAGATCCGACGGATATCGGAATTGAGGCAATTCGAGAGGGTGAAGTCAATGATTCGATAAATGGCGCCAAACGGGACAGCGGGTTTTGCCCGGTCTCGGGTAAGGGGATAAAGCCTTTCCCCCCGGCCACCCGCTAAGACCATGGCCAGAGCCTTCTTCATGGTCACTTCCCTTTATTTAGAAGTTCTCTTATCTTCTTCTTCAGGTCCCCGAGATCAACGGACTTGGTCACATAGGCATCCGCCGCCCAGCTCATAAAATCCTGACGATACCCGGGGTAAGAAGTGTTGAGGATAATGGGAATCTTCCGCTCCTTGCCCACAATCCGTCCGAGGGTCTCCATGCCGTCCATCACCGGCATGACGATATCGAGGATGATCAGGTCGGGCTTTCCCTCTTCCAATTTCTGGATCGCTTCTTTTCCGTTTCGTGCCGGAATCACCTCATAGCCCTCTGCTTCCAGCTCCTCCTTATAAAGAAGCCTCAGACCTTCTTCATCCTCAACCACTAAAATCTTCTTCATGCATTTATTATCGTTCATTTAAAGAAAAAAACAATCTTTTTTTGCTCTGAACTATTCACAAACGTCATTAATCGCAATAGAGCCCGTCATTCCCGAGAAAGCGGGGATCCAGGAAAACACTGGATGTGCTCACTTACTCCGCCTCCCTCCGGTCGCCCGGGTCAAGCCCGGAATGACAAACAGGTTAAGACTTATCTCGTTATGTATATTTATTTCCTTTCCACTTTTTTTCTCTGCTCGATCGCCAGCTTGCATTCGGCACAGATAAATCGCGGAAGGGTATGGGGATAGCTAATCCGTTCCTCCCCGAATCCCCAGTCAATGATGTCCCTGACCAATAACTCCTCCTTAAAGGCATGCCCCAGACAGAGCCCCATCCCGCAGACGATACAGATGGCGACCGCCTCCTCATCCACTCCCTGCTTCGCACAGACATAGCATTTCATAAGCGATTCTCCTTTTCCAGTGTGAATATAATTTATTTTTACCACGGAAGACCTCAAAAATCAAAAGAGATAATTTTAAAAAACGAATTGAAATAGAAGGCGAAGCAGTGTTATAAGTATTGGGTATTTCTTCGTCGGGGAAAAAAGAGACCTATTTTCCTGAAAGGGAGCAATATTGAAATGAAAAAAGAGACGGCGATTCTGGCCATTGTGATTGCCTTTCTGGTCGGATTTATTACGGGTGCGACCGTGGCTATTCTGAAAGGGACAAAGGGAGCCCAAAAGGTGGTAATGGTTGAGAAACCTCAAACAATGCCAAAGCCTCCTCCGGGCCCTGATCCTGCGGAGACTGCCCTGAAAATCCAGGCCCTCAGGGATATTGTTAAAAAAGACCCGAAGAACCTTTCCGCCTGGATGGAACTTGGAAACCTTTACTTTGATACGAATCAGCCAGAGGAAGCCATCGATGCCTACACCCAGTACCTTTCTTTCAAACCGGAGAATGCTGATGTGAGAACGGACAGGGGGATCATGTACCGCGCCCTCGGGGATTTTGACAGTGCCATTGAGGATTTCAGAAAGGCTGCTCAATACGATCCCAAGCATGCGAATAGCCGGTTCAATATCGGCATCGTCATGCTCCACGATAAACAGGATTTCAAGGGAGCCATCCAGGCCTGGGAGGAATATCTGAAGGTGGATCCTGAAAGCGAGAGGGCTGAACGGGTAAGGGTCCAGATGGAAAATCTGAAGAAGATGGCCAAGTAAATCGGGGATTTCGGAGTGTGGATTGAGGAAAAGTTAAATAAGCCTAAGGCATAGTGAAAAGATTTTATCTTTTACTCTATGCTCTTTGCCCTTTACGCCATGCCGAATCGGAGCGCAATGAAAGAAGAGAAAGAGAACGAGCTGGAAGAAGCCAAAGAGTTATTTAAGCAAGGCCTGAAAAATATCTTCAAGGCGACCAAAAAGGTCTCTGAAAAAGTCATCGAGGGTTTCCGGGAGGGCTACGCCAAAGACGTCACCAAAAAAGAAAAATAAAAATCCCCATCACCAAATTCCAAGCTCCAAATAATATCCAATTACCAAACACCAATTACCCCTCACCCATACCCTCTCCCCCAAGAGACTGTCTCGTAAT
>CAZXMB010000101.1:0-2548 GCA_964641715.1 uncultured Syntrophaceae bacterium
TCCTTAATCCGGAAACCTCCCTGTGGGTAGCTTCACCTCTGGTAAGTATGTTATGCCGCACTTGATGCGGCATCCGGCCTATGTTCTTTCGGGTTTCAAATGGGCAGGCCTCTCTTTTTCCTGTGACAGGTATACCAGATGGCAAATGATTGATGAGGGAACAGATCAGCCGTTTGGGAGATGGTTAAGAGAAAAGGGGTCTATTCGAACTTCTTGATCAGGATAGCACTGTTCACCCCTCCGAACCCTGCGGAGATGGATAGGCCGGCCCTGACCTCTTTCTTTCTCACTTCATTGGGCACATAATCCAGGTCGCATTCGGGATCCGGGAACTCATAATGGAGGGTGGGATGAATGATTCCCTTCTCGATGGCCAATAGCACAGCAATCGCCTCCGCCCCTCCGGCTGCTCCCATCAAATGGCCTGTGATGGATTTGGTGGAGCTGATGGGAATACGGTAGGCCGCCTTTCCAAAGACCTCTTTCAACATCTTTGTTTCAATCTTGTCATTGAGGGGTGTGGAGGTGCCATGGGGATTGATGTAATCCACCTCTTCCGGTCGAATCCCAGCGATCTGAAGGGCATCCCTGACCGCTTTCCCCAGGGCCTTGGCATCCGGATCGGGCTCGGTGAGATGAAAGGCGTCCGCGGTCATGCCGAATCCTGCCACCTCTCCATAGATGTGAGCCCCTCTTTTGCGGGCATGTTCCAATTCCTCAAAAATTAAGACCCCCGAGCCCTCCCCCATGACAAATCCATCTCTCTCACGATCAAAGGGTCTGCAGGCCCTCTCGGGATCATCATTCCGTGTGGACATCGCTCTGAGCACATCGAATCCCCCGAAGGCATAGGGGGTGATACAGGCATCCGCACCGCCGGTCACCATCAAACTCTCCGTTCCGCCCTGAATCTGATGAAAACTGTTGATCATGGCATGAGTGGCTGAGGCACAGGCTGTCGAAACCGCATAGGAGGTTCCCCGGATGCTAAAATACTGGGCGACCTGAGAGGTGATGGCGCTCAGATAGATATTGGGAAGGGCAAAAGGAGAGATGCCCCTGGGCCCTTTAGCTAAAAACCGCTCATGATAATATTCCATCAGGTCCATGGATTCCACACCGACTCCCAGGATCACTCCTATTTGAAAGGGATCGACCCCCTCCAGCCGGTATTCTCCCCTCTTTTCAGAAGAACCTCCTTCTTTTTGGACCTGAATTCCCGCATCCTCAAGAGCCAGTTTGGTAGCGGTGATGGCAAATCGGGAAGTCCGTCCGAAGTGCTTCGAATGTTTGGTCTTCTCGACATATTGGTCCAGATCAAACCCTTCAATCGGAGCGGCAATGTTGCAACGATACTGACTCATATCGCGGTCGGGAAATTCAATCCTTTTGAAGGAGGTCCTTCCCTGAATCAAGCTTTCCCAGAAGGCCTCTTTCCCGATCCCGACGGGTGTGACCGGACCCGCTCCTGTAATCACCACTCGTTTCCTGTAATCTCTCAAAACTCTCTCCTTTCTGTGAAAGTTTCATTATTTTGATCGATTACCCTTCCCCTTGTCAAGAAAATTCACCGGAAATCCATTGCCCAGTAAGAAAAAAATTTAAGAAGGCTCCTTTAAAAATGAAAGGATCATCTCATTGACCTCCTGAGGTTTTTCCCACATCGGTATATGGCCACTCCCCCTGATGATCCGAAGGGTCGAGCCGTGGATAGCCTGGTGAAGTTCCTCTCCCACTGAAGGAGGAAAGATCAGGTCTCTTTCCCCCCAGATGAGGAGGGTCGGGTGGCGGATGAGGGAGAGGGAATCTCGCATGGATCTCGCCTCCTCTGCATTCTTGAGGGTGGAGAAGAGGACCCGGGTGGTCCCTCTGAGTTGGGAGAGCCGGTTCTGACGATCCACGATCTCCGGAGTGATGAGCCGGGAATCGAAAATACATTCCCTTAAGACCTGCCGAATCGAATTTCGATTTCGACCTGCGATGAAAAGGCGGGGGAGCAGGGGAATATCCCTGATGGCTGCCAATGCCTTAAAGGAATCGTTCCTCACCCGGTCCAAGACATCAGGAGGAATGCAATCGATCAGGATTAACCGGTCTGCTCGTTCAGGGAAGAAGATTGCCATGGCCCATGCAATCCCGCCTCCCATGGAATTCCCGATGAGCGTGGCCTTCTCAATCCCTAACCCATCCATGAAATCCCTTAAAAAATGGATGTAAGTTTCAGGGCGATACTCTATCCTGGGCCTGTCCGAGAACCCATGGCCGATTAGGTCCAGGGCGTAAACCCGGTAGAGGTTTGAGAGAATATCGATCTGTCTCTCCCAGACCCAGATCCCGGCCCCGAAGCCATGGATCAGCAGAAGAGGTTTCCCCTCCCCTTTTACGACATAAAAAATGGTGTGGCCTTTTATCTGAATGGTCTCTGGAATCAGGGAGGGATTCCATTCGATCCGCTTCGGCCGGAGAAGGGAAGTTTCAGGCTTCCAGAAAAAAGGGGTTGATAAAAGGGTGAGAATCCAGCGGATGGAAATCATAAGGAGATCATCAC
>CAZXMB010000101.1:2648-11459 GCA_964641715.1 uncultured Syntrophaceae bacterium
TCCCGGATTCTCTGGGAATGGCCTCTCCTGCTATTTTTACCGGGAATCCGAGCCCCGAAAGAAGTGAAACGGCCATTTGAGTCAGAAGGGCCTCCTTGAGTTGAAATTGAGGATCATTCAAATTCCCTTTGACGCGGAAGGAAGTTCTGATCCGGTTTTCATTCTCCTTCAGAAGAGGAAGGAGCGTCTTCGCCGGGACATAAAAAACCGTCCCTCCTTCCTTCATCAGAAGATCAGCAATCTCCAGCCTTGCGAGTAGATCGATCATCCTCTCCTTTACGATCACCTGAGCCTCTAAATTGATATGACCGGATTCGATCTCAGCCGAAACCCTCTCCCGGTAATAGGGCTCAAAGGTTCTCAACTCCACTTCCCGGACTTTGAGAGACAGGTTCATGTCAAGGGTTTTAAAGTCGATCCACCCCTGAGAATGGATCTCACCTCCCTTGCCCTTTCCCATCATCTTTCCTTTCAGCTTAAGAGGAGATCGGGTTGAGAGGATGGGATAGTGAATATCTTTTAGATCGAGATCGAGATCTCTCAGCCGGACCCGGCCGGGGACCTCTCCCGCCTTTCGATCATTGAAATCGATTGTCCCCTTTAAAATGCGAAACCGTTCGATCCTGATTCGGAAGGGGCTCTCCTCCTTTCTCTCCCCCTGAAAGGCACCCTTTTTATCCTTCTCCTCCGGATGGATGGGTATCCATGGACCGATGATCTTCCCATCTTCCGATCTTTCAAAGAAGAAGGAGGGCTTCAGGACCCTCCATTCCCGGATCTCCATCCTCTTCTTCAGAAAAGAAAAGAGATCGGGGTAGATCCTGATCTCATCAATTTGAAGAAGCCGTTTTTTCGAACCGGGGTCCTCATACCGGATTCCTAAAACGGAGAGATGGGTCATTCTGATTTGAATGCCGGAGAAGGTCATTCCGGGGCCTACTGCCTTTTGAATCCGGGGCTCGATCAATTTTACAGCATAGAAGGAGAGAAGGAGATAACCTCCCACAAAGAGGAAGAGAATAACCCCTGCAAGGATTAGCCACTTTTTCATTTTAATGATTACCCTGATTGAGCCATAATTTTTAGAAAATCCCTCCCCGCCTCCCTTTGCCAAAGGGAGCAGTAATGATCCTCCTTTGTAAAAGGGGAGAACCCATTCCGGTTACGGTTTAACAATCAGGGAGGACTCCCCCTCCTTCTCATGTGTCTCTGATAAAAAGGTCAGAATGGAATGGATGACCCATTGATAGAGGAAAGGGTTGGGTTGAAGCAGGCGGGGCGGTTTTTTTAGATCGAGTGCAACGGCCAGAGAAACTTTTGCCTCTTCCTCCCTGCCCGACCTGAAGAGGAGGTAGGCCATCTCCTCCATCCTCCGCTGATAAAGCGCCCTCTTCTCCTCAGGGAAGAGGGCGGAAAGTGCCCTCTGATAGATTTCCTGAAATCGAGCCTCCTTCTGAGTCTGGTTGAGGACGAGCTTGGACTCCCTCGCCTCCCAGACCTCATCGGCATAGGGTTTGATCTCTTCCCCTCCGATCATCCATCCGTAAAAGAGATCTGTTTTGAGAAGCTCCCCTCCCCTTCTCAAAATCCGCTCATCCCCATCGATCTCACTCTCCTCGATGAAGGAATAGATCAATGGCCTCTCATACTCCTTTTTGATCTTCTCGATCTCACTCTTTAACCGGAGGTAATCCGGCGGGGGTGCCTCCCCTTTCTCAAGGGTTAATCGATAGGCCTCCGTGAAAAGGAAACCCGCATAGGAGGCCTCGATCTCCACAACAGGGGTCGGGCTTGCCTTTTTAACTTCATCGAAGAAACTCCTGAACTCTTTTCTTGAGATCTCTCCTCCGGAAAAATTGACCAGTCCCTTCGTATCATTAATCAGCCCGTGAAGGACCATCCATCCTCTGCCGGGCCGGGGAAGGGTGAGGATGAGAAACCGATTCCATGAAAAATCGTAGCCATTTCCGAACCCTCTGGGTGGTTCAACCCTTAAGGGTCTGAGAACCGACCCCTTGGGGCCGGCGGAAATCTCTTCTGCAACCACTCCTCTGCTTTTCAGCCTGTAAAGGGATCGTTTGATGATCTTCCGGACTCTCTTCTCATTATAAACCTCGAGCATACGATGAAGGAGGTGAGCGACCTTTACATCCGGGATCAATGCCAGCCCCTCAGCCACCTCTCCGGCAATTTCTAACCCCTTCCCTAAAAGGGAGAGGAGGGATTGAGAAATTTCCTCAACTGACTTTCCCTCCTGGATATCCGTTCTCACCTTCTCGATGATGGATTGAACCTGTTCCAAGGTTACCTCCTGAGTGCCGATGGGACGAGGCTCTGCTGGATTGTGAGAATCATGGTGATGGAAAGATTGATGAGCAGGGTGTTTCTGCAGAGCGCCTCCATCCCTCTAACATCTAATTTCTCTCCATTCCAGATCCGTGTGAGATTCCATAGAATGAGCAGAAGAGGAATCCCTGCCAGAAGAAGAAACCAGAAAGAGGGCCTGCTGAATATCCCTAACACCCTGATCAGAGAGAGGCCCAGCAGGACGGAGAGTCCCATATAAAGATCGGCCATCCTCTCCTTCCCGAACCGCACCACCAGATTTCTTTTTCCGATGGTGCGATCCGCCTCTTCATCCGGAAACTCATTGATCAGGATGACATTAAAAATGGAGAGCCCGACAGGAATGGAGAGGAAAAATATCTCCCGGTGAAAGAAACCGGTGAAGAGATAGAAACCGGTTGCAATCGGTAACCAGCTATAACAGAATCCGATGAGAATCTCTCCCCACCCGCGATAGGACCACCGAAAAGGTTTTTCTGAGTAAAAGAAGCCAGAAAAGAGGCCCGCCCCTCCCAAGAGAAGGGTCCACGGACCGGTCCGGTAACGAAAATAGAGGTAGAGACCGATGGCCATGGCTCCGAGCATACATCCATAACCCAAGAAAAAGGCCGCCCGGGCAGGAAGCTGCCCTTTGACCAGCACCCTTGACCCTCCGGAAAAGGCATTAAAATGTTCGTTGATCCGGTCTCCCTCCAGATCATTTCGCTCACCGAGATAATAGGTCATCCACATGATGAGAATGACCGTGAGGGAGGCAAAAAGGTAGAGGCCTGGCGGACCCTGATAGCCCCATCGCCATGCCAGAACAAACCCCAGGATCAAAGGAAGGATTCCCACCGAAAGGAAAGGAACCCGTGAGAGCCTCCACCATCCAACAACATAGGTTTTCCACTTCGTCATAGCAAATCTAATTAAAAATTTGGCATTCGGATAATGAAATGAACTTAAAAATAAAATTCCAATAACCAAATCTCAAGCTCCAAATAAATTCCAATGATCAATAATCAAACAAAATCTTAGGTCATTGGAATTTGGATATTGGATATTATTTGGTTATTGGTGCTTGGTTATTGGTAATTATCTATTGCACCACTCTCTTGCATTCTGGAACATCCGGATCCACGGGGAGGCCTGAAGCCTGTCGTTCAGATCCTGAGGCATCCATGGCCATTGCCATTTCAGAAAAGCCCGCTCCGGATGAGGCATTACAGTCAGATGCCGGCCATCAGGCGAGCAGAGTCCTGTGATCCCGAAGGGTGACCCATTCGGATTGAAAGGATAGCCTTTCGGAGTCCTTCCGTCAGCGAGGCCTTCATCATTCACAAACACGGCCGGAACAAGTTTTTTCCGGATGACCTCATCCATCAGGTTTGAGTCTGGAAAGTGAACCCTTCCCTCGCCATGAGCTACCCAGATTCCGAGTATGGAATCAACCATGCCTCTGAACATGATCGCCGGGCTTTCTAAAATCTTTACGGTCACCCAGCGGGATTCAAAGCGCCCGGATAAATTCTGGACGAAACGGGGCTGCTCTGGGTCAGGGATTCCCGGCCAGGGGACCCATCCTAAAAGTGCAAAGAGTTGGCAACCGTTGCACACCCCCAGCGTGAAGGTGTCCGGACGACGGTAAAAATCGTCAAACATCCTCTTCAAACTTTCATTGAATCGGATCGCTGCCGCCCATCCTTTGGCACTTTCGGGAACATCCGCATAGGAGAATCCTCCGACCGCAACGAGCCCTCTGAAGCGCTCCAGCGTCACGCGTCCCCGGATCAGATCGGTCATGGTGATATCCCAGGGCCGGAAGCCTGCCTGGTAGAAGGCAGAGGTCATCTCCCGGTCTCCATTGCTTCCTTCTTCCCGGAGAATGGCCACCTCCGGTTTGTCTTTCGCTTCGAGAAGATGGGTCGGAGTCAACTGGGGTTCGAAAGGGATGATGTAACCCGGGCCTTTCCGGTCGAAGATATTTTCCCTCTCCTCATCGGCACACTGGGGATTCATCTGAAGCCGCTCGATCTGATAGGACGTCTCCTCCCAGCACTGGCGAAGAACACGCATGTCCGCTTCAAGGACCTTCTTCAAATTACAGGTTATAACAATCTTCTTTTCTTCTGTGGCCTCCCCGATCAGGCTTGAGCGGAGATGAAAAGAATCGAGAATTTCCAAAGCCTTCCGGACATCCGCCCCAGGACATTCGATGACAGCTCCCAGCTCTTCCGAAAAAAGCCTCCCGAGGGGACTCCATGGACCTTCCATCCGGATTTTGAGCCCGCAGTTTCCAGAAAACGCCATCTCAAGAAGCGTCGTGATCAGGCCTCCATCACTGATGTCATGTCCTGAGAGGATTAAATTCTCCGAGATCAACTTTTGGATGGCACGAAAGGCGTTTTTAAGCATCTCGGGATCATCCACGTCAGGAGAGTCGTTTCCGATCTGTCCGTAAACCTGAGCTAAGACCGACCCTCCGAGCCGGGCCTGACCCTGGGCGATGTCAATGAAGAGGAGCTGGCTCTGACCCGGTTTTTTGATATCCGGAGTAACCACCTTTGTGATATCGGGCATCGTGGCGTAGGCGGAGATCACAAGCTCCCGGGGGGACTTCACAATCTCTTCTCCCACCCGGGTTGCCATGGAAAGACTGTCCTTTCCCCCATCCACCGCAATACCCAGCCGGATCATCAGATCCCTCATTGCGGCCACCGCATCGTAAAGGGCCGCTCCTTCGCCCGAAAGCTTGGGTGCCCACATCCAATTGGCCGAACACTTGATATCCTCCAATCCGCTGATCTTCGCCCATACGATATTCGTGAGCGCCTCTCCGACCGCCATCCGAGCCCCTGCCTTCGGGCTGACCAGCATTTTAACCGGTTGCTCCCCGATCGAGGTGGCGGCTCCTGTTAATCCGAAGTGGCTCTGGGCGATGACCGCCACATCGCCGACCGTGAGTTGAAGCGGGCCACAGCATTGTTGCCGTGCAATCAATCCGGTGACACTTCGATCCACCTTATTGGTCAGAAATCTCTTGGATCCGACCGAAAGGTTACGAAGAACACGAGACAGGGCCTCTTCCACAGGCAATGGATCCGGTAATTCAAGGGGTTTAAGTAAAGGGTCTATTCTTTCATCCCGGAACGTCTTCTGCGGCATATTGCCTAAAACCTTTTCGAGATTAAGATTGACAGGGGTTGAATCATTCCTCTCGTCATGGACCACGAACCGGCCATCTCCTGTCACTTCCCCGAGGATTTCGCAATTGACCTTCTCCCTTTCGCAGAGGGATCTGAATTCTTCAATCCTCTCAACCGGGATCAGGAAACCACATCGTTCCTGATATTCGGCGATCCAGATTTTGAGCACCGGCAGCGTCGGGTCCCCTAACCTGATCCGTCGGAGTTCGATTTTGCCCCCGGCTTTTTCGACCAGCTCCTTCAGGACATTGGCAGGTCCACCCGCTCCCTGGTCATGGATACTGATAATCGGGCTCCGGTCACCCATCTCAATGCAGGCTCGAATCACTCGGTTCATCTTCTGTTCCATCTCGGCATCGCCACGCTGGACCGCATTAAAATCAAGTTCTTCCACATTCTCGCCCTGGAGTTTGCTGGAGGCAGAGCCTCCGCTCACCCCGATGCCATAAGCCGGGCCGCCGACCTGAACGATCAGCAGTCCTTTTTGAGCTTCTTCCTTCTCAACATGCCGGGCATCGATCTGCCCGATCCCGCCCGTGAACATAATCGGCTTAATCCACGCCCAGCGTTCTCCGTTCGGAAGCCTCTGGTCAAAGGAACGGGTAAAACCTAAAATGACTGGCTCACCGAACTTGTTGCCATAATCACTTGCCCCGTCGCTCGCCCTGATTTCGATGGTGAGAGGAGAAGCCAGGTTCGGTAGATAAATGGACCTCCTGTCTTCCCATGGCAGATCGTAGCCGGGGATCAGTAAATTAGCCACACAGTAGGCCGCTGATCCGGCAACGACGAGCCCCCCCCTGCCGGTGGCCTGAATATCACGGATCCGGCCTCCCGTGCCTGTTTCAGCACCGGGGAAAGGTGCGACTCCGGTCGGAAAATTGTGTGTCTCCGCTGTAAAAATGATATGGTAATGTACCCTCTCCTTCTTGAAAGGCGAAGGTCTGCCGGGTTGTTCGGGGAGAATCGTCCAGCAGTCATACCCCTGGATCCCGCTTGAATTATCCTTGAAGGCAATGAGGCTGTTGGATGGATTTGCTTTTAAAGTCGATTTGACGATATTTAGAAGCGTTTCCTGCATCACGACTCCATTGATGATCTGTTTGCCTTTGAAATACCCGTGCCGTGAGTGCTCGCTGTTTGCGTTGTCCAGATCTCTTATTTCAACGATCGTTGGGTTTCTTCCCTCTCCCCTGACAAAATAATCATAGTAGAGATTCCTGTCCCACTCATCCATCGCAAGTCCGGGTATCTCCGTAAGGGCGTCCGGCCCCTTTTCCAGAAGAGGGACCTTAAAAACAGGTTCCGGTTCAATTCCGGATTCGAAGGTGTCCAGCGGACGATCATACACACATTCGGTCATTCGATCATGATGTTCCCGGATAAAACGTTCCTGATCCACCTCCGGGGGAAGGTAATATCGCCTGGAACGCTCAATTCGAACGACCTTCTCAAGCCCGCAGGTATGGCAAATGGCGACGAGGTTGGTTGAATAGGCAGTTGCGAAATTCATCCGTGGGCCGAGTTCCACTCCCCTGCGTCCCTCAGGCTGAATCGGTTGGGTGGATATGCTTTCCGATACAAAACCATCAGCCAGGATCTGTCTTAAAATCAAAAGCTCCTCTGAATTTAAAGGGCCGGACGCCTCCACATTGAAGCAGTATTCCAGATGTTCATCTCTGCACAGGAAAAAGTGGTACATGGCTCTCCTTTACCCCTCTTAATAAAACAGCCTTTTTATCAAACTGCTTTCGTAAAAGACCTGTCCATTGATGAGATAGATATGGCGATGGACGACCAGATTTAAAATATAACTCTGCCAGGCGCGTTCTTTTTCGTTCACCCTTTTAGCCAGTGTCCCGGCGTCATCGTCAGGTCTGATCAGCACCGGCATCTGGAAGATAATGGGGCCGTGATCATAGGCATTCTCGTCAACAAAATGCATGGTCACCGCGCTCTGCTTTATTTCTCCCCGGCGGTAAGCAGCCATGACGGCTTCGTGGACATGATGCCCGAACATTCCAGGCCCCCCGAACCGTGGAAGTGGTCCCGGGTGGATGTTGACTGTCCTCGCAGGATCGAGCCCCCTTACGAACTTCAACCATCCGGAGCACATGACAAAGTCAGCCCCATACTTTTCAACGAAGGAGCGGTATCCCTCGGCATCAAAAGGTCCGGGCCAACACTCGAAAGGGATATGAAGCGCATCCGCCCTTTTACGAACCCCCCCGTGCTCATGATTGGAAATGACCCCGGCGATCTGAGCGTCAAGAACAGGCGGATCGGTCCGTGAAAACTCAACCAGCTCCTGAAACCCGGAGCCTCCCCCCTTCGCATCACCACTTGCAAAAACTAAAACCCAAATCCTTTGGTTATCAGAATCCATCTTCGCTTCTCTATATGGAGAGTAAATGATTTATAAAAAAAGTCAATAACCTTTTGCGGGACCCCACAAAAGAAAAGGCGATTGTTCCAACGGAAACAATCGCCTTTCAGGAGTTGAAGGAGGCTGGGACCGGAATTGTTTTATGAAGAGAGCTATCTAAACAAGGTGAAACAGTTTCAGGAAAAAGTAAGAGATGAAAAACATATTGGTGAAAACCAGAACCAACTCAGCGACTCTCTGGATATTGATCTCGACCTTTTTCACCTCTTCTTTTACCTCGAAAACACCAGCGACTGGGCTTGCGTTCATCTCACACCTCATCAATCCTCAAGATAGATTTTAAACAACCTTATAAAACCAAAAGCGCAAAAGACAATCAGGAAAATGGTGAATAAATTGAGTGAAGCTAACTCAAACATCATCGAACCCATCTTCATCTCCTTTGAAAATTAATTTTTATAAATTAATTAATAAGCAAGTTCCATACCTAAAAAAGCCTAAAATAATTAATTTCTAACTGATTGAATTTAAATATAAATTCCATTTTATAACCCGGAACTTACCCTGAATAATTTAGACATATTGTCAAAATGATAACAGAGATATTAATTAACTTATTGATATTTAAAGAAAACCATTAGCAGGCACAAAGTCTTACCAAAAATTCAAATTTGTCCATCATTCTGTTTGATAATGTAAGGGGGGTTTGCAATGCTTTAGTGAAGCGGCGGCCACTGGGTGGGGGAGGCTTCAGCCTCCCTTTCTAGAGGGCGACCGAAGCCGCCCCTACCCTTTTATAAAGGGGGATCATTACTCCTCCCTTTGGCAAAGGGAGGCTAGGAGGGATTTTATGAAGCTTTTTCAAAGAGGTAAAGTGATACTTTTTCTCTA
>CAZXMB010000102.1:0-11120 GCA_964641715.1 uncultured Syntrophaceae bacterium
TTGAAAAATAGACTCCCCCCGGAAAACCTGGCCCTGAGTCTTCCCACATGGCACAATCTTCACAGGTAGCAGCAGTCTCCCTTGGGATATTATTTTTAAAAAATCTGGGGAGGAAATTTTGATAGACCTCTGGAAGTCCCTCCATTATTCTTTGAAGCGTCATATAGCTCACCTTATTTCCCCAAGTGATCTAATCGTAAACAGATAATCTAAACCTTTACAGACTTCTCCAGTTTGAAAATGATTCTGCTAAGAGACCACTTGGACCATTTATCTTGTTGGATATGGATAAGATAATAAATCTATTTCACTCTTATGATCCTTATCTTGGCATTCCCCTTGGGAGGTGGGTTCGAGTTTTATGAACACCTCATAAGCCCCGCCTTTAATTCTCTTTAACTCCTCCTTGCTGATTTTCTTATCCTTTAGTAAATCCTTAATCTTGATCCGTGCCATAAGTACATCCTCCTTTCAATCATTTTGATTAATTTGATTATTTTATACCAAAATAAATTAATTTGTCAAGTCTTTTTTGAAAGTTTTAAAAAACTATATTTTGTTCTGTAATATTAAATAATTACGGAATTTTAAAAAATTTTAAAAAAAGATGGTTCTAATAAAAAATAGAACCATCCCTTTTTTCATCAAATCCGACAGGAGGAACTTACTTCATCGCTTTAGCGAGCCAGTCTTGATAGATCATCTCTTTGACGGATTCTTTTACTCCTGGAGAGGTCAAGTATTTGCCCTTGGCGGTCTTCTTTTCGAGGGCATCCTTAAATTTATTGATCAAGAGATTAATCTCAAGAAAATCTTCAAAGGCCTCCAGAGTAATGCCATTCGATTTGAGCCATCGCTCTGTATCACTGGCCTTGTTCAAACCATTGGCTGCACGGAAGGTATCGGCTGCCTTTTGGAGTTCTCCATTGGAAACCTTTATTTTGGATTTTTTGGCAGCCTCTGCAGTAATCTTTCTATGGACCACATCACGAAGCGCTGGTGAAAACCGGCCTGTCATTCTTAAATAATCAACCACCTCTGCTACAGCGATTTCGATTTCGTTCTTTGCCATGACAACTCCCTCCTCTTCTTGCCTCCCTTAAGGCGTAATGGTAATGCCATCTTTTAAAAATTGAGATACCCATTCTACAAAAATCTTTTCCTTAATCGCCTCTTTCATCTCATCATTTAGCTCTGCTCTCATCACCTCCTCCACCAGAATTAATTGAAATAAACCCTCCCGTTCAAATGGACCGAGCACATCACCCGGCTTTGCATTAAAAACCCTGGCTGAGACCTCGGGTGAGAGCATGTCACGGGAGACATTCCCGATATAACCGCCTGAATATCGGGTGGTTTCGTCGATCGAATGTTTTCTTGCCAGTTGATGAAAATCCTCACCTTCCTCATTGACCTGAATCATGATTTCATCTGCCAGGGTTTTCTCCTTAACTAAAAGGATTGAGGTTCTTGCCTGGTCGAATTGAGATCGGTTATTGATGAAATACTCTTCGATTTTCTTTCCCGTGGCAAGATGGTTCTTGAGAAACATCAGGAGGATCGTTGTTTCGCAAAATGACTCGAAGTCATCTTCCGTAAGGCCATTAATCTTTAAGAATTTGAGCATCTCATCGCTGGAATAAAGGCCTCGGGTCGCCCGGTATTGGTCTGAAAACTCCTGGAGCTCGTCATCGGAAACCGCCAATCCTAACTCTTTAGCCTTTTTCACCACCTCTTTGTATTTGACGATTTCAGACAAGATATTAAAAAAATGGCCAGTTAGGGCAAGAAATTTGATGACTTCTTCTGGCTTGATTTTCCCCTTAACGTAGTTAATCTCCAAGCTTTTCCCTCCTTCAAGTAAAGTATTTAATCCTTCAGTTTTTTAAATAACATCGAAAAGATACTTTTCTTCTCTGTGACGAGTTCAGCCGTTGCGGTCATGCCCACCTTCATCGGATATCTCTTCCCTTTGATTTCAAAATAGGTCTGATCCAGGGATCCCTGAATACGATAGACGAAACCCAGATTCTTATCTTCAACAGCCGAAGGGGAGATTGCCAATACCTTACCCTTTAAAATCCCATAATCGGTATAGGGGAAGGCGTCAAATTTGTATTTGATCTCTGTGTCCTTTTCGATAAATCCGATATCTTTATTGGCGACGGTGATATCCATATAAAGGGGGCTGCCCGATGGAACGATGGTACAGAGCAAATCGGAAACTCTGACATAATCCCCTGTGTTCCTGAAATAAAGCTCCGATATGATACCAGATTTTTCTGCCTGGATCAAATTTCCTTTTTCTTTCTCGTCCCTTTTGCCAATGGAGGAACTATCCTTAATTGATAGCATCTTCTCACTCCGCTCCATCTCGCTCTGCATGGATTGAAGAGTGGAGGCCTTCTCCAATTGTAAATTTCTCACCTCCTTTTCAAAAATCTTCTTCTTATTCAAATAGGAGGATTTTGCTTCCTCAATTTCTTCCTCAAGGATTTTATTCTCTTTAAGGGTGATATTCTTCTGTGAAAAAAGCTTCTCCATTTCTGTGCGGGCACGTTCCACTCGGCTTTTAATACTGTTATATTCCCCGATGGAGGTGAGGCGTTTTTCAAACAAAATTCTTACATCCTCGAACTCCTTGGCAAGGTTTTCCATCTCCCTCTGCCAGTAAACGAGATCCGACTCAATCGAACGGAGGGATAAATAATTCTGGTCGAGTTTTAACCTTTTCACACTGATAGTCTTGCTGTGTTCGTTTTCCAGTTGTCTTAACTCATCCTGGATTGATGCGATTTTCGTATCATAGTATTCTTTTTTAAGAGGGATGGAGGTGCGAAGTTCATCTACTTTTGACCGGTAGGTGAGCGCTTCCTTTGAACGGATGAGAAAAAGGGAGCTGCCTTTGTCCACCTCCTGACCTTCGGAAATAAATATTTTTTCGATATATCCGTCTCTGTCAGAGAGGATATTGATCTTATGAGATAAGGGGCGGACCACAGAGCGTGACTCGACCACAATATCAATTTTACTGACCACGATATAGACAAATGCGACGATGATGATCAGGATCATCAGGTAGAGCAGACCCCTTGAGAAGAGGCTGGGCATCCTCTGGAGATGCTCGGTGACAAGGAAATTTTCTGAGGGGGATTCCACCGGAGAGACCTGAATCATTTCAGGGGATTCAATTTCCTGGCCGTTTTTCTTTTTTTCTTCCATGAGAATTTAACCCTTACAGACCCAGTTGCTGGTGATTGAGATAATGATATAATCCTTTCTTCTCCATCAGTTCTTCGTGAGTCCCCTGTTCAACGATCTCGCCATTATCGATGACCGCGATCCGGTCCGCATTCCTCACCGTGCTGAGCCGGTGGGCAATAATGATGGCTGTCTTATCCTTTAAAATGGTGGAGAGGTTCTTCTGGATCGCCTGCTCGGACTCGGTATCGAGTGAACTCGTTGCCTCATCAAATACGATGATCCTTGGCTTTGAATAGAGCACACGGGCAATGGCTATCCTCTGTTTCTGCCCTCCCGAAAGCTGAAGCCCGCTTTCCCCAACCTTTGTTTCATAACCCAGAGCGAGATTGGTGATGAAGTCATGGGCATTGGCAAGCCTGGCGGCTTCGATCACCTTCTCCATGGTCTCTTCGGGATCGCCCAGGGAGATATTTTCACGTATCGTTCCGTTAAAGATAAAATTTTCCTGAAGGACAAATCCGACCAATCGGCGCAGGTGCGAGAGATTCAAATTCTTGATATCACAGCCATCGATCATGATTTTACCCTCTGTCACATCATAAAAACGCGAGAGCAACCTGACCAGTGTGGTCTTGCCTGACCCGCTTCGTCCGACCACTGCCACGGTTTGGCCGGGATCGATTTTGAGGTTGATATTCGATAGGATATAAGGATCGTCATCCCCTCCATATCTGAAATAGACATTTTCAAATAGAAGTTCCCCCTTCGGTTCCTTAAGAACAATCCCAGTTGCCTCCTCCGTGGACTCAGGAAATTCAGTCTTAGCCGTAAAGACATCATTTAGCCGGTCCACGGAGACAAGGGTCTGCTGGAGCGTGTCCCAGGAGGTAATGATTCGGTTAATGGGAGTAATCACACTTCCCATCAGGGCCATGAAGGCCATCAATTCGCCGACGCTCAGTGCCCCATCCATCACCTTATTGGCCCCATACCAGAGGATGAGGGTAGAACTCAGAGTCCCGACAAAGTCTCCTATCGAATGGAAGTACATCGCTGTATTGAAGAGTTTGAAATCGATGTTTAAAGTCTTGATAAACTTATCCTCCCATTTCCATCGGGTGGGATACTCGATGTTCATGGACTTAATCGTATCGATCGCATTGATCGATTCGATCAGATGCGATTCCGATTCCGCACGGGCGGTGAAGGAATCAATGTTCAACCGCTTCAGGATCGGGGTAAAAAGCAAAGTCATGATGCTAAAAATGGGAATGAAGAGAAGGACCAGGATGGTCATCTGGATATTGTAATAAAACATCAGGGAGAGGTAGACGATGATCAGGATGACATCCAGCACGAGGGTCAAAGCGGTATTGGTCAGGAAGTTTCTTATCTTCATGTTCTCGCCAAAACGGGTGATGAAATCGCCGATCTTTCGCACCTTGAAATAGCCCAGAGGTAAGGCGAGCATGTGCTTGTAGAAGAGGATGAGCATCCTCAGGTCGATCTTCATGCTGGTGTGGATAATGAGATACTGGCGGACGATCATCGTCAGGATCCTGAAGATCAGGACAATGAGCATCCCAATGAGCATGATGTTGAGCATCGAAACATTCCGGTGCATCAGGACTTTGTCGACAATATTCTGGGTGAAGATAGGGGTCGCAAGGCCAAAGATATTCAGAAGGAGCGAGGCAATGAAGATTTCGAAAAGGATCAATTTGTAAGGTTGAATGAATTGAATAAAATTTTTAAGAGACGAACGATCTTCTTCTGCCTTCTCAAATTTAGGCGTGGGTTCGAGGATGAGAGTGATCCCATTCCAATTCTTAGTGAAATAGTCCCTGGTATATTTGCGGAGCCCGAGGGCCGGGTCAGACACCCATACATAATCTTTATTGACACGGTAGACCACAATATAATGGAACCCTTGCCAGTGAATGATACAGGGGAGGGGAATCGACATCAGGGTCTCATAATCCAATTTCATCCCTCGTGTGGAAAAGCCCAGCTGCTCGGCGGCCGAGGCGAGATTTGCCAGAGAGGAACCGCTGAGGTCGACATGGGCGAGTTCCCGAAGCCTGCTCGAAGAGAAATTCTTACCGTAATATTTCGAAATCATCATAATACAGGTTGTTCCGCAGGTCGTCTGGTCATGCTGCATGATAAAAGGAAAGGAGATATGTTGGTAGTAGAAGGAAGTGAGCTTCTTAAAGTACCTTTTTTTCTCTTCGGTGGGTTTAATTTCTTCCTCTGGAAGCTTTTCCTCAACCTCGATCTTTTTTAAAGCCGCCAATTCCTGTTTGATCATTTCCTGGTAAGGGATAGGGGGCCTGAGGGTTAAATAGGACTTGATTCTGTCTTCAATAACTTTTTTTATTTTTGGAGACTTAATGATCAATTCGTTGAAAGCCTCTCTGGTCAAGGAGAACAGATGGCAATCCGTGAGACAGACCACATCCGCATAACGTTTTTTCTCTTCGACCAGTGCCTTTTCTCCGAAAAAGTCACCCTCCCGTAGAAAGTTTACGATTTCCTGTTTTTGATCCTCCCAGCGGACTACCTTCACCTTACCGCTTTCGATCAGATAAAATTTATCCGGGTCCGCTCCCTGTCTGAAAACGACCTCTCCCTCTTTATAGAATTCGGAATTCAGATGGCGAACCAGTTCCTTTAAGTCCTGCGGGGGAATGGAGGAGAGATCGGTGCAGGTTTTTAGAAACCCGTGAATAGATGTAAATCGAATAAATTTATCAAAATATTCCCTTAGCTCTGGTTTAGAGAAGACGTATTGGTTAAATGATTCTCTGTCGATGGAGAGGAGAACACTCTCTTCAATGGCACGGGCTGTAGCAATCCGGGGTTGATCCGTGATCAGGGCGGCCTCTCCAAAGTGGTCGCCCCTGATTCGGACTCCCAGATTGATTTCTTTGCCATTGTCTGTTTTTAATATTCGTATTTTTCCACCATAGACCACATAGAACCTGTCACCCGGCTCCCCCTGTTGGAAAACAGTCTCCCCAGCACTAATCGATTCCAGCTTAACCGCCTTCGCCAATTCCACTAACTCTTCATCGGTATAGATCGAGAAGAGGGGCACTTTTCTTAAAAATTCTGAAAGGCTTTTTTCATCCATCAGAATCCAATCCCTCACTTCATTTGACTTCCCTTTAATCCGTTCGTAAAGACTTCCATCTCTCTACGATAAAGATAGGAAGTACCTAAAATAAGCATATAATCTATCTTTGTCGCCAACATGTCAAGTTCTGCATTGGACAGATTGGCCTGATAATCCAGGGTATTCAAAACTGTACTTTTTTCCCGGACCAGTTTCTCTATCTCATTTTCGAGATTCCGTTTCGAAAGGGCCACAATCCTCTCATTTAATTCCCCTTTTTTCCTCACCATTTCGAGGTCATTATATAATTCGTTAACGCTGTTTTCAATCAGGTTTCGGCGGTTGGATATCTGGATATGGGTCTGTTCAATCTGGCCTTTTACCTCCAGCCATTTGCTTTTTGCAGAGGTGTTGATGATTGGAAGGGAAAGGATCCCCTGTAAAATGACCCGGTAATTATCCGGGTTAATGTCACTGATGGACTTCGATCTCCTATTGAAATCATAACCTTCCGCACCTAATTCCATGGATAGAGTCAGATCGGGTTTAAAATCATTTAGTGCCTTTTGCATATCTTTTTCATAGAGTTTCAAATCATTTTTATATTGAAGCAGCTCAAAATCATTATTTTCCGTTTTCATCTTCGTTTCTGAAAGAGGAGGTTCTTTATAATTTCGAATCACCTCATCAGGAGTATTTAATAGAAAAATCTTCTTAATGGAGTCTCCTCTGGCTTCGTTATAGATTGAGAGCAGCAATTGATTCTGCCTTTGCCATCTTTTGAATTCCAGCTCGAGTATCTCTTTGTCTTGTATATGAAGCCAAGCCTCCATTTTATGGAGGTCTGTCATGGAAAGCCGGCGCATCTCCACCTTTTCCTTAACGATGTTGTAGATCTCTTCTGTATTCTTCCTAATCTCCCTGGCTAATCTTAATTCCTCCGTGGCACGATAGAGTAAAAAATAATCCCGGAAGACATTGTACAGAATATTCGATTTCATATCTTCAAATTTCTGGAAGGCCAACTCCTTATTGATCTTGGCCTTATCGATATTCAAATTGGTCATGTTTTGTCCAAAGCCCTTCAGGAGAGGCTGTTCGTATTTTAAAAAGATGCTGGAGGTATATTCCTTTTCGTAGATCCTCGGGATATTGAAAATATAACTATCTCTATCGGTTGAGAAGTTAATAGAGGAAGTACCGCCCAGAGAATTCTTTTGGCTCAATGAGACCTGGTAACTATCGACGATACGCTTATGGTAATTATTAAGGGTTAAGGAATCCCAACCGTACCTTTCGGTTAAGCCCATCAGATTCAGGTTAGGGATATAGATGGCTTTTTCGAAATCCACCCTTCGGTCAGCGATCTCCTTGCCGATATAATAATAGTTGATGATCTTATTCTCCTTTAAGGCTGTGGTGATGGCATCGGTTAGAGACAATGACAGGGTCTCCGAAATGGCAATGGCAGGCAATATCGTAAGAAGAATCGGCCCCAAAATAAAGCAGAGGAGATTGGAAAGCTGATTGCCCATTGATCCTCCTTTCAGATTTAGACCTAATAACGTAAATATTTTTTTACTGTTGAGCATGGCTGACCTCCTGACCGAATTGGACGACATTATTTTTATAAAATGGCCCCCAAAAGTCCAGAAAAATATTGGAATCATACCAATTTTATGTCGGGAAGAAGGAACTTTTGAAAAGGAAGACGGTGGGCGGATCAGTTTTTCAAAATGGGGTTAAATATTCTGGTCATCTGAGGCCTTTGTGGCGGGTGAGGGGAAATGATATCCCCTTTATTAGAGATAACCCTGTCTCTTCAGGTTGACCATGAGGATGGAGATGGCCGCAGGGGTCACCCCGGAGATTCGGGAGGCCTGGCCTAAGGAGACGGGCCTGATTTTTGTGAGTTTCTCCAGCACCTCCGTGGAGAGTCCAATCACCGAACGAAAATCAAAACCTTCGGGGAGGCTTACCTCTTCCAGCTTTTTAAACCGTTCGATCTGCTCTGACTGCCTTTTGATATAACCCTCGTACTTCACCTGAATCTCAACCTGTTCGCGCACTTCCTTCCCCAGGTTTTTAAGGCCCTGTTCCCATTGGAAGAGGTGCTCGAAATGGATTTCAGGCCTTTTCAAGATCTCTCTCAGGGAGGACTCCTTCTTCAATGGGGCGCTCCCCCATTGATGGAGGATTTTATTGTTCTCTTCAGCCGGGGTGATTTTCCTTTCAGAAATGGTTAAAAGGGTCTTTTCAATTACTGCCCTCTTCTTAAGAAAGGTTTGGTATTCCGGTTCTCTCACCAGTCCGATCTCATGCCCTTTTTCCCTCAACCTCAAATCCGCGTTGTCCTCCCTCAGATGGAGACGATATTCTGCCCGGGAGGTGAACATACGATAGGGTTCGGAAGTCCCTTTCGTCACCAGATCATCGATCAATACGCCGATATACGCATCGGAACGTTTCAGGATAACCGGATCCCTGTGCTGAATATACATGGAGGCATTGATACCAGCGATGAGCCCCTGAGCGGCTGCCTCTTCGTAACCGGAGGTTCCGTTGATCTGGCCGGCGTGGAAGAGCCCACGGATCCTTTTCGTTTCAAGGGAAGGTCGGAGTTCAGTAGGGTCAACAAAATCATATTCCACTGCATACCCCGGCCGGAGGATCTCCACCTGTTCAAGCCCGTCAATGGATCTCAGCATCCGGACCTGGACGTCCAGAGGGAGGCTGGTTGATATTCCATTCGGATAGATCTCGTTTGTGTTTCTGCCATCGGGTTCCAGGAAGATCTGGTGTCTTTTCTTATCTGCAAAACGGACCACCTTATCCTCGATTGAAGGGCAATATCTGGGGCCGATCCCCTTGATGATTCCGCAGTAAAGCGGGGAGCGATCAAGGCCGCTCTTAATAATTTCGTGGGTTACGGGATTCGTGTAGGTGATATAACAGGGCACCTGATCACACTCTATCTTCTCCGTGGAGAATGAGAAAGGAATGGGGGGTTCATCCCCATACTGGGGAGTGAGTTTCTTGAAATCGATCGTTCTGCCATCAAGCCTCGGAGTGGTCCCAGTTTTTAACCTTCCCATTCGAAAACCCAGTTGCTTCAGTGAATTTGATAAACCGATGGAAGGGGGATCGCCCATTCTTCCGGAGGGGAAATGGGTCAGGCCGATATGAATGAGACCGTTCATAAACGTTCCGGGAGCAAGGATGAGGGTTTGGGTTAGGATGGATTGATTTGAATCCGTTCTGACTCCGATGACCCGATCCCCCTCAGTGAGGATCTCTTCAACGGTCCCCTCCTGGACAGTGAGATTTGCCTGGGCACCCACGGTCCTGATCATTCGAAGTCGGTAAGCCTGGCGGTCGGCTTGAGCCCTGGAGGAGCGTACCGCAGGGCCCTTTCCCGTGTTGAGCTGACGGAACTGAATCCCTGTTTCATCCGTCGCCTTTGCCATCTCTCCGCCCATGGCATCCATTTCTTTAACCAGATGCCCCTTTGCCAGGCCGCCGATAGCAGGGTTGCAGGACATATAACCGATCTGTTCGATCTTCTGGGTGATGAGAAGGGTAGGGTGGCCCATCCGGGCGCAGGCCAGGGAGGCCTCAATTCCGGCATGACCTCCACCAACCACGATCGCATCGTAATCTTTTTGAACCTGGATAGAGGATTCGCCCATATGAGCTTTATCTTGCTGTCAGCACACTGGAATATTGGAAGGTTGGAAGATTGGAATAATGGGTTTAGAGCCAAAGGAGGAAGTCATGTTTTAACCTTAACTTATCATCATTCCATTGTTCCACTATTCCATTATTCCAATGGATTATCTCTGCCCTCGACAGGCTTTCACGCAGATGCCACAGATATGATGGCTGAAATGGAGGGTTTTAGAAAAGGTCTTCAACTGTTCGTGACAACGGAGGTGATCGAAATCTTCCTGTCTTTCTGCGATGGCTCCCGCCGGGCAGACCGAAAGGCAGGCCCGACAGGAACCGCAATTCATGGAAGAGGGCGAGTTCTTTTCGAGGGGCAGATTCGTGAGAATGGTGACCAGGCGAATCCTTGAACCGAATTCTTGATTCACAAGGAGATTGTTTCGTCCCATCCAGCCCAACCCGGCAAGCCTGGCCACCTGTTTATGGGAGAGGTGGCCCTTCTGTCTCTTCCAGTCCACAATCTGAGAGGCCGGAATGGGTAAGGCCTGATATCGAAGCTTCTGAATGGCTGAGGTCACCTCCAAACCGATAGTGTCCAGGAGGATATTGACCCTCTGGTAATGATGGAAGTAAAGAGGGGTGGGTTGGTTTTCAATTTCTTCGAGGACTGCATCCGAGAGATGAAAAGCAATGGAAAGACCAAAGGGAAGTTGGTCGATTAAACGAGAGGGGAGAAGAACCTGGTCTCTCTCCAATTGATGAAGATCGGCCACCCCAAAGAGGGAAGCTCCCCACTGATCACAAAGGGCCTTAACCTTTTCAACATTCTCCTTCGGGTTTTTCATAGAATGAATTGTGACTTCTAATTGGATTTATTGCAAGAGGTCCCCACCCAAGTGGGGAATTTGAAACCCGGGGGAACCCGCTCAGTCCCCCTTTTGCGTGCCTTTGACTGGTAAAAGATTATAATGGGAAGGAATTATTGGGGGAATATTAAATACGTTTGGTCAGTTCTTAAATACGATATCCAGAATTTCTTTGACAAAAGATTTCTTTCAACTATAATTTATAACGGTCCGGCTGAGATTTTTGAAGGTCTTATTGATATATTGAACCGTATCCTCTCATACCT
>CAZXMB010000103.1:0-7812 GCA_964641715.1 uncultured Syntrophaceae bacterium
TAACAATGTCCTGGGGTCGATGTGAAAGTTTTTAAACAGGGAGGGAGGGACGAGCTGAAGGTAGATTCGGTTCCTCTCCTCCTTTGGAAGCCTGTTCAGCCTGGCGATGGAGAAGGTCATCTCCCTCCCTCTTTATAATCTCTCTCCTGCGAGCTGAATCACGACGCCGGGGTCAGTGAGGGTGGAGGTGTCGCCCAATTCCTCGATCTTTCCCTCTGCGATCTTTCTCAGGATCCTCCTCATAATCTTTCCGCTTCTTGTCTTGGGCAGGGAATCCGCAAATTGGAGTTTATCCGGTGTGGCAATGGGACCAATGACCTTTCTCACATGGGCCAGAAGCTCCATGCGCAATTTCTCATCCCCCATGATCCCGCTCTTCAGCGTGACAAAGGCATAGATCCCCTGTCCTTTAACCTCATGAGGGATACCAATCACTGCGGCTTCAGCAACGGAAGGGTGAGAGACCAGGGCACTCTCCACCTCGGCCGTTCCGATCCGATGGCCGGAGACATTGATCACATCATCAATTCTCCCCATGAGCCAGAAATAGCCCTCCTGATCCTTCTTTGCCCCATCCCCTGTGAAATAGTATCCCGGGAAGATTGAAAAATAAGTATCCCTGAACCTCTTCTTCTCCGGATCATTCCAGAATCCCCTCAGCATCCCTGGCCAGGGCCGGGCGATGACGAGGGAACCTCCTTCCTCCGGATCGCATTCGCTCCCATCCTCTCTTAAGATCTTCGGCAAAACACCCGGAAAGGGGAAAGTGGCGGATCCGGGTTTGAGGGGAGTGACAGGGAGAGGACTGATTAAAAAACCTCCGGTCTCGGTCTGCCACCAGGTATCCATGATCGGACATCTCTCCTGACCCACATACTTGTAATACCATCTCCAGGCCTCCGGGTTGATGGGTTCGCCCACCGAACCGAGTATTCTCAAACTTGAAATGCCTCTTTTCTTCACCCATCCCTCTCCCTCTTTCATCAGGGCACGGATCGCAGTGGGGGCGGTATAGAAGACCGTCGCCTTATACCTCTCTACGATCTCCCAAAACCGGTCCGGGTTGGGATAGGTGGGGATACCCTCAAACATCAGGGTGGTGGCGCCCATGGCAAGGGGCCCGTAAACCACATAGCTATGGCCTGTCACCCATCCGATATCCGCTGTGCAGAAGAAGACATCCTCTTCCTTGATATCAAAAACCCATTTCAGTGTCTGGTAGGCAAAGAGGAGATATCCTCCGGTGGTATGGATGACCCCTTTGGGTTTTCCTGTGCTCCCGCTGGTATAGAGAATAAAGAGGATGTCCTCTGCGTCCATGAGGCTCGGAGTGCAGTCAAGCTTAATATCCTCCCTTGCCATCTCCTCATGCCACCACACATCCCTTTCCTTTTGAAACGGCACATCGATCCCCAGCCGTTTGACCACGATCACCTTCTCCACTCCGGGACATCCCCTGAGCGCCTCATTCGCATTGATTTTGTTCTGAACGATACGGCCACTCCGATAGTAACCGTCCGCCGTGATCAGGACCTTCGACCCGCAGTCATTGATCCGATCCCGAAGGGCCTCAGAGCTGAACCCCCCGAAGACGACATTGTGAATGGCACCCATCCTCGCACAGGCTAACATCGCAATGGGAAGCTCGGGGATCATGGGAAGGTAGAGGGTCACGCGATCTCCCTTCTTGACCCCGAATCGCTTCAGGACATTGGAGAACTTACAGACATGATAGTGAAGCTGCTGATAGGTGAAGATCCGGTTCTCCTCAAGAGGCTCCCCCTGCCAGATCAACGCCACCTTGTTACTCCTCCAGCTATTGAGGTGCCGGTCGAGGCAGTTATAGCTCGCATTGAGTTTCCCGCCGGTAAACCACTGGACCTCCGGCTTATGAAAGTCATATTCCATGACCTTATCCCATTTCTTAAACCAGTCCAGTTGCTCCGCCAGCTCTCCCCAGAACCCCTCCGGGTCTTGGATCGATCTCTGATACAGTTTTCTGTAATCCTCCATATTTTTGATATGGGCCTTCATCCTGATCTCTTCCGGGGGCATAAAAACCTGTTCCTCTGTCATGGAAACAATCCTCTTTTCTCCCATCCTGAAGGACCTCCTCTCCCTCTTGAAAAAAAAGTAGCCTTTAATAGTTTGAGATGGAATGTTTTTAAAAGAACATCCACACGACTAAAATTTTACACTTGAGAATTCGAACCTCATCGGAGGGGAGAAGGTTAAGAAGTTAGGGGTTTTGAAGGGGCAGGGTGATGGTAAAAGTAGTCCCCTTCCCCTCTTCGCTTTCCACCCTGATCTCACCCCCATGATCTTTGATGATGCCATAACAGACCGAAAGTCCCAAACCCACCCCTTTCACCCTCTGTTTGGTGGTGAAAAAGGCCTCAAAGATCTTATCGCGGATCTCCTCGGGAATCCCCGTTCCGGTATCTTCGATCCGGATCAAGACCTTATGATCCTCTTTTCCCGTTTTAACTCTTAATATCCCTCCTTTGGGCATGGCCTCTTTTGCATTCTTGAATATGTTGAGCATCACCTGCCTCATCTGATTGGTCGAGGCCATGACCTCCGGAATCTCCTCATCGAAATCGGTCTCCACTCTCACATTGGACTCCCTCATCTGTTTATCCATCACCAGGAGGATCCCTCCGATCAGTTCATTCATATTGACCGGCTTTTTCTTTTCCTCTTCCGGCTTTGAGAAACTGAGCATATTCCGAAGCATCTCGGCCAGCCTCTGAGTCTCGGAGAGGGACAGTTCCAAGATCTTTCGGCGTTTGCTCTCCGGAGGAATTTCTGACTTCAGCAACTCCAGGGTATTCATAATGCCATAGATGGGATTGTTGAGTTCATGGGCAATCTGGGAGGTGAGCCTTCCCATCGCCGCTAATTTCTCCGACTGAAGAAGGGCCTGCTGGATCTCCCGAAGCTCTCGTTCCATTCTCAGCCTTTCGCGGAGGTCCTTGAAGATGCCGATGCTGGCCACCTCTTTTCCATCCTCATCATAGATGATCGAGGCGGAGAGATCTCCTTCGATCAGCTCTCCATCCTTTCTCCGGTGAAGGATTGGAAAGGAGGATAATTTCCCTACTCCCCCATAATCCGGGCTCCTCAACTTTTCCATCGCCTCCCTGGCCACGCCGGCTGGATAGATGCTACTGATATTCACCTTCCCGACCACTTCCTCTGCCTGATAGCCAAGAATCTTTTCCGCCCCTTTGTTAAAGATGAGGATTTCACCCTTCATATTGGTCACAATGATGCCGTCGACAGAACTTTCAATGAGGTTCATCAAAAACTCGTTGGCCTCCTTGAGCTCCCGCTCCATCCTCTTTCGATGGGAGATGTCGATATTGAGCCCCTCATATCCGATGATCTCTCCCTTTTCATCTCTCTTCGCATGGGCGGTGAGAAGGACCGTAATCTTTTCTCCGTTCTTCTTCCGAAACTCCACCTCCAGATCCTTCACAAATCCCTGTTTTTCAATCAGCGTCTGGAATCTCCTCCGGTCTTCGGGATTAACATAAAGGTCTCTCGCAATATCGATCTTTAAGAACTCTTCTTTGTCCAGGTATCCGGCCATCTCCAGCAGGGCCTGATTGCAGTCAAGAAATCGCCCCCTTTTTGAGCTGATGAAGAGGCCATGTTCGACCCTCTCAAAAAGGGTCCGAAATTTTTCCTCGGACTCCTTCAATTTCTTTTCAAATCTCTTTCGCTCGGTGATATCCCGGATGTAGGCATATGTCTTCATCCTTCCATCCTCGGACCGTGTCGGTGCGATACAGACCTCTGTCTCCTTCACCTGGCCCTCGGGAGTCCGGATGGACATCTCTGTGCAGACCTTTTGTCCCAGCCCCTCCCCCCGCATCACCATCTCATCTAAAAACTCCTCATCCCTCTTGCCGATTAAAGAGAAAAATTCCCGTCCGAGGATCTGTTCCCTGGGGATACCCGTAATCTCGGAAGCCATCTGGTTCGAAAATTCGATCCGTGAATCCTCGTCAAAGACAATGATTCCATCTTCTCCCATTTCGGCTATCTTTTCGAATCGCTTGGTCGCCTCCCGGACCTCCCTCTCCATCCGTTTTCGTTCGGTGATGTCCCTCAGATAGGCATAGGTCTTGACCCCGCCATTTTCCGTCTTTGCAATGGTAATACAGACCTCCGCATCCCGCTTCAACCCATTTTCCTTCAACACCTCCATTTCCGTACAGACCCGTTTGCTCTCATCCGCCCCCACTTCGGAATGCATCTGGCTCAGGTAACCGATATCCCGGTGGGTCAGGAGGCGTCGAAAATCCATTCCCGATAATTTCTCCCTGGAATAGCCTGTCAATTCAGAGGCAACGGTATTGGCAAACTCAATTCTGTAGTCCTCGTCGAAGACGATGATCCCATCATCGCCCATCTCCGCAATCTTCTCGAACCGTTTGGCCATCTCCTGGAGATATTTCTCAGCGCCTTTCCTCTCATACTCCTCCAATCTTCTCTCCAGAAGGGCCACCCTCCGCTTCAACTCTTCGTAACTTTCTTCCCCTTCCATATTGAAACCACCTTCCTTCTTCCACTGCTTCAAAAAAATAGGGGCGAGCTTCTCATCCTCCGGACAGAACGGGCATGAGAACGACGGATTGACCGGGATGGATGAGACTATCTAAATTTCCGACCTTTCCATCAATCAGGATAATGATATTCTCTGAGGGGAAAGCCGGAGGCAAAATTTCTTTTAAGGCCGTAGGGGTTTCCAAAACCAATTCTTTTTTTCGCACACCCGACACCTCTGCAAGATAACCCAGGAATTTAATCTCCGCCATTTTAAACAGAAATCTCCTTCGAGACTCCGGCAAGCCCCAGTCGGTCAAGGGTTTCCCGGAGGGGGACTCCATTTTGATCCCAGCCCCGGAGTTCATAGTACCAGGAAAGCATCTGTTCATAACTTTTCCTATCCACCTTGATCCCTCCCATCTTTCCCCGTGACTGGGATTCCTCAAACCAGCGGTCAGGCGGCCAGTCCCAGCGGCGGCCAAAATTCGGGATCTCCCTTTTCCAGTAGGCTCTGAGCAGGGCATAAATCCGGTCTCCAATTTGATAGAGGTCTTCCCAGCTCCGGGATTGGCCGGTAATCGCTTTTAGATATTCTGGATACCAGTGGATTCCAAAACCGACCTCTACCCAGGGAAGCCGGCAGACGGTCGCAGATTCAAAGAATCCTCCCCGGATTCGCTGAAATTCAATCAGTTTCTCAACCTTCTCTTTATTGTAAGAGAATCGATCGGTCGATATCTCCCAGGCAATGATCCAGGCATCCTTATGAGAGGCACCGATGGGAGAGGTCCCGAAGGAGAGGGCCATTCCTGGACAGGCATGGCAATTATAGGCTGAGATTTCCAGCCCCTTGACATGCATCGCCCATCGGTGTGAACCTTTCCCCAGTTTCTCCGAGGCGTATTTTACTCCCCTGGAGAGAAGCCTTCCCATTCCCTCATCCCTCCCTATCTCCACGGTCAACCTTTGGGCTGCCTCAAAATCCCCCCAGCCTATCCTCTCTTCGATCAACCCCTTCTCTGAAGCCTCCATCAGAAAGCCAATACAACTGCCCAGGGAAATCGTATCCAGCCCCCATTCGTCTGCCATGCGGTTGAGAGTGGCCACCTGGGGGAGACTTCTTATTCCGATATTGGGCCCGAGCATCCCCACATTCTCATAATCCAACTCAGCCCTCTGCCCACTCGAGTCATGGACAATGTGACCGCACTGCATATTGCACATGGGGCAACCCTTTCGATCCACATCCAGTTTTTCGAGGACATAGCCATCCATCTCCCTGGAAAATTCGAAAATCCCTTCTCTGAAATTGTAGGCAGGAAGGCAACCATTCTCATTGCACCATTCAAAGGCCTGCATCGTCCCCTGTTTCATCCAGAAAGGATAGCTTCCACTTGACTTTATCTCTTCATACCCTTTCCTGCCGAGTTCCCTCACCCGGCTATCGTCAAAATTAGAGACATTCCCCGTCCCTTTGATCACCAGGGCCTTGAGATTCTTCGATCCCATCACCGCACCCATTCCCGGCCGGCCACCCGCCCTCCCTTTCTGAGACATGACGGTTGAAATACGGACCAGGTTCTCTCCCGCAGGACCGATCACAAGGATGCCTGAGTTCCCTCCGTGTCTTTTCTCGAGAAGATCCTGGACGTCAAACGAACTTTTCCCCCAGAGGTCGGAGGCCTCCAGGATCTTCACGCTTTCATCCTCGATCAGGAGATAGCAGGGCCTCTCGGATTTCCCCTCGACCACCACCGCGTCATAACCCGCCTTCTTCAGATGAACCGATGCCATGGTCCCCATATTGCCATCGCCATAGCCTTCTGTGAGGGGACTCTTTGAGGCAATGACCATCTTGCCTGAACTGGGAAGAAGCTGCCCGCTTAAAGGGCCCGTGGCAAAGACGATCTTATTCTGTTCCGATAAGGGATCAACCTGCTTGACCTCGTCCCATAGGAGTTTTATCGCAAATCCCCTTCCCCCTAAAAAATCCCTTTTCATCGATTCCGAAATCTCTTCCTTGGAGACCCTTCCTTCAGAAAGATTCACCCTCAATAATTTCCCTGCATATCCGTTCATGGTTCGTCTCCTTTTTCAGATGAGTTCTGATCCTATTTTAGAAGAGTGGACCGGGGCCGCGGGTTTCAGGATATCTCAATCCGCTGTCCCTTTCCCTCTCTTATTGCCTTTTCGTAAGCCCGGTGGGCAGTCACCACATCCTCCATGGCAAATCCAACCGCTTTAAAAAGGGTGATCTCCTCTGGAGACCTTCTCCCCTCTCTTCTGCCGGTGATGACCTCACCCAGGTCCCCATGGATGGATTCTCTCTTCAGCTTCCCTTCGTTCATCGGAATCAGAAGATCTCCTGCTTCGCTGAGACAGCCCTCGTAGGTATCCACCACAAGAGTTGAATGAAGGATGGTCTCATCATCGGTCTCCCGCATGTCAGGCCGGAAGGCTCCAATGGCATTGATATGGGTTCCTGGCTTGAGATCCTTTCCAGCAAAGACAGGGGTGTTGGAAGTCGTTGCGGTGACCAGGATATCACTCTTTCTCACCACCTCGGATGGACCCGATGCAGGGTGAACGGGAAGAAGGGAGGCAAATTTTTGGCAGAAATTTTCCAATCTTTTTTCATCAATGTCATAAACCCAAATCTCTTCAATGGGCCGGACCGCCCGAATGGCCCGGGCCTGATAGAAGGCCTGAAAACCTGTTCCCATCACACCCAGTACCCTGGAATCATTTCTTGCCAGGTATTTCGTAGCCAGGGCCGAGGCTCCTCCTGTTCTGATCCCGGTCAGGGTGGCTCCCTCGATGAGGGCCAGCAGTTCCCCGGTAGCGGGATCCGTTAACAGATAGGTCGCAAAAATAGTGGGCTTCCCCATTGAGATATTTTTAGGAAAGACGGAGACGATTTTCGTCCCGCATTGTTTGGGACCTGAAAGGTAGGCCGGCATGAAAAGAAATTGACCCTGGTATTCCTTTACATTGAGATTAAATCTTACGGGAACAACGCAACGGCCTTCCTTCAGCTCCCGAAATCCCATCTCCAGGGCATCGATCACCTCTTCTGTGGTCAGGAGTTCTTCCAGATCTTTCTTGCCAAGAACCAACATCGTCTTACCCTCACCTTTTGTTTTGCTTCTCGGGTCATTTTATTCAAAACAACGCATTAGATATCGTCGCAATCACCAAACACCAAATTCCAAACACCAGATAATCACCAATGATCAATTCTCCAAACATGCTTTT
>CAZXMB010000103.1:7912-11107 GCA_964641715.1 uncultured Syntrophaceae bacterium
TTTATTTGGTTATTGGAATTTGGTCATTGGTTATTCACTATAGCACCTGTATTAATTCACCGTCCCTCGTTTAGACAACCTCCTCCTCCAATACTTTTTTCCCTCTCAGGATCCGATCATAACCCAAAGGGCTGACATCCACCGTCTCATATCGCCCCAGACGAATCAGTTCTGAAAGGGCCTTGCCCACAGCCGGCGCCTGCTGAAAACCGTGACCGCTGAATCCCACGGCCATCATGAAACCCGGCACTTCCGGATGCTCCCCGATGATCCCGTTGTAATCCCACTGATTGATCTCATAAAGGCCTGCCCAGCCACTGACCAATTTCAACTGATCGAAAAGAGGAACACGGTGAGCAATCAATGGCCAGATCACCTCATTGAAATAAGTCCGATCCCACGCAAAGTTCACTCCGGGGGGTTCCTCCAGCCGTGACTTGCCGGTCAGGATCTGACGACCTGCCTCATGGAGAAAGTAGACCCCGGAGGGATCGATCGTGAGAGGGAGGTCATAATCGAAGAGCCGAGGCGGTTTAAAGAGATAGACCATCCGCCGGACGGGAAGAACGGGAATCTCTATCCCTGCCATCTTCCCCACTTCACCCGCATAGGGACCTGCGGCATTGATCAGGATAGGTGAAAGATAGGTCTTCCCCACTCTGGTTTGAACCCCCTTCGGGTGATCTCCTTTCTTGAGAATCCCGGTGACATCCTCATGGATATACTGCACGCCGAGATGTTTTGCCTTCCTGATAAATCCCTGAAGTACACCGTGAGGATCCATATATCCGTCGCCAGGGGAAAATGAGGACCCGATCAGATCCTCTGTACGGAGGTCAGGGAGGATACGGAGGGTTTCCTCGAGGGTGAGGAGCCGGGTCTCCACCCCGAGGGACTTCTGGAAGGCCTGATGTTTGACGAGAAGGGGCCAGTTCTTTTCATTACCTAAAAAGAGGTAACCCCTGGGTTTGAAGTCGATCTCCGGCCTCTCCCCCTCTACCTCCATTCGCTCTCCGAATCCTCTGTAGAAGGAGAGACTATATTGACAGATCCGAATATTGACCTTTGTGCTGAACTGTCTCCGGATACCGCCCACGCTGAGAACAGTGGAAGCCCGTTCATAGGAAGGGTCCTTCTCGAAAACAGCGATCTTGCCATCGAACCCATCCTGGGCCAGATG
Organism: uncultured Syntrophaceae bacterium; assembly: GCA_964641715.1. GTDB lineage: Bacteria > Desulfobacterota > BSN033 > BSN033 > UBA1163 > CAZXMB01. The sequence goes on from CAZXMB010000103.1 coordinate 9,093, forward strand.
ATAGGCAATGCTTGACCCCATCACCCCCCCACCGATAATGAGGACATCAAAGGTTCGACAGTTGAAGGTATTACCCATTCTTCGGTTGTGCATTAATTAGAAAATACCTCCTTTCCCATTGTGGGAGAGGAGTGAGGTGAGGGGGATATGGGTTCCATGATTCACCCCCACCCTCACCCTCCCCCATCAAGGGGGAGGGAAGTTAGTCATATTTTCATCCTTCAAGGGTGACGCAGCCCTCATGAAGCACGACCTGGTTCACCAGAGAAATGAGATGACGAATCAAGTCTTGATGAGATTGTTTTTCATCATCTCCCCGAGGACCCTGGATCTCTGTGTCGCCACCTCCACGGCATTGATCAGTGTCGTCCTCATCCCTCCCTCTTCTAAGGTATGAAGCCCGGCAATGGCTGTTCCTCCGGGCGAGGTGACAAGGTCCTTCAATTTTCCGGGGTGTTCTCCTGTCTCAATCATCATTTTTGCCGCACCGAGCACGGTATGGGAAGCCAGAATCAACGCATCGTCCCTCGAGAGGCCCACCTTGACCCCTGCATCAGCCAGGGCATCGATGATGAGAAAGATATAGGCGGGTCCGCTTCCGCTCAACCCGGTAACAGCATCGAGCAGGTATTCATCGATGAAGAGGGATTTCCCCACAGAATCGAAGATGGTCTTGGCTGTCATTAAATCTTCTTTCTGAGCATGTTTTCCCGCTGCAATGGCGGAGACCCCTTCCCGTACGGAGACGCAGATATTGGGCATCACCCGGATCAATTTCAGCTCTCTCATCGCGCAGGACTCAATGGCATCCAGTGAAACCCCTGCGGCGATGGAGATCACCAGTTTTGAGAAATCAAGATATTTTGCAATTTCGCTTACCACGGGTTTCATGATCTGGGGTTTGATGGCCAGGATGATGATATTCGATTGTTTGATCACCTCCGGATTATGAGAGGTTCCCTTCACCCCGTATTGATCCCGGATCCACTTCAACTTTTCAGCCCTGACATCGGAGCAGAGGATCTGGTCCGGCCGACAGAGGTGGCCGTGAAGCAGTCCGCGGATGAGGGCCTCTCCCATATTTCCCGAACCTACAAAACCCACCTGTTTATTTCTCAGCATGGTAGCCTCCTGATGGAATAAAGATTTTTGTAGCAAAAGGATAAGAACTTATGGTAAATATGAAACAAAATAAATCTGAAATTCAAGGCTGTCAAGCAATAAAGGAAAGGAAGCCGGGGAAATGTTTAAAAAGACTCTGTTCTGCAGAAAGGTGAAGGAATGATGTTCCAGTATATCGTCATCGAAGGCCCGATCGGCGTGGGTAAAACGAGCCTCACAAAACTTCTGGCCAAAGAGTTCAATGCCCGAATGATCCTGGAGAGGGCAGTAGAAAATCCCTTTCTTAGCCAATTCTATCAGGATCGCAAAAAATACGCCTTTCAAACTCAGGTCTTCTTCCTGCTGAACCGTTTCCAACAGCAGAAAGAGATTGCCCAGCTCGACCTGTTCAATCAGATCACCCTGAGCGATTACCTCTTCGCCAAGGATCGAATATTCGCCTCCCTAAATTTAGATGACCATGAATTGGCCCTCTACGAACAGGTTTATCAACTCCTCAATGGACAGATTCCGACCCCGGATCTGGTGATCTTCCTGCAGGCTAAACCGGAGGTGCTCCTCCACCGGATCAAATCAAGGAATCTCTCTTATGAGAAGGAGATGGATCTCGGATATCTCCGGGGCCTGGTGGAGGCCTACAACTATTATTTCTTTAATTATGACCGATCTCCCCTTCTGGTCGTGGATACAAGCGAGATTAATTTTGTCAACCGGCAAGACGACTTCGCCCAATTGGTCCGGGAGATCAAACAGATGAAGAAGGGGACGTGGTATTTCATACCAAAAAGATCCAAATAATAATGTAAAACAAATGTCAAAGCTCAAATTTCAAGTAAAACCCAAAATTTAAATGAAAAAAGTTTTTGACCGGCAAGTGCCCCGCAAGCCCCGCC
>CAZXMB010000104.1:0-10907 GCA_964641715.1 uncultured Syntrophaceae bacterium
GTTCACTCAGGACACCCCGGGGAAAAACCGTTCGCCCTGAGGTCCTCGAAGGGTGAACGGTTCACTCAGGACATGCCTGTCGAACAATGAACGGAGTTGCGACAGAGCCTCCAGGAGGGGAGGAGAAGTTGAGGAAAGCCGCCAATGATAGGGATATTATGAAGATCGTTACTTTAGATGGAGAGCACCTCACCTTGGAAGATGTATTGGAAGTAGCCGAAGGTAGGGCAATTGTAGAGATCTCTCCAAAGATCGAGTTAAAGGTGAGGAAGTCGAGAGACTTTATTGAAAGGGCCCTTAATCAGGGAGAGAAGATTTATGGAGTGACCACAGGGTTTGGGATGCTCTCTGACCACTTGATCGATCATTCCCAGATTGAAGAGCTTCAACGAAACCTTATCCGGAGCCACTGCGTAGGGGTGGGGCCATACTTTGATGAAAAGGTGACCCGGGCGATCATGCTACTGAGAGCCAATGTCCTCGGCATGGGCTACTCAGGCATAAGGATGGAGCTCATCAAGACGCTTGTGGATATGATCAATAAAGGGGTCCATCCTCTCATTCCTGAGCAGGGTTCTGTTGGAGCAAGCGGAGACCTTGCCCCTCTGGCCCACCTTGCCTCAGTATTGATAGGAGAGGGAGAGGCAGTATTTCAGGGAAAGGAGATGGCGGGGAAGAAGGCGATGGAAGAAGCAGGCATTCCCCTGCTCACACTTAAAGCAAAAGAAGGTCTTGCCCTGATCAATGGCACTCAGGTGATGACCGCTTTAGGGGTTCTGAACCTTCTTAGGTCAGAGAGGCTCTGTAAAGTCGCAGACATCGTCGGTGCCTCCACGCTTGATGCCCTGAAGGGAACGCTCACCGCTTTTGACCCGGATATCCAGAGGGTCCGGCCATTCGTGGGACCTCTCGCCGTTTCAAAGAACTTTTTGCGACTCGGGAAAGGAAGCGGGATTGCAGAGTCCCATCAGTTCTGCTCAAAAATCCAGGATGCCTATTCCCTTCGCTGCATTCCACAGGTACACGGTGCGGTGAGAGATGGGCTCTCCTTTATTCGAAAGACCCTGGAGGTGGAAGTCAATTCAGCCACCGATAATCCCCTCATCTTTGCCGATCAGGGGAAGATCCTCAATTGCGGGAACTTTCATGGTGAACCGGTTGCCTTCGCAATGGACTTCCTCGGGATGGTGGTCTCGGAACTGGGAGGAATCTCGGAGAGAAGGATTGAGAAGCTGATCAATCCAGCCCTTTCAGGGCTTCCTCCTTTTCTCACCACGGAGGGGGGACTCCATTCAGGACTGATGATGGTCCAGGTGAGTGCGGCTTCGCTGGCCTCGGAGAATAAAATCCTTGCTCATCCGGCCAGTGTGGATTCCATCCCAACCTCTGCTGATAAGGAAGACCATGTCTCCATGGGAACGATTTCTGCGAGAAAGGCAAGGGATATGGTCAGAAATGTGGAACATATCCTGGCCATGGAGTTGCTCTGTGCCACGCAGGGCCTGGAGTTTCTTCTTCCCCTTCAGCCCGGAATTGGAGTATTGGAGGCTTACCGGCTTGTTCGGGAAAAGGTCCCGCCGATCAAAGGGGATCGCAGGTTCAGCGAAGATATCCGAGAGGTTCACCTTCTGATCGAATCAGGAGAACTGGTGAATCGGGTGGAGAAAGTTATCGGAGGCCTGGAGTAAGTCGAAATAAATTTGATTTTCTTCTGAGTTTGTGATAGTAATTTCAAATTATTTGCACCCGCAGGGGATTCGAAAAAAAACCGGAAACAGAAAAATCGGAAGAAGGAGGAGACGAATGATGAAGAAGAGTTGGATTGTTGGAATGATGGTTTTGGTATTTCTGGTCAGCGGGACTGCCTTTGGTGCAGAGCCCATCAAGTTAGGAATGTCCACCTGGCTTGGATATGCCCCCTTATTTCTGGCCAAGGAGAAGGGATTTTTCAAGAAGCAGGGCATAGAGGTAGAGATTGTGGTGATTGAAAGCCCGGCAGATAGGAGGGCGGCCTTTGCGGCAGACAAGATTCAGGGGATGGCCACTACGGTGGATACCCATGTGATGACATCGGCTGCGGAAAACCCGATTCCTGTCAAACAGGTTCTGGCTCTTGATGATTCCCATGGGGGGGACGGAATGGTTTCAAAAAAGGAGATCAAGACGATCAAAGACCTCAAAGGGAAAACCGTTGCCGCCCAACTGGGTGCCGGGGCAAGCTACTTCTGGCTCAATTATGTTCTGAAAGAGAACGGGATGAAACTTTCTGATCTTAAGACCATTGACATGAAGGCAGGCGATGCGGGGTCCGCTTTTGTCGCAGGCAAGGTGGATGCGGCTGTCACATGGGAACCATGGCTCTCCAGGGCGAAGGAGACACCCTTCGGTCATGTTCTTCTTTCAAGCGACAAGACCCCTGGAATTATTGTGGATTCTCTGGCCTTCAAGCCAGACTTTTTGAAGAAAAGACGGGCCGATGTGAAGAAGATCGTGGCGGGCTGGAATGAAGCGGTTAAATTTGCCGCTGAGAATGCGAAAGAGGCCGATGCGATCATGGCCAAATTTACCAATCAGAAGCCCGAGGAGTTTACCAAAGAGAAGACAGGGGTTCGATTCTACGGTGCAAAAGAGAACAAGGAATACTTCGGAACCCCGCAGAAACCTGGTCTTCTCTATACGGTCACGCAGCGTGCGGCAGACCTGTGGTTTGAATTAAAATTGATTAAGACCAAACCCAAGGCCGCCGATCTGATCGATGGTTCATTTCTTTAACCGATGGATGTGAAAAAAGAAAAGGGGCTGGAAAGGGCTCCCCGGAAATTAGAGGATTTCCTGAATCCGAGGGAGCCCATTCCCGGAAGCCTCTATCTCATTCTCGCCCTCAGCAGTTTTCTCTTCTTCCTCGCCGTCTGGTCCGTTCTCACCTATGGGGGATTGGTCGATCCGCTTTTCCTTCCTTCTCCAGGGAGGGTTTTTCAAGCGGGGATTGACCTCTTCTCCGAATTAGGGTTCACGACCGATATCCTCAACAGTGTCTATCGAGTGATGGTGGGTTTTATTGCAGCTGCTGTCATTGGAGTTCCCATTGGATTGGTCATGGGGACCTTCAAGGTTGCGGAGGCCTTTACAGAACCCATGGTGGGTTTCATCCGGTATATGCCTGCCTCCGCCTTCATTCCTCTCTTCATCCTCTGGCTGGGGATTGGTGATATCGAAAAGGTGGCTATTATCTTTGTGGGCAGTTTTTTCCAGCTCGTGCTCATGGTGGCCGTGGTTGCAAAGAATGTCCATAAGGATATGCTGGAGACCGCCTATACCCTTGGGGCGAAGCGGTTCCAGGTGATTCGGAAGGTTCTCCTTCCGGCCAGTCTACCCGGAATCGTGGATACCTTACGGATCATTGTGGGATGGGCCTGGACCTATATTATTGTAGCGGAATTAGTGGCCTCGGCATCCGGGATTGGCTATATGATCATCAGCTCTCAGAGGATGCTTCGCACCTCAAACATCATCTTTGGCATTCTCACCATTGGCGTGCTCGGTCTGGTGACCGATTTTTTCTTCAAATGGCTTTACAATAAGTTGTTCCCGTGGGTGGAATAAATCAATGGAAGAACCGGTTAAACTTCATATCCATCAGGTCTCAAAGACTTACCGCACGGAAGGCAATGAGGTGCTGGCGATTGATGCGATTGACCTGAAGATCAACAATAAGGAGTTTGCGACCCTTCTCGGTCCCTCAGGCTGCGGGAAATCAACCCTTCTTCGGATCGTCGCAGGCCTGACCAAACCCACCCGAGGAGCGGTCAGACTGGACGGGAAGGTGATCAGCAGACCGGGTCAGGACCGGGGCATGGTTTTCCAGTCTTACACCCTCTTTCCCTGGCTTACGGTGAAAGAGAATATTCAGTTTGGCCTTGAGATCTCGGGGATGCCGAAATCAAAGCAGGGGGAGATTGCTCAGGAGTTCGTCGAAAAGGTTGGCCTGAAAGGCTTTGAGCAATCCTATCCGAAGGGATTATCCGGCGGGATGAAGCAGAGGGTTGCCATTGCAAGGGCCCTGGCCAATAATCCGGATATCCTTCTTTTAGACGAGCCCTTCGGCGCCCTCGACGCCCAGACCCGGGCCCTCATGCAGGAGCTCCTCACGCAGGTCTGGGAAGACCTTCATAAGACCATCCTCTTTGTCACCCACGATGTGGAGGAAGCCATCTTCCTTTCGGACCGGGTCTTTGTCATGACGGCCAGGCCCGGAAAGATTAAGGCGGAGATCGATATTCCCCTGGGACGGCCCAGAAACTATGAAATGAAATCCACGGAATCATTCCTCAGCCTGAAAAAGTATGCCCTCACCCTCATCCGGGAAGAGGCGATCAAGGCAACCCAGTATGGAGAATGAGTTTACACTGACGGGTTTCCCCGCGATCCAACTGATGGAGATAGCCCAATTCAGGTTTCAGTGAAATCAGCAGTGAGTTCTTTCAAGAAAGGAGAAAAGTTGAAGATCGAAAGGCTCGCAAGAAAAGGAATCTTAAAGATAACTTCCTATATTCCGGGAAAGTCCATTGAGGAGGTTGAGAAGGAGTATGGTCGGAAGAGGTGGGTGAAGCTTGCATCCAATGAGAATCTCCTCGGCCCTTCTCCCAAAGCCCTTGCGGCCATCCGCAGGGAGATCGCCCATTCCCATTTCTACCCCGAGGGCCCTTGTAGTCTCCTTAAAAAGGCCCTGGCAAAGAAGTTCTCATTGCCCGAAGCCTGCGTGGACATCTCCAATGGGGCGGACAACCTCATCCTGATGATTGCCAATGCCTTTGTCAACGAAGGCGATGAGGTGGTGATGGCAGATCCCACCTTTCCGGTCTACACCAACACCACTCAGATCATGGGCGGCAGGCCGGTCAAGGTCAGGTTAAAAAACGACACTCATGATCTCAAAGGCATGCTCTCCAGGGTCAACCGCAGGACCAAGTTGATCTTTATCTGTAATCCAAACAATCCGACCGGGACGATCGTTTCTCAGCAGTCCTTCGATCAATTTCTCACCGGGCTTCCTGACCGGGTCATTGTCATTCTGGATGAGGCTTACGGAGATTTCGTTGAAGACCCCAGCTCCCCGGATGGCTTAAACTATATCCGGAAAGGAAAGGTGATCCTTCTCAGGACCTTTTCAAAACTATACGGACTGGCAGGATTGAGAATAGGCTATGCTCTGGGCAGAGAAGATTTGATCCACTGTCTTGATCAGGTAAGAGATCCCTTTCCAGTCAACCGGCTTGCCCAGGTGGCAGGGGTTGCGGCTCTGGAGGATGAGAGGCATGCAAGGCAGTCCATTCAAATGGTTTGCGAGGGGAGAAGATATCTTTACAGGGAGCTCGGTCAACTGGGAATTCCTCATGTTCCCAGCCAGGCGAACTTTGTTTTTATCGATTTTAAAAGGGATTCTCAAAAGGTCTTTCAACTTCTTCTCAGGGAAGGAATCATCATCCGTCCGGGCAGAGTATGGGGTTATCCCACCTTTGCCAGAGTCACCGTTGGAAGGATGGAGGACAATCGGAGATTCATCAAGGCCTTGAAGAAAATTTATAAACGATGAACGATAAACGAAGAACGATGAACATTGAACAACTGACAAATGACTGAAATCGATCTTCTCATCAAAAATGCCAAAGAACTCCTCACCCTTTCTTCCTCCTTTGATGATGATGGATCAGGACTGGGAATCATAAGGAATGGGGCCGTTGCCGTGAAAGAGGGGAGGATCTTCTGGACCGGGAGGACGGATCAGCTACCAGGAGATTTTGTTATAAGTCCAGGGGGGCAGGAGATTGATGCCCGGGATAAGGTCATTATGCCAGGCCTGACCGATTCTCATACCCACCTCATCTTTGCCGGGTCAAGGGAGGATGAATTCGAACAGCGTATTCAGGGCCTATCCTATCTGGAGATTGCCCGGCGGGGAGGAGGGATCCTCTCGACGGTGGAGGCGACCAGAAGGGCCTCTTTTGAAGAACTTTTCCTGTTGGGAAAGAGAAGACTTGATCGTCTGTTATCGAAAGGGGTGACCACCATAGAGGCGAAAAGCGGATATGGGCTTTCCCTCAAAGACGAATTGAAGATTCTTCAGGTGATGAGGGCATTACAGGGAGAGCACCCGGTGGATATCATTCCCACGTTTCTGGGCGCCCATAGCATTCCATTGGAATTCAAAAACGAGAGGGAGAGATATTTGAACCTCCTCACTGAGGAGATGATCCCGAAGGTGGCAGAGGAAGGGCTGGCTGAATATTGCGATGTCTTCTGTGAGGAGAAGGCTTTCACCATAGAAGAATCGCGAAGGATTCTTGAGGTTGGGAAACGATACGGTCTCAAGCCAAAAATTCATGCCGACCAGTTGAGCGAAGGGGGCGGAGCGGAGCTGGCCGCAGAGGTGGGTGCCTGCTCAGCGGACCATCTTGAATATGTGAGCCAGAAGGGGATCGAGCGAATGTCTGAAAAAGGGGTGGTTGCCGTGCTTCTGCCGGGAGCGACTTTTTTCCTTTCGATGAAGAAGTTACCCCCTGTAAGGGAGATGATTGAGAAGGGGGTGGAGGTTTCCCTGGGAACCGATTTAAACCCGGGAACCTCGATGAGCGAATCCCTTCCCCTGATGATGACCATGGCCTGCACCCTTTACAGGATGACCCCCAGAGAGGTGGTTCAGGCAGTGACCGTCCATGCGGCCAAATCCATGGGAAGGGAGAAAGAGATCGGAAACCTTGATATAGGGAAGGAGGCTGATCTTCTGATTCTGGATATTCCCAATTACAAGTATCTCCCCTACCATTTTGGAGTGGACCACGTCGAAATCGTCGTTAAAAAGGGAAAGATAGTCCTTAGAAATTAATTTTCAGCGAAAGGTAGAGAGTGACCAGTAATCAGTGATCAGTGGGGAATCGATTTTTATTTCATTTACCGATGACTGATAACTGGTCACTGGGATTTAGACTATGCGCTTTTTAGAATGTATTCCTAATATCAGCGAGGGAAGGGATCAGAGTAAAATTGACCTCATTGCAAAAGAGGTGAGGAACCGAAAAGGGGTCAAGCTTCTTGATATCTCCTCAGACAGAGACCACAACCGGAGTGTTTTCTCCTTTATAGGTGAACCCGGGGCTGTTCGGGAGGTATCCCTTTCAATGGCTTTGAAAGCCATTGATCTGATCGATATGAGATCCCATCAGGGCGGACACCCTCGAATAGGAGCGGTGGATGTTGTTCCTTTTATTCCAATCCAGGGGGTTCAAATGGAGGAGGCCGTTCAAGTTGCCCGTGAGTTCGGAAAGGAGCTGGGGAGGAGGGGAATTTCAGTCTACTTTTATGAAGAAGCAGCTAACAGGCCCGAGAGAAAGGAACTTCCCTCGATCCGGAAGGGAGAATATGAAGGGCTCCGGAAGAAATTGGAAGATCCCGCCTGGAGGCCGGATGAAGGCCCTGCGATTTTCAATCCCAGGTCAGGGGCCACTGTCGTTGGGGCCCGGTTTCCTCTGATTGCATACAATGTCAATCTTAAAACGAGGGATATCCCCCTGGCGAAGGAGATTGCAAAGAAGGTGAGATTCAAAGACGGAGGGTTTCCGCATATCAGGGCAATGGGAGTGGAGTTAAAAGAAAGGGGGATGGTTCAGGTTTCGATGAACCTGACCAATTACCGTGTGACCAATATCCCTGAGGTTTATGAATTCATCAGGGAGGAGGCCCGCCAAAGAGGTGTGGAGGTTGATGGATCGGAGATTGTTGGATTGATTCCATTGGCGGCTTTGGAGGGGGTTGTTCAGCAGTATTTGAAGTATCCAGGGTTTTCAGTTCGCCAGATTATTGAACAGCGCATCTTAGAATTTGAGTAAGATAAAAAGGGTTCAAGGGGTCAAGGATTCAAGGAGTCAAGTGAAATATTCAAAAATTACAGATAAAAAGAAAAGCAAGAACACTTGAACCCATGAACCCTCGAACCCTTGACCGGCAAGTGCCCCGCAAGCCCCGCCTTGTAGGCGGGGTCAAGGGGCACAATATAAATGAGATTTCCTTTCCGGGAAGCCCCGCCCTGTGGGCGGGGAGCTTCACCGCAAATTAGAGGAGGGACTTATGGAGATAAAAAGGTTTTTGGACAAAGTGGCTTCAAATGCTCCCACCCCTGGAGGTGGAAGCGCTTCTGCACTGGCGGGTGCCTTATCCGCCTCTCTGGTCGCAATGGTGGCAGGTCTTTCCTTGAAAAAAGAAAAGGGAATGGAAAAGGAGATGAGAGAGACCAAAAGAAAGGCCCTGATCATCCAAAAGAGACTCTTCCGGGCGATTAGGGAGGATGCTTCCTCCTTTGAGGCTGTCATCAAGGCATTCCGCCTTCCCCGGGCAACGGAGAGAGCCCGCTCTCATCGAGTCAAAGAGATCCAGAAAGCCTATCAGAAGGCCGCCCTCACTCCCCAACTGGTATGTGAGCAGACTGTCCAGCTTTTAGAATATTCGAAATTTCTCATCATGAAAGGGAACCCGAATGCGGTCAGTGATGCGGGCGTGGCCGCCTTTCTCGCCGATGCGGCACTGGCTGGCGGGTTGCTCAATATTGGGATTAACCTGGCCCCCATCACGGAGAAGCCATTTCTGAAAAAGATGCGTTTATTGATGCAGGGATGGGCGAAACGAAGAAACATCCTCATGGAAGGGGTTTTGCAGTCCTTTATGAAAATCTGATGGACTTGTCACAATTTAGTTGCGGAAGGGACGTATTGATTTTAGGAACAGAAACCCATTCCCATTTATCTCCGGGAATGGGCTTCTCCAGCGTCTATTTTTATTGGGCCAAAGGATTTACTTCTTCGGTGGGACGATTGCGTCCTTACAGGCTTTGGCAACACGCATCTTCACCACGGTCTTGGCTGGGATATTGATGGTTGCACCCGTGGCAGGATTTCTTCCCACTCGTGCCTTCCGTTTCACGAGGACAAGTTTGCCAATGCCGGGTAAGGTGAAGGCGCCGGCCTTTTTGGTCTCAGCAATGGCTAAGGCTGCCGTCTCATCGACGACTGCTCCAGCGAGCTTCTTCTTCAGGTCGAATTTTTTTGCGAAATACGAAACGATCTGTGATTTGGTAAGGGGTTTCTTTCCTGCCATGTTTTTGCCCTCCTCTTAAGATTTAGATTGATCAAAATTATACTGAAAAACTTTTAAAATGCAAGTAAAAAATGAATGACGATTTGAAAATTGGAGCGGGCAACGGGATTCGGACCCGCGACCCTCGGCTTGGGAAGCCGATGCTCTACCAGCTGAGCTATGCCCGCATCCCAATCATTTTGTCTGCTGTCTTTAGGACGTGATCCTTTCCCCAAAAAATATAAAAAATTATTTAAAGTTGGTCAAGTTTTAAATTTCCCTGAGCTCTGTCGGAAGGGTGGTCAATACCTCTGCTCCGTTTGAGGTCACACGGACCATATCCTCAATGCGAACTCCTCCCCAATCGGGAATATAAATCCCGGGTTCCACCGTAAAGACCATTCCTTCCTGGAGGAGGCCTTGATTCTCACTGTTGACGACCGGATCTTCATGGACAGCCAGGCCTATGCCATGGCCTGTGCCATGGCCGAAATATTCTCCGTATCCGCTTTTCTGAATATGATCCCTCGCTGCGTTGTCTATTTCGTGGATCGGGATTCCCGGTCGGATGGCCGAGATGGCTCGATCATGAGCTTCCCTGACGATCCGGTAAATCTCCTCCTGCCTTAGGGTCGGTTTTCCGCAGACCACCGTCCGTGTCTGGTCAGAATAATAACCTTTAAATCCAGAGCCAAAATCGATAAGAACGAAGTCTCCCCTCTCGATTCTTTTATGGCTTGCCTTACCATGGGGAAGGGCAGATCTTTTGCCTGAAGCAATGATGAGATCAAACCCAGTTGACTCAGCCCCACTCTTCTTCATAAAGAATTCCATCTCAAGGCTGAGTTCCCTCTCCTCAGCACCCTCCCTCAATCGAGTTGAGATGTGAAGGAACGCCTCCGAGGCGATCTTGATGGCAGACCGGATAAGGGACAGCTCCTGATCATCCTTAAGGGCCCTCACATTCCTGAGTTCATTCTCAAGGGGAATGAGGTCTGCTTTCCCGCCTAACTTTTCAAGAAGGGATCGGTACGATGAAAAAGGAAGGGTGAGAGATTCGAAGCCTACAGTCTTCAATCCCAAATCGAGCAGGAGGGAGGTGACTCCCTCTATCTTCTTCTTATAATGGACGATCCGCGAATCCCTCACCTCCACCTCTGCCTGGGCCCAGTATCGAGAATCGGTAAGAAAGAAGGCATCCTCGCGGGTGAGAAGAAAGGCCCCGTCACTACCCGTAAAGCCGGATAGATAACGGATATTTTCAAGGCTGGTAAACAGGATGCCATCCAGCGGGTGGGAATCCATGATATTTCGAACAGCCGTCTTTTTTGATCCAAGGGGTGAGTTTTCCATCACCCTCTCCTCCTTTTCCGAATATTGGCAAGCCATCTGTTCAGGAAACGGGTCCTTTCTTCGGGAGATCGGAAAGAGGGATGAGGAGCCATCGGCGGAGGGCCTAACCTGGCCTTCAGCTCTTTTAGCCTTTTCTGGATCTCAGGATCAGAAGGGTCTTTTTCCGAAAGGGTTTTATAGATCTCATAGGCCTCTTCGAGATGGCCCTGTTTGAAATAGATTTCCGCCAAAGTCTTCGTTACGATTTGACTCATCTTTTTTATTTAAAGTTATTGGATAATCCTTTAAAAGTCAACCATTGGTTTTCTTTACAGTAACCCCTCACGTAAACAGGATAGGGGCGACTTCAGTCGCCCTGAATAGGCCCCGATTAAATCGGGACCCTACCCAGTGGCCACCGTTTCAGTGAAGCATTACTCTTGCAGGCAAGG
>CAZXMB010000105.1:0-10900 GCA_964641715.1 uncultured Syntrophaceae bacterium
CTTTACATCTTAAAGACGCAGGCTAAAGCCTGCGGCTACAAGTATGTGGTTACAAGCCTGCGGCTTCATGAAAACGGGGAAGGTTAAATGATTCGGGCAAAGCTCTGGTTTCGATGTGCGGCCATGCATGATCCGGTCACCCCTGTTGTGGTGCATCCTGCCATCATCGGATGGGAGGCCAAGCAGAGGAGGGTGGACCTCCAGATCGAACGGGCCTTTAATGGAGAAGAACTGGTCAGGAGGATGAAAGGCTGGGTGACCGCAAATCCGGATAAGGTCATCGAGGTCATAAACAGTTATGGAAGATTGAAGGTCCTGGACGAACGGGACCTGGTCATTGAATTCGAGAGGACAGAAGATTTTGAGAATTTGAAGAGTGCTCTTCAAGAGACATTCGAGGGAGAGGTGGAAGTAGAGAGAATCGTTAAAATGTAGTTTTTCAATATGCTGATAACACTCCAAGATAATGGATTTGGAAAGATCCTTAAGGATAAAAATTTCCAACTGATATTCCTTAGTGTATTTTATCCCCTTCGCTCGTAACCTGTTGGCCGAGCATCGTTATTAAATGAAGGGGAGAAAGGGGGTTATATGACGATGTTATCTGCAAGACCATTTATGATTCCACCGATTGTCATCACAGGATGTGGTTGTTCAGAAAAGGTTGGAGAGGAAATCAAAAAATTAGGGGTTAAAAGAGGGCTGATCGTGACCGATGAGGTTATCTCCAGATCGGGGATGCTGGAGGGCGTAAAGAAAAACCTTTCAGAGAGCAAGATAGGATTTATTGTCTATGATAAGATTTCCACGGAGCCCACGGTTGATTATGTAAAGGAGGGCTTAAAAGTCTATAAGGAGAACAACTGTGAGTTTGTGATTGCCTTTGGGGGAGGAAGTTCTCTCGATACGGCTAAAGCCATTTCCATCATGGTCACCAATCCCGGTTCAATTGAGGACTACAAAGGACTGGGAAAGGTTGCGAAAGAAGGTGCTCCTCTTATCGGCATCCCGACCACGGGTGGCACGGGGAGTGAAGTGACCCAGTTCACGATCATCACCGATACCAGGACAAACGTGAAAATGCTCATCGGCAGTCCCCGCATCATCCCTCGTGTGGCCATGGTTGACCCTCTGCTGACCCTTTCATGCCCCCGTGGTCTTACCGCGGCTGTAGGAGTCGATGCCTTAACCCATGCCATTGAAGCCTATGTTTCGGTGAAAGCCCAGCCGATGAGTGACATTTTCTGCCTCTCAGCCATTGAACTCATTTCCGGCAATTTAAGGCAGGCCTGGGCAAATGGGAATAATGTCGAGGCAAGAGAGAAGACCATGATCGGGGCGTTACAGGCGGGCATTGCCTTCAGCAATGCATCTGTCGCTCTGGTCCATGGTATGTCCAGACCGGTCGGGGCTTATTTTCATGTCCCCCATGGAGTTTCGAATGCCGCTCTCTTGGGTGTGGTGACGGAATTCAGCTTAATCGGAAACCCCTCCCGATATGCTCATATTGCAAAGGCGATGGGCGAAAATACCACTGGCTTAAACGATTTAGAATCTGCCCAGCTCGCAGCGAAGAGTATTAAGAGGCTCATTCAGGATGTTCAAATTCCTACCCTGAAAGAGTTGGGAGTGGAGAAAGAGAAGCTGGATCAATTTGCCTCAAAGATGGCTGAAGATGCGATCGCAAGCGGCAGCCCCGGGAATAATCCCCGTCAGGCGACCAAAGAAGAAATCGTTGAACTCTATAAGATTGCTTATTCGCAATAAGCTGGTGAAAGGAGATTGATTATGGGAATCTTAGAGGAACCGATCAAAGAGGCATTGGAGTTGAAAAACTATATCAATGGAGAATGGGTGGAGTCGAAATCGGAGGAGAGGTGGGATGTCATCAATCCGGCAACCCGGAAGGTATTGGCCAGAGTCCCCATGTCAACGAAGCAAGAGGTCCTCTCAGCCATTGAAGCAGCCAAAGAGGCTTTTCCCGAATGGAGGCGGACCACACCCCTGGCCCGCGTCAGGTGTCTGTTCAGATTGAGGGAGTTGCTGGAGAAGAATTTTGAACGCCTGAGCCGGATTCAGACGATGGAACATGGAAAGACCATTGATGAATCGAGAGGTGAGACCAGACGGGGAATCGAAATGGTGGAGGTTGGGGCAGGGATTCCCTCCCTGATGATGGGATATAACCTGGAAGATATTGCGACAGCGATCGATGAATATGTCATCTATCAACCCCTTGGAGTTTTTGCAAACCTGGCTCCTTTTAATTTTCCCTTTATGGTTCCGCTCTGGTACTCTCCATTCGCTATGGCCACAGGGAATACGTTTATCGTTAAACCCTCCCCGAGAGATCCCATCAGCCAGGTGATGCTCGCCGAATTGATAGAAGAGGCCGGCTTTCCCCCCGGAGTCTATAATTTGGTTCATGGGGGAGCCGAGGCGGCCCAGATCCTGATGGAGCATCCGGACATCAAAGGGGTGACGTTCGTAGGCACCACCTCCATCGGAAGAGAGGTTTATAAGAAGTGCGGCGAGACCTGTAAGAGATCGATCATCCAGGTGAGCGCAAAGAACTTTCTGGTTGTGATGCCCGATGCAGATATTCCTGCAACCGTTGCCGCCCTTCTGACTTCTTTTTTCGGGAACACGGGCCAGAGATGCCTGTCGGGGGCAAATCTGGTGATCGTAGGGAAAGATGATGGGTTCTATAAAAGGCTGTTAAATGCCTTTGTGGAAGGGACCTCCAAAATCAAGGTGGGCTATGGGCTTGATGAATCCGTCCAGATGGGGCCGATGCAGTCGGTGGATGGTAAGGAGAGGGCATTAAAATATATCAATATAGGGATCAAGGAGGGAGCAAAACCCATCCTCGATGGAAGAAAGACAAACATCAGCGGAAATTATCCTGATGCCTGCTTTGTCGGCCCGACCATTTTTGAAAATGTCACCCCTGATATGACCATAGCCAGAGAGGAGATTTTCGGGCCCGTGGCAAACGTGATCAGAACAAAGGATCTCGATGAGGCGATCGAGATGGCAAACAGAAGTAATTATGGCAATGCCGCTGCGATCTTCACCTCCAATGGTAAGGCCGCAAGGGAATTCCAGTACAGGGTGGAGTGTGGCAACATTGGGATCAATATCGGGATCGTGGCTCCCATGGCCTTCTTCCCATTCAGTGGAATGAAGGACTCTTTCTTCGGAGTCTTACACGGCCAGGGCCGGGATGCCATCCGTTTCTTCACGGAGAGCAAGGTGGTTATTCAGAGATGGTTTTAGAAGGGAGTGGGCCTATGATCCTCAATACATGTTCCCAGGTGATGAGCCTTGCGAATGAGCTGGAAAAAAAATCGGCCCTATTTTATGAGGATTTGGCAGGAAGATTTCCTCAAAATAAAGAGCTCTTTCTTTCTTTGACGAAGGAGAATGATCATTATATTACACAGATCGAAAGGGCCTACTATGGTGTAATTACGGATGCCTTTGAGGGATGCTTTGCCTTCAATATCAATTCCGAAACCTATACCTTGAAGACAGAATTGGCAGAGAAGGCAAGCTACTCTGAGGTTTTGGGAAGGGCGATCGAGATAGAAGAGAAAATTATAAAATTCTATACGGAGGCGGCAGAACAATCCAAATCATTAATGGCGGATATCCCAAGAGCTTTCAGAATGGTCTCCAAAAAAAGGGTGAATCGCCTATCGGTATTAAAGTCACTTCTTGATCAAGGGGAGTAGGTGGATCCCATCTAAAAGGGAGGAGACTTTCTGAAGTAATAAGGTGAAGTTCATAAGTTAGAGATAAGATTAGTGGCAATGGATTTACCAGTAACTTATTCGCTCAAAAAGTCCAGGATGGCCTGGTCACGAAGCCTGTTGGGCTGAAAGAGTATCGTGTAATGATTGGTTCCTTCCAGGTCCACCCGCCTGACATTTTCTATTTCCCGGGCCATTCGCTCGGCCACATCTTCGGGAAGCACAAGGTCATCCTCAGCTAACATGCCTTTCGTTGCACGCAGAATGAGGGTTGGACAGGACACCCTGGAATAAAATTGAGTCGAATCTTCTTTTCTCAGGTTGGCTGCTTCCTCCTCGATCGCTTTGGGGGGGACGCGGGACCGGACTCCTTTCTCCACCTCTTCCACCTCATACCGGAAATAAGCCTCCATATAGGAGTTCCAGGGCTGTAAAAAAGGGGCCTGCCTCATTTGTGAGATATAATCCTCAAAGGAAGGGAAGGTTTTTCCCAAACGGTCCAGAGAGGGTTTGATTCCTTCAAAGACCTTGGCCATCTGAGATTCGGAGAGTTTTCCTCCGCCATCAACCAGGATCAGACGGTCCACTTTTTGAGGATGTTTGGCGGCGAAAACAAGGGAGATGAAGGCACCGAGGGAATGGCCCATGAGTACGATCCGTTTTAAGCCCAGGTCGTTCAGCAGGGCGAGAATATCTCTGCAATGGTGTTCAATGGAATATCCCGCAGGAGGCTTTTCAGAAAGTCCTCTTCCGCGGAGGTCCATGGCAATGACTTTATGAGCAGGAGAAAGGGCGGAAGCCAGGCAATCCCAGAAGCGGCTATTGGCCGTCAAGCCGTGGATGGAGAGAATCGTTTTCCCACTCCCTTCCCACACTGCCAATTGAATTTGAATTCCATCCCCTCTCACTTTCGTCATCCTCGGTTTCGTCATGATCTTTTACCTCCTCTTTCACCTTTCAAGAGCCTCTCCTTTTTGAAAAGATCTCCTGAGCGGTTCCTACGATCCCCTTCGGAAAGAAATAGACGATCAAAATAAAAAGAAGTCCAAAGTAGAACAACCATCGCTCGGATAATCGGATAGCCAGGGGGACCCCCGGTAGAAGAGAGGCGATGAGGACCTGTAACTTTGGAAGGAAAGCACGGGTGACCATCAGGAAGGTTGCTCCGAAAATTCCACCATAGAGCGTTCCCATTCCTCCCACGATGACCATTAAAAGGACATCTAACATGATCGGGACGCTGAGACTCGAATCCGGACTGACATATCGCACCCAGATGGCGAAACATCCCCCTGTCACCGCAGCCACACAGCTGGCAAAGGAGGAGGCGATGACCTGGAAGTGATAGGTCCGAAAACCTAATGCAATGGATCGCTGTTCATTGTCTCTGATCGATTGAAGAACACGACCCACAGGGGAGTGAACGAATCGAAGCATGAGAAGAAATAAGATAAGGGAGACAATAATGATCAAATAATAACTGATCAACCTTCCTGTAAACTCAATGCCTAAAATTTTGCCATAACTGAAATCGATCGCTAAAATGCCCGGGAGTTTGAAACTGATCCCATCATCTCCTCCGGTAATGGATCTCAACTGACTTGAGAGAATGAAGGTGAACTCCATAAAAGCCAACGTAACCATGGCGAAAAAGATCGCCCGGATACGAAGGGAGAACAGGCCGATCAGCACAGAGAGGATTCCCGAGATCACGATGGCGATTAAAAAGGAAAGGGCCAGATGGCCGTAAGAGGTCCATCCTAACTTTCCCATGAAAATACCCACCAGGTAAGAACCGATTCCAAAATATAGGACATGGCCCAGGGAGACAATTCCTGTGTAACCCAGAATCACATCGTAGCTGGCTACCAATGCCGAAAAGATGGCAATTTTTAAGATGACGTCAAGCACCTCAAAGGAACGGAACAGGAAGGGGGTGAGGACAAAGAAGGCCAGCAGAAGAATCCGAAGAAAGAAAAAAGGGGTTCTGAAACGGGTTTCCTTCTCCCTTAACCGAAAGTGCTGGACAGGGTTCAAACCTTCTTTTTTCAAGTCAGGTCCCTTCCGGAAATAGTCCTGTCGGACGGATGGAGAGGATGATCACGAGAAGAAGCATCGTGATCCCAAGAGACGCTTTGGGAACAAGATAGGCCACGTAGTTGTAAGAGAGCCCGACCATCAGGGCTCCTACTACAGAACCGGTCATGCTTCCAAGACCGCCGATGATGGCTACGATTAAGGCAAAGACAATGATTTCTCCTCCCATGGCCGGATGAATCGATTTGACGAAAGTGGCCCACATCCCGCCCCCGATGGCGGCAAGAGCAGAACCTGCTGCAAACACCCCCGTGAAATAGCGGTAGATATTGTGGCCCATCACCTGGACCATCTCGGGATTTTCCACACCCGCCCTGACAATGGTCCCTATTTTTGTTTTTCTCAGGATCGTAAAAATGACAAGATAAAGGATGAATCCGATGACAATTGCCATAAGGGGATATTTCGATATCACCACGTCGAAAAGATCCCATGAGCCCATAAAATTGATGGGAACCGGCATCACCTCGTCGTTCGGCCCCCAGATGATACGGATCAATTCTTCCAGGACAATCATGGCCCCTACGGTGATAAAGATCTGGAAAAGATGGCTCCCATAGACAGGACGGATCACCAATCTTTCGGTGATGATGCCGAGGAGGGCAACCAGGAGCCCGGCGAGGATAAGAGCCAGGAAGAAAATGATGAAATTCAGGAGAAGAGAATTCGATCCGCCCCAACCGGTCCATTGGTTGATCAGGTTAAAGGAGGAAAAGCCAATATAAGCTCCCCAGGCGAAGAGGGCCCCATGGGCTAAATTCAGGACGCTCAGAAACCCGAAGATCAGAGAGAATCCGGAGGAGACCAAAAAGAGGAGCATTCCCATGGCCAGACCGGAGATCGTGATGGTGATATAGGTTTTAGGATTGATCAATAGAAGCGGGGAAAGAAAGATGGCTACTGCGATTAATTTTTGAAACCATGATCTCCATTGCGAAGTCATATCATTATTTCCTGAACGTAATTTCCTGAACGTACCGGGGCAAGGATGAGGGGAAACTATCCTGAAATGCCCAGATATTTCTTCTTCAATTCCTCATTTTGAACCAACTCATCCATTTGACCCTGATGAACTGTTTTCCCATCGTCAAAGAGGTAGAAATCGTTACCCAGGCTGCTCGCCATATAGAAATTTTGTTCAACCAGAATGATCACGGTAAATTCTTTGAGTTTTTTCATCGCATCGATGAGATGGTCAATGACAATGGGAGCCAATCCCTTTGAGGGTTCGTCGATCAGAAGAAGCTCGTTACGGTTGACCAGAGGACGGGCAATGGCCAGCATCTGTTTTTGTCCTCCGCTGAGATTACCTGCTTTTGCCTTCCAGAATTTCTTAAGGTCGGGGAAAATATCGAAGACCGTTTCCATCATCTCGCGTGTCTTTCCATTCTCCTGAAGCGAGGCCACCCGGAAGTTTTCCTCAACTGTAAGAAAGTTGAATATGCCCCGATCCTCGGGGACAAACCCAATGCCCAGGCGGGATATCTCATAGGGTTTCAGGTGGTGGATAGGGCGATTTTTTAGAAGGATTCTTCCCCGGGAAGGAGAAAGCAGGCCGATAATCGTACGCAAGGTGGTACTCTTTCCTGCCCCGTTTCTTCCCAAGAGCACGGTGACTTTACCCGGATGAACCTCAAAGGAGACCCCCTGGAGGATATGGTGTTTTCCAATGAAGGTATGGATTTCGTCAACCTTGAGAAGCGGTTCAGACACGGGATTGGCCTCCACCCCAATAAGCCTCCTGGACCTCTTTATTCTGACTGATCCCTTCAGGGGTATCATCCGCAATCAATTTCCCCTCGTGAAGGACAGCGATGGAATCGGAGAGTGCCATGAGCACATCCATCTTGTGCTCCACCAGAAGGATGGTTTTATCTTTTCGGTTCTTGATCTCCCTAAGGAGTTCCAGAATCGAAGGGACTTCCTCAAGAGCCATGCCAGCCGTGGGTTCATCAAGAAGAAGGACTTCTGTTTCCAGAGCAAGTAAAATGGCTATTTCTAACTTCCGCTGTTCTCCATGGGTGAGCCTGTTGGCGGGGACATTCCATTTCGAATCCAATAATACCATCTTCAAGATTTCATAAGCCCGGTCCTCCATTTCGGAAAAGCTCAGATAGTTCCTCCAGAAGTTAAAACCGATATCCTTTTGCGATTGGATAGCCAGCCGGACATTCTCCAGGACGGTAAGAGAAAGAAAGACATTGGTGAGCTGGAAGGACCTGCCGATACCCAATTTCGTTCGATGGGCGGGAGAGAGGGAAGTGATGTCCTTTCCTTTAAAATAAACTCTACCTTCAGTCGGGCGGTACTGTCCGGAGATCATGTTGAAGAATGTGGTCTTCCCCGCACCATTGGGTCCGATGATCGACTTGAAAGTATAAGGAAAGATTTGAGCATTGACATGATCGACGGCAATATGACCGCCGAATCGAATAGTCAGGTTCCTGGTTTCGATAATAGGGGAATGGGGCATATAAGGGGAAAAATTAAATTATAAAATCCCTCCTTCCCTCCCTTTGCCAAAGGGAGGAAAGATTTCCCCCCTTTAGAAAAGGGGGGAGGGGGGGATTTGAAGGTTACCGTTTCACCAGAATGGGTGGCATTCCTTCCTCGGGTGAGACTTCCCTCACCAGCACCGGGACCGCCCATTCCCTGTCCGGCCTTGCCTCCAGCTTAAAGATATACATGGACTGCATGGCCTGATGGTCTATGTTACGGAAATACATTCTGCCCTTCGGGGTCATGAATTCCAATCCCTCCATGGTGGTAATTAACTTTTCGGTATCGGTCGATCTGGCTTTTTCGAATCCTCTCAAAGCGGCCATGGCAGCAGCAAACCCTCCGCAGGTAAAGAAGTCAGGAGGCTCTTTAAACCGAGCCGTATGCTCCTTGACCAGCCAGTCATTGACCGGGTTCTTAGGAAGCTCATAATAGTAATAGGCCCCTCCGGTCAATCCTTTTAGGCTTTCATAGGCCTTGAGCAGGGGAAGGGTGGCTTTCAGAACAGGAAGGATATTTCCACCCGTGGTGATTTTGATCCCATATTTTTCAACCTTCATGACAGCCATCTGTTCGATCGGTGGATTCTTCCCGGCCCACACCACGAAGACATATTTTTCACCCGGTTTGTCTTTCAGGGCATCGATGATCCTCTGAACCGAAGAGGTATGATCGGTCTGGGCCATCGGGGCATATTCCTCATGGACCATTTTAGCCCCCAATTTTTCAGCAGCCACCTTGTAAGCCGACACCCCATCTCTTCCAAAGGCGTAGTCCTGGGCAATAGCGGCAACGAAGACTCCCGGTCTGGCGACTGCTTTGGCATTGGAGATGGCATCCTGGCCGGAATTTCTCCCTGTCCGGAAGATATACCGGTTCCAGGCACTTCCGGTGATCGAGTCCGCCACCGCCGGCTCCACCAGTAAAATTTTCTTAAATTCCTGGGCAACCGGAAGCATGGCGAGGGCGGCGGCGCTGCTCGTAGTCCCAACAACCATATCCACCTTATCATCTGCGTAGAGCTTTGTAATCAGCCGCTTGGCCACATCGGGTTTGATCTGGTCATCTTCAACAATCAACTGAATCTTCCTGCCAATCACCTCATTCTTGCCCTTGGTCCCATACTCGAGGCCCATCTTGAATCCGGTCAGCATCTGCTTGGCGTAGGCCTCCAAGGCCCCGGAAAAACCCTGGATGACTCCGATCTTAATGGGTGGTTCCGCTCCCCAAGCCCATCCTCCGATAAGAAACAGGGTAAGGAAAGCCCCGACAAATACTTTTAGCCCTTTCTTTATCATAATTATGACCTCCTTTCTTTATGGATATGGATCAACTACCATTTTTTAAAAAAAGTGTCTACAGGAAAATATTTCCGGTTCATACTTTCTTCGGAGGCATGACCCAGGCGATTCCATCGACCACCAGTTTTCCATCCTGGTTCATGCAGGTTGTTCTGAACTTCACCCTGTTTTTTTCCGAAAACCGTTCCATGACCTCCACGCTAACTGTGAGGGCATCGCCAATTCTCACAGGAGCGATGAATTTGATCTCATGTGAGAGGTAGATCGTCCCATGTCCGGGGAGGATATTTCCGAGAATATTGGAGAAGAGCCCTATGGAGAGAGCCCCATGGGCAATTCTTCCCTTAAAGATGGTCTTCTCTGCATAAGCTGGATCCGTATGGATAGGGTTAAAATCCCCAATCACCCTGGCAAAATCATTGACCATTTCTTCCGTAATGACCCTGGTGATCCGGGCAGAATCCCCAACCTTCATTTCATCAATGGATTTTCCTTCAGGCATAAGTTAATTTCCCCTCTTCGCCTCCATTCCAAATTCCTTTTTCCTCCCGTTATTCAAACAGGGTCTTAATCTCCACGGCTTAAAACGATACGGTAAGGATCGACTTTTTCCCGAAGCACTTTTAGCTCCTCGTCGGTCGGTGAAGGGATGTGCTTTAAGTTCTCCTTGATTAAAAGCTCGAATCCGGTATTTTCCCTTACATCCTCTAAAGCGATCCCCGGAAGAAGTCCGATCAATCTCATCCTTTTCGTTTTCTCCTCAAAGTCTAACAAGGCCTTGTCAGTAAAAACCCGATAGGGTCCGGTCTCCGGGGGAAGTCCTTCTCTTTCCCTGGCCCCGGGTCCATCAATATAACCCGGTGTGGTGATGAAATCGACTTTCTTAACGAACCTTCTCTTTTCATGGTTGATGATAATCATCGTCCGCCAGCAGAGGGATCCAAAGGCATTGGCCCCACCGCTTCCAGGCCATCGAACTTCCGGATTTTCATACGGGCCCTTCACAGTGGCGTTCAGGTTTCCGTATTGATCGACCTGGGCGCCGCCGAGAAAGGCATAATGAGCAATACCCAGCTGGGCCATTTCAAATATCTCCGGCATGTCGCAGGTTCGGATCGCCCTGTAGGTGGTTCTCGAACAGCCGACAGAGAGGGGGAGGGTCGGCATCCGAGGGGCGACCCCTCCGGCCTCAAAGACCGGCACGATATTGGGGGCATGCATGTTTTGAGCAAGGCTGGCGGCCAGCAT
>CAZXMB010000106.1:0-4438 GCA_964641715.1 uncultured Syntrophaceae bacterium
AACATCAGGCCCGTATCTGACACAGCGCCACTGTAGCGGCTCTGGGAGAGTCGTTTGGACGCGGTGCGATGACCAATCATTATATTGATTTTCGAAATGCGGATGTCATCCTCAATATGGGCGGAAATGTGGCTGAGAATCACCCTGTGTCTTTTAAATGGGTCCAGGCAGCCCGGGACAGAGGGGCCATCTTTATCCATGTGGATCCGAGATTTACCCGGACCTCGACAAAGGCCGATATCTTTGTCCGTCTTCGTTCGGGAACGGACATCGCCTTTTTAGGAGGGATGATTAAGTACATTTTGGATCATAACCTTTACGATGAGTTCTATGTCAAGAATTACACCAATGCCTCTTTCATTGTGAGTCCCAAATACGGTTTCGAGGAAGGCCTTTTCTCAGGATACGATTCTACGAAAAGGGCTTATGATAAATCCTCCTGGGCATTGGAAAAGGATGAACAGGGAATCCCGAAGAGGGATATGACCCTTCAGGATCCCCGCTCTGTCTTTCAGCTACTCAAGAAACATTACGCCCGATATACATTGGAGAAAGTCTCTCAAATCACCGGGACCCCGATGGCCGACCTCGAAAAAGTCTATAAGGCCTATGGTTCAACCGGAGTCCCTGAAAGGGCGGGCACTGAACTCTACGCCATGGGATGGACTCAGCATACCGTTGGCGTACAGAACATCCGTGCCATGTCCATCATTCAGACGCTTCTCGGAAATATGGGAATCGCAGGGGGTGGGGTAAACGCACTGCGCGGGGAATCGAATGTCCAGGGATCAACTGATCAGGCTTTGCTCTTTCACATCCTCCCCGGTTATTTACCCGCACCAAGGGCCCAGTGGGCCACCCTTGCCGATTACAATAAGACAACCCCATCCACCAAAGACCCTCGAAGTGTCAACTGGTGGAGGCATCGTCCGAAATACATGGCGAGCTTTCTGAAATCCACGTTTGGCGAAAAGGCAACCAAGGAAAACGATTTTGGGTATTCCTGGATCCCCAAGCTCGACCCGACTCAGGATGCCTCCTGGCTCAATCTCTTCGATGAGATGTATAAAGGAACCTTCACCGGTTTCTTTGCCTGGGGCATGAATCCGGCCTGTTCGAGCGCAAATGCCGGAAAGGTTCGGCAGGCATTGACGAAGCTCGACTGGATGGTCAATGTCAATGTCTTTGACAGCGAAACAGGGTCCTTCTGGAAAGGTCCCGGGATGGATCCCAAGAAGATTAAGACAGAGGTCTTCCAGTTACCCTGCGCCGCCTTTCTCGAAAAAGAAGGAAGTATCAGTAACAGCGGCCGTTGGATGCAGTGGCGCTATAAAGGTGCCAATCCTCCCGGAGAAGCCAAACCCGATGGCGATATCATGTACGAGATGTTTAAAAAGGTCCGGGCCCTCTATGAGAAGGAAAAGGGAGTCTTACCGGAACCCATCCTCAATTTAAAATGGGATTACGAGACCCATGGCCATTTTGATATCCATACGGTGGCCAAAGAGATCAATGGTTACGATCTGGCGACGGGCAAATTAGTCCCCAATTTTGTCGCCTTAAAGGATGACGGGACAACGTCTTGCGGGAACTGGCTCTATTCGGCCAGCTATACCGAAGCCGGTAATATGGCTGCCCGCAGGAAGAAGACCGATCCCACAGGCTTGGCCCTCTATCCGGAGTGGGCATGGTGCTGGCCACTGAATCGGAGGATCATCTATAACCGGGCCTCTGTTGATCTGGATGGAAAACCCCGGGATCCGAAGCGCCCCTTGCTCAAATGGGACGCTGATGGAAAGAAATGGATTGGAGACGTCCCGGATAATGCTGTCCCGCCGATGGGTACGACAGGAGCCTATCCATTTATTATGAAGCCGGACGGGGTGGCCTCCCTCTTCGGACCGGGGCTTGCCGATGGACCTTTTCCTGAACATTACGAACCCTTGGAATGTCCCATCGAGAAGAATCTGATGTCCAATCAGAGAATCAATCCGGTCATCAAAATTTTTGAAGGAGGTCCTGATAAGTTTGCTTCATGCGACCCAAAATATCCATTTGTTTGCACCACCTACAGGGTCACCGAACACTGGCAGACAGGGGTTCTCACCCGATGGCTTCCATGGCTTATTGAGGCTGAACCTCAGGTTTTTTGCGAGATGAGTTTAGAACTTGCCAAATTGAGAGGGATCAAAAACGGTGATCGGGTGATCGTTGAAACCCACCGAGGCAAACTGGAAGCTGTGGCGATGGTCACCCCTCGTTTAAAACCCTTTAACATCGCAGGCCAAACCATTCACCAGATCGGAGTTCCTTGGCATTTTGGCTGGCTTCATCCCAAGGACGGTGGAGAAAGTGCAAACCTGCTGACACCAACCATCGGAGACCCCAATACCATGATCCCTGAATCAAAGGCATTTATGGCCAATGTCAGAAAATTGACCGCCGCACCGGCCAAAAAGACAGCCAAAAGCTAAAGGAGGTGACCTAAATGGCAGATAAATCCTTTTTTATAGATACGACAAAGTGCACGGCATGCAGGGGATGTCAGATCGCCTGTAAACAATGGAATAAAAACCCCGGGACGAAGACCTTCCAGCGGGGAACCCATCAAAACCCATCCGACCTCTCCACTTCCACATTCAAATTGGTGAGGTTCAATGAGGTGGAGGTTCCCGGAGGTGAACCGAAGTGGTATTTCTTCCCCGATCAGTGCAGGCACTGTCTGACCCCCCCTTGTAAAGAAGCAGCAGAGGGAAAGGCAAAGGGAGCCATCCTGCAGGATGAGAAGACCGGAGCAGTCTTTTTCAACCCGAAGGTGAAGGTCAAGCCTGAGGATTTCAAAGAAATTCGTGAGGCCTGCCCCTATGATATCCCGCGGATCTCCGGTTCGGGAATGATCGCAAAGTGTACCATGTGCATCGACCGGGTAAGGGAAGGAATGCTTCCCGCCTGTGTGAAGACCTGTCCGACCGGAGCGACGAACTTCGGTGATCGAAAGGCCATTCTCGAAATGGCACAGAAGAGACTTTCAGAGGTCAAGGGGAAGTATAAAGATGCGATCTTAGCCAACCCCGATGATGTCCGGACCATCTACCTTCTTGTGGACGATCCGAAGAAGTATCACAAACATGCGGTGGCGGAGAATTCAATCGGCATTACAAGAAAACTCGCTCTCAGACGCATCTTCAAACCCCTGAAAGATTTTCAGTGGATCGGATAAGACCCTGCATCCTGTTCTTTTCCTCTCCTCGAAGGGGAGAGGAAAAGGGGTGGAGGGGATATAAGCTAAAACCTTTATGGGGGGATTGGAACGGGCTTGTTTCCACAGGATTTCCCGGAACAGGCCCGTTTTTTCATTCTATTCGCATTGTCATTCCTGCGAAAGCAGGAATCCATATTCTTATTACTGGATACCCATGGAATGAAAGACCTATAGGAAAAAAAAGAATTTTAAGGAGGCCTTTTGGAAAACCTTAAGAAACGAATCCAACAACTTAAAAAGAAGTGGCCCGGTTACAAAGAGATTCTGAGTTTCTACCAGAAGATCAAAGATGAACAGGAGAAGATTAAGCCTTCCTTAAAAACAAAACCTATTCCCCTGAAGAAAGAATGGAAAGACCTCTTGAAAAGAGAAGGTTTCCCCCTGCTTGAAAAAAGAGAGTTCCCTGTGGAGATGGAGTCCTCCATTGCTCTCTTCCGATCCCTCTGCCAAATCGGGAAAGAGGCAAACCCTTATATGGCTAAAAAAATAGTGAAGATCGAAGAGGCCATTGATCAAAAAGGACTGGAGTTGGGGAAACTGTTCACCGGAGAGGCAAAAGGGGAAAAGGTGGCTGATCAATTCGGCCTGGACGAGAAGGTCCTACTTTTCCTCCTTCATGAAAGCCTCAAACCCTCTCTTGAGGCAGGAGTGAAAAGACTCCAGCAGGAATTGAATGTTCAAAACTGGCTTAAAGGGTATTGTCCCATCTGCGGGTCCCTGCCCTACCTCACCCTCTTAAAAGAAGAAGGGAAACGATACCTGCTCTGTTCTTACTGCGGATATGAGTGGCGGACCGAGAGACTGTCCTGCCCTTACTGCGGAAATAAGGAACAGGGCTCCCTCCAATATTTCTGCGGAGAGGGAGAGGAGAGTTACCGCATCGACGCCTGTGAAAAATGCAAACAGTATATCAAAACCATCGACCTGAGAAATATCGAATGCATTGACCCCGCCTTGGAGGACCTTGCCACGCTCCACCTTGATCTCATCGCCTCCAAAAAAGGCTATAAGCGGCCTGTCCCCAACCCCTGGACCGCCTGAGCCCTTTTTCCGATTCCATCGGGCAGACTTCATTGATCTCCCCTTCGACTCCCCGCCTCCGGTTCTGTTGATTTTTTTCACCAATCTGGTAAACTCGGAGCAAAATCGAGCCTTCTCATCAATAAACAGGGAGTC
>CAZXMB010000106.1:4538-10681 GCA_964641715.1 uncultured Syntrophaceae bacterium
CCAATCTGGTAAACTCGGAGCAAAATCGAGCCTTCTCATCAATAAACAGGGAGTCTGAGGATAATAACTCAATGATGTCTCACGCCATCATGTTAAAGAAGGGGAAATTGACAATTGAAGATGTGGCCCCCATCCTTTTTTTGGTTTTTTCCATCGTCATGGCGTGTGCCCAGCCCTCGCCGAAGGATCCGGAAATTTTAACAGGGTTTTCGGAAAAGGTGACTGCCCTGGTGACCACCACCGTGAGGGGTAATCTGAGAAATGATATTGGGAGACAGAAATTACTGATGGAGAGGATCCCATTTCTTGAGAAAAACAGGACCATGAATCAACTCTTCAATGAGCTAAAAGAGATCGAAAAGTTCAAAGACCTTGCTTACCTCGTGGAATCGGACATCTGGTTTGAACTTCAAAAACCAGAACATCAAAGAGAAAGAATGAGCTTCCATTCCCCTGAAATCCAGCGTGAAATCATCTCTGCCATCATCGCTGGAATGAAGAAGGCCCTTTCGCAGCTCAAGGGAGGAAAAGATGGCACCTAAACGGGCTCTGGTCTTAAGCGGTGGAGGAGCAAAGGGTGCCTTTACCGCAGGGGTGGTGAAATACCTGATGGTTGAGCTCAGGCTTCATTTTGATTTCGTGATAGGGACAAGCACCGGTGCTCTGATCGCTCCCCTTGTGGCAAGCGGAGATATAGCCGATCTGGTCAACCTCTATGAGAATGTCAGGGAACGCAATATCCTTGCGGACCGGCCTGATCTTCTCGCCTTCCTTTTCTCCAATGCCCTTTATGATACCGGACCACTGAAAAATTTAATCCGGAGATTTTTCGGAGATAAAGAACGCTACCGGAGGCTGATCGATTCTCCAACGGAGGTCTTTGTCACTGCGGTCAATCTCCGGACCGGTGCCATCGAGTACGGGAATCAACATCTGGACACAAAACCAGCGTTCCTCCAGAAGATCCTTGCCTCTGCGAGCATCCCGGTCATGATGCCCCCTGTCAAAATCGGAAGGGATCAATATGTTGACGGAGGCGTCAAGGAGATCGCTCCGTTCGGCAAGGCTATCGAGGAGGGGGCCACCCATATCTTCTCCGTCATCCTCTCACCCGATGCAAAGCATCGGGAACCTGTTCGAAAAGCATTCGACAGTTCAATGGAGATCCTGAAACGGACCCTTGATCTTCTCACCGATGAGATTGTGGATAATGATCTGAAAGTCGCAACGATCTACAGTGAGGCCATCCGCTATCTTCACCAAATCAGGAGAAACGGAGAGGAAAGACTCGGCCTGACCCATTCCCAGATTAAGACACTCTTCGCCAGTCTTGAAAACCCCTTTGAGAGAAAGAAAGTTGTCGGAATGACCACGATCAGGCCGGAAAGGGAATTAATCGCCTCCTCCCTTGATTTCGATCCGGACCGGATGAGGGAGATGGTGGATGAGGGGTATCAAAAAGCCAAAGAGGTGGTCCATCAGGAGATCGCCCGGGGTATGGGTTTTTTTGAATCCCTTAAAAAAAGAAAATTCTTAAAGCCTGAGTAATGCCTCACTCTTCCGACCGAATTTAATGGTCCGGCAGGCCCCCAACCCTTGTTTTCAAAAGTCGAATAGGGTATAAATATCGAAAAGAGTTGCAAAAGCGTGAGGGTGATCACAATGAGGCGAATCTCTATTTTTATTCTCATTTTTGGATTTTTGCTACTGAACGAACTACCGTCTTACGGACAGAAGAAGCCGAAGAATCTCACGCTGATCTACAGTAATAATATCAATGGTGAGATTGAACCCTGTCCCTCCTGAGATCCGAGGACACGCCTTGGCGGTCTGGCCAGGAGAGGAAACTGGATAAAAGAAATCCGTGAGAGGGAAAAGAAGGACCTTCTCGTCCTGGATGCGGGTGACCTTCTCTTTAAGAGATTTTCAACTCCTCTTTCAGAAGATGATCTGAAGATGGTCTCCGAAAAGGCAAACCTGATCATCGAGAGTTTTAATCTCATGGGCTACGATGCGATGGAAATAGGCGATGATGACCTCCTCCTGGGGAAGGAGTTTCTGGTGGGCCTCTCTCAAAAGGCCCGCTTCCCCTTTCTTGCCTCCAATCTCCTTGATGAAGAGACCGGGAAACCCCTCTTCAGAACCCAACTCATTAAAAACATCAATGGCCTCCGAATCGGCATCTTCGGTCTTCTCTCTCCGGATACCTTCCAGGGTCAGTCCGATCCGAGAAGAAAAGGCCTGGTATTTCAGTCCCCTGTTGAAACGGCACACGCCCTGGTCAGGGAACTTCAGCCCAAAACCGACCTGATCCTCCTTCTCAGCCATCTTGCCTACCCCAAGGATGTGGAATTGGCTCAAACCGTTCAGGGAATTCATCTGATTGCAGGCGCTCATACAGGCGTCAATCTCATCCAGCCCCCCCTCCTTAAAAATACACTCATCCTTCAGACCGCTCCGAAAGGAATGTATGGAGGAAGAATTGACTTCATGCTTCACAATCCTGAGCCCCATTTTTTCAATTCCGCTGAGAAGCGGATTTTAGAGGAGAGCCTGAAACATCTGAAAGAGAGGGTCCCCTCGGCGGAGGCCCTAGAACTGGAAGGATGGTTTCAGAATCATTTTGCCCTCTATTCCCGCATGGATCATACGGCCCGCCTCTTCAAAATCTCTTTTCCGGAGGAATTCGGCCAGGACCTGAGAAATCTCATCGCCTCCCTGAAAGGCCAGGATGCTGAAAAGGCAACGCCGCTCAGGGTGAAGGTGAAGGGCGAGGCCGAACAGATACTCAAACTCCTCGGGGAGAGAAATGAATTTTCCAATCACCTCTTTTTGCTCGGCGCGGAGGTCAAAGATCATCCCGAGATCAGAGGGGTGATCGAGGCCTTCAGGAAAAAATATCCGGACCCGGTAAAAACGATCCCTTCAAGAACGGAGGCCCCGCGGATTCAAACCGGAGCCCCGAAGAAATAGGGAACTGCCGACACCGCCATGATTGACCTCATCCTTCTCCACCCGCCCACCTTCTATGACTTCAGAAAACGGCCCGGACTCTACGGTCCCATCAGCGATGTCGTCCCCTCCACCCCTGTCTTTGAGATGTACCCTATCGGGTTTGCCAGCCTTTCCGAGTATCTCGAACGCCATGGCCTCAAGGTAAGGATCATCAATGTGGCTATGAAGATGCTCAGGGATGAAGACTTTGATGTGGAGGCATTGATCCGTAAGAACAGGCCTCTTGCCTTTGGCATTGACCTTCACTGGATGGCCCATGTCCAGGGGGCACTTGCCCTGGCAGAGATCATCAAAAAGGTCCATCCCCGAATTCCCGTCATTCTGGGAGGGCTCTCCGCCACCTATTACCACGAGGAGATCCTTCGCGAATATCCCTTCATCGATTTTGTCATGAGGGGAGACTCCACGGAGAATCCCCTCCTTCAGCTCATAAGGGCGATCAAAGAAAAGGGAGATTTTCAAAATATCCCCAACCTCACCTACCGGGACCAAGGAAATGGCATCCGCACGAACCCGCTCACCCATGTCCCGGAAAACCTCGATGATATTACGATCGATTATCAGCATATCATGAAGAAGGTGGTGAGGTATGTTGATCCGGTGGGATATCAGCCTTTTATCGACTGGTATACCTATCCGGTAACAGCGGTCTTCACCTGCCGGGGTTGCCTTTATAATTGCAAAACCTGCGGAGGCTCCTCCACCGCTTTTCGGTCAATGGCCAGCCGGCCGAAGCCCGCCTACCGGGATCCCAAACTCCTGGCCAAAGACATCTTCAGTATCTCCACCCATCTCAATGCACCCATCATGATCATCGGCGACATCTTTCAGCCGGGCGAGGAGTATGGATTCACCCTGCTCGGGGAGATGAAGCGAAGGCCGATCAAGAACCACATCGCCTTTGAATTCTTTGTTCCTCCCGGCCGGGCGCAACTGGAGAGGATCGCCGAATCGGTCATCAATTTCAATATTGAAATCTCTCCGGAGTCCCATGAGGAGAAGGTCCGGAAGGCCTTCGGCAGACCCTATGATAATAAATCACTGGAAAGGATGATCGAAGATACCATCGATCTTGACTGCAAGCGAATCGATATATTCTTCATGATCGGCCTTCCCGGCCAGACCTATACTTCGGTGATGGGGACAGTGGACTATTGCCGCTGGATGCTTGAGCGGTTTCAGCCCTATCGCCGGCTCTTCCCCTTCATCTCCCCCCTTGCCCCTTTCCTGGACCCGGGAAGCCGGGTCTTTGAGGAACCCGGGAAATACGGGTATCGCCTTCTCTACCGGAGTGTGGAAGAGCACCGACAGGCCCTTCTCTCTCCCAGCTGGAAGCATATCCTCAACTATGAAACCGAATGGATGGACCGTGACGAAATCGTGGCGAGCACCTATGAGGCAGGAAAGAGATTGAACCGACTCAAGGCTCAGTTCGGCCTGATCGATCAAAAGACAGCGGACTCCGTGGAGAGGCGAATTGAAATGGCGGTCCAAATCATGAAGGAGATCGATCAGGTCATGGCCCTTCCGGATCCTGGAGAGAAGGAGGAAGCGCTGGCAGCGATGCTCCGGGGATCCCTCTCTCTTCGGACCTACAGTATGTCCACGGTCTGCGAGAAGAAGGAGCTGGAATGGCCCACCCAGTTGATCCGGATGAACTTGTTCAAAATCATCAAAACGCTTCTGATGAGGAGGAAGCCCAATGTCTCCAGCCCTTCGTCAACAGGTTCTTCGTAAGATCCCAAGCGTGGAGGAGCTCCTTTCAAAAAAGGAGACCCTCGATCTTCTGAAATCCCACCCTCGAACCGTGGTGAAGGAGGCCATTCGAAAGGGACTGGGAAGGTTGCGCGAGGAACTCCTCCGGAAAAAGGACCTCTCAACGTTCGACGACCGCCTCTTTTCCTTTGATCACCTGCTCCCCTTCATCCGGACGGAACTTGACCTTCTGGTCAAACCCCGGCTCCGCCGCCTGATCAATGCCACGGGAGTGGTGATCCACACCAACCTGGGAAGGTCTCCCCTGCCTCCTTCAGCCCTCGATCACATGATCGAAATCTCCAGGGCCTATTCCAACCTCGAATATGACCTCACTCTGGGCGAGCGGGGCGACCGATACAGCCATGTGGAGGAAATCCTCTGCCGGCTCTCAGGAGCGGAGTCCGCGATGGCGGTGAATAACAATGCGGGGGCAGTACTGCTCTGCCTCAATACATTGGCAGAAGGAAGAGAGGTGATCATCTCGAGGGGAGAGCTCGTAGAAATCGGAGGTGCCTTCCGGATCCCCGACGTGATGAAGCGAAGCGGAGCCTTCCTCAGGGAGGTGGGGACGACGAATCGAACCCATCTCGGTGATTATCAGAAGGCCATCGGGCCCCAGACCGCTCTGCTCTTAAAGGTTCATACGAGTAACTTCAGGGTGATGGGTTTTGCCTCGGAGGTCTCCCTCGCCGAACTCGTCCAACTGGGAGGAGAGCACCATCTTCCTGTGATGGAAGACCTGGGAAGCGGCTGTTTCGTTGACCTCACCCCATATGGACTGGAGAAGGAACCCACGGTCCAGGAGGCGATCAGGACGGGTGTCGATTTGCTCACCTTTAGCGGGGATAAACTCTTGGGGGGACCTCAAGCCGGAATGATCCTGGGAAAGAAAGATATCCTCGACTCCGTCAAGTCGAATCCGCTGGCCCGGGCCCTGCGGATTGACAAACTCACCCTCGCCGCTCTGGAATCGACCTTGCTCCTCTACCTCGATGAGAAAAAGGCCATGGAAGAGATCCCCATCCTTCGAATGCTGGGATTGGACAGAAAGAGACTCAGGAGGAGAGGGAACCTCCTCCTGAGAAGAATTTCAGAGATTACGAAGAAAGGGGCAAATTTCAGCTTGAGAGAGGACGTCTCTCAGGTCGGTGGAGGAGCCCTTCCCCTTCAGGCCCTTCCCACCGTGGTCCTCGCCATCAAGCCCCGTCACCTGCCGGTCAACAGCCTTGAAGAAAGGTTGAGGAAGGGGGAGTCCCCGATCATCTCCCGGATCAGTAAAGATGAGCTGATCCTGGATATGAGGACCGTCTTTGAAGAAGAGATTCCGTTGCTTGCTGCCGGTATTGAGAAAGCCCTAAAAAATCTCCAGT
>CAZXMB010000107.1:0-10664 GCA_964641715.1 uncultured Syntrophaceae bacterium
CCTCGCCCGGAATATTGACCAGGATGGAAGTCGTGGAACCTCCGTATTGAACCCCATAGTAAATACCGGCCAGCAGGATGAGGGTTGAAGTGGGGGAGAATTTAAAGGTTGCAGGAAGGAGAAGGGCCATCGCACCGGCCGGACCGATGCCGGGGAGAACCCCTACAAGGGTCCCCACCAACACCCCGATTCCGCAGAAAAGGAAATTGACGGGTTGAAAGGTGACCTGAAAACCGTAAAGGATGTTGTCGAAGAATCCCATTGCTTTAAAGACCGAACAGGCCATCCGGAAATTGGCAATTGAGCCATTTCGAAAAGACGAAATAAGAGATCAACGTGCTGAGAAAGGAAGCCATGAAAACGAGCCAGATCCTCTTCCTCTCAAGAACCCAGAAAAGAATTGTCATCAAAATAAAGGTACTGAGGAGATAGCCGAGCATGGGCATGACGATGGAATAGACGGAGAGGACGAAAAGAACAAGAAGAACTCTCTTCCAGAGCCTTCCGGAAAAAAGAGGCCTTGCCTTCCCCTCCTCTCTGCTCACCGAGGCCCGGATGAAGAGGGCAAGAGATAGGATCCCGAGAATTCCCGAGGCACCCAGCGTCATAAACCCCATGCCCGGGTTCTGGACCTTTCCAATCCCCAATCTCAGGGATTCAATGAATACGGCGATGGAGACACTCAGCCAGAAAAGGCCGCTTGCCTGATCAAGGGTCTTCACTGCTTCTTCTCGGGTTCTTTTGGAATATTCAATTTTTTGATCATCTGTCCAAACCGGCTGTACGCCTCTTCGAGATATTTCTTCGTATCCCCGGAATTCCTGTAAGCCACATCGAACTCCAGGTTGGCAATGGTCTTGACGAAGGCAGGGTCATCCATCCCCTGATGAAATGCCCCCTCCAGCTTTTTGACAACCGATCCAGGCGTCCCTTTAGGAGCGGCGATCATAAAGACGGTCTCATTGATGAAATCATATCCCAGGTCCCTGAGCGTCGGCACATTGGGAAAACTCTTCATCCGACTCTCCCCATGGGTCACCAGAAGCCTGAGGGTTCCCTCCTTGACATGGGGAAGCCACTCCGTGCTATCCGACATGGAGGTGACATGGCCACCCAGCACAGCAGAGAGCCCCGGAGCACCTCCCGCATAAGGAACGTGGGTCCATTTGATCCCTTCCTTCTCAGCAATAAACTCCATGGCCATGTGCATGGGAGATCCTGCCCCTGAGGTGGCATAGGTCACCTTCCCGGGATTTTTCCTTGCATATTCGACCAGATCCTTCAGGGTCTTGAAAGGGGAATCGGACCTCACCACCAGTCCTGATTGGACAGCGGCAAAGTGCATCACAGGGACAAAATCCTCATGACTGTACGGGACAGCCCTTAACTGGGGAATGCGAATCAGCCCCGTGCTCGCGCAACTCGTAATCTCATAACCATCGGCCTTCTTCTTGGCCACCTGACCGAGAGCCACGGACCCTGCGCCCCCTCCCACATTCGAAACGATGACGGGCTGTCCGAGGAATTTCTCAGCCTTGCTGGCAAGGATTCTTGTGCTCGTATCCAGTGTTCCTCCGGGAGGAAAGGTTACGATCAGACTGATCGGTCTGGTGGGATAGGGCTGAGCAAAGGAGAGAAGGGGTATCAAAACAATAAAACATCCGATGAACATCATGACCGTTTTGATTCTTACTTTATTCCTTTTCATCATGACCCTCCTTTTATTTGGTTTGTTTCTTAACCCTGTCGATGATCTGCCTTTTTAATTCGCGTTTCAATATCTTGCCGGTATTCCCCTTGGGCAACTCATCCAGGACGATGAATTCTTTTGGCACCTTAAACGGGGTGAGGTTTTTCTTCAGAAAAGATTTGAGCTCGGCGAAATCCAGCACCCCGTCCTTCCACTTAAGGACAATACAGGCGGTCACCCTCTCCCCGTACTCTTTATCCGGGAGGCCGATCACCGAACACTCTCCGATCTCCGGTCTCTTATAAAGAACCTCTTCGATCTCCCTGGGGTAAACATTTTCGCCACCGGTAATGATCATGTCTTTGATGCGATCGATAATGTAAAGGTAACCATTTTCATCGATGACCCCGATATCCCCGCTTCGAAGCCAGCGGTCCCAGAAAACCGCCCTGCTCTCTTCAGGCTTATTCAGGTACCCCTTCATCACGTTGGGACCGCAAATGCAGATCTCTCCCTCCTCCCCCGGTTTCAAGACATTGCCCTCCGGGTCCCTGATCTGGACCTCCACGATGTTGACGGGTGTCCCCACAGAACCTATCACATGCCGGATATAATGGTTATAGGTGACCATCGTTGCCGTTTCGGTCATCCCGTAAGACTCATGGATATTGAGCTGAGTTCTTGACTTCCATTCCTTTACGATCTCTCCGGGCATGCTGGCCGCCGCTGAGAAACAGTAATTGACAGATCCCAGTCTCCTCTTCAGATCCTCGATTTGAAGCAAACGGTAATAAATGGTGGGGACACCGTAAAACTTTGTAATCCGGTGCCGCCCGATAGCCCCCAAGACCTTCTCCAGATCAAAAGAGGGCTGGATCACCACAGACCCGCCTGCATAGATCATCGAATTCATAATGTGGATCTGGGCAAAGATATGATTGGGGGGAAGAAAGCATAAGGCACAATCATCCTGGTTTGAACGTTCGAAGTGAGAGACATTGTGAACGGATGATTTTATGTTTTCGTGTGTCAGCATCACGCCCTTGGGAACCCCTGTCGTACCCCCCGTGTAGAGGATCACGGCGGTCTCTCTCCGATCCAGGTCAACGGCCCTGAAAGAATCAGATCCTTTTTCAAGCAGCCGGTGATAAGGAATATCCCCACCGCCGCTGATGATCTTTTCGATATAAGGATAATCCTTGCGATCCCCCAGGTCATCCAGTTTTTCGTCAACCGTAAAAAGCATCCTGGGCCGGGCATCCGCCAACAACCCGATGAGTTCGCTTCTCGAAATCACATTGGGCAAGGTCACGGCAATCGCCCCTGCCTTAAGAACCCCGAAGTAAAAGGCCAACCATTGATTGGAGTTGGGAGCACAGAGGGCCACGGGGTCTCCCTTTCGGATTCCAGACCGGATCAGGGCGGTAGCCACCCGGTTCGATTCCCGATTGAGTTCCAGGTAGGTCATCCTTTGGTCTTCCCGGATAATTGAAAGACGATCGGGGAAATAGTAGGTTGACCTCTCAAGATTTTCGGCTAAATTCATCTCCTCTCCTCCGCCCGTAACGCCGGGATACTTACTGGCCCGATCACCGGCTCAGGCTATAATATAAACTTTTTTTAAACTTATTAGCAATGATTAGTTCGGGCGGGGAGTAAGGTCTCAGTTACAAGGGGCCTATTTCTCTCAATCCGGCAGGAATGAGGCATGATGGTAGTAAGAAGTGGGACAAAAGGTTAGTCTGTCTTCTCAAAGCGTTTTCGTTCTTCGGCACGAAGCTCACGCCTGAGAAGTTTTCCCACCTTTGATTTGGGAAGCATGTCCCGGAATTCGATGTACTGGGGAACCTTGTAAGGGGCCAGTCTTTCACGACACCATTTGAGAAGATCATAGGCGCTTACTCCCTTCACATCTGCCTTGAGGACGGCAAAGGCCTTGATCCTTTCGCCCACCTTTTCATCAGGGACTCCGACCACACAGGCAGAGATGACAGCAGGATGCTCCTGCAATACGGCTTCGATCTCCGAAACGGCAACACGGTATCCCTTGTGTTTGATCGTATCCACGGAGCGGTCCATATAGAAAAGCCATCCCTTCTCATCAATTCGCACGATGTCACGGGTCCTGTACCAGAGCCTCCCGTCCATTTCGATAAAACACTGAGCCGTTTCCGAAGGCTTATTCCAGTAAGCCCGAACCATATGATCTGAGGAGACGAGGAGTTCTCCTGGCTCTCCGGCAGCCACGGGCTCAACGGTATCAGGATCAACGAGCCTCACCTTCTGAAGAGGGGTCACCCTCCCGGCACTTCCCGGAGGAGCCTCCTCGCCCATCGGGGTCAGGGAGACACGGCCGCAGGTCTCCGTTGCTCCATATCCCTGGTAGATCGGCTTCCCAAACTTGCTTAACCATCTTTCAGCCACCTCAGCAGGGAGGACATCCCCTCCGGAGAAGCAGTACCGGAGGGAGCTCAGATCATAATAATCTATCCGATCGTGTTCGAGGATCATCCGGTACAATGCAGGAACACCAAAGAACGTCAACACCCTATATCTCCGGATATGTTCAAAGAGCCCGTCCAGATTCACTTTTGGAAGTAAGATGAGCGTATCACCGGACAGAATCCCGCCCAGACCCACCTGCTGGCCGAGAATATGGAAAAGGGGGCCCCCCTGGATCACGATATCCTTTCCTTTCGGGATAAAGGATACACTCACTGCCCTCTGCTCAGCCGCACTTTCCAGAAAAAGAATATTTGTAAAGGGAACGCCCTTGGGAAGGCCGGTCGTACCCCCGGTGTAAAGCATCTCAAAGATCTCTTCACCCTCTGCCTTCAATGGCGGCAACGAAGAAGATTTTTCCTTGAGCAGCTTCTTAAAAGGATAAATATTTTCACCTGACCCTACCCTTCCACTGGGGATCTTATTGAGACTCATCCCGATCAGCCTCTTCCACCCGGGGAGGGGATCGGCCATGTTGGTGACGATCACTCTCTTCAACGGGGTCTCCGGAAGAACCTGGGTGACATAACCAAAGTTTGTATCCAGACAGAAGATTGTCTCTGCCCCGCTGTCATTGGCCATGTATCGGAGGTCCATGGGTGTATAGATGGGTGAGATGGGGATACTGATCGCACCGATACGAAGCAGGGCCAGCCAGGAAATCACCCATTGAGGACAGTTGGAAAGATAGAGAATGGCCTTATCGCCTTTTTCGATACCCATCCTGTGTAAATGGGAGGAGAGATTTTCCGTTGCCTCTTTCAACCGGGAATAACGGTAGATCTTCCCCAAATAGACGAGAGCAGGCTTCTCCGGATAATCCCGGGAGACTTTTTCGAACTGCTCGTAAATTGAGCTGGTCATTATCTCCATCACCATAATCTCTATCGAAAGAAGTTAAAAAATCCGAAATCCGAATATCGGGCGAAGCGTCCTTTTAGGACCAATCCGAAACAATCTCGAATTTCAAATTTTCAAAATGTAATAAGTTTGAGATTTGGTACTTTGTCATTTGGATTTGTTTCGAATTTCGGATTTCGTGCTTCGTATTTATCCTCCAGAACTAAACTCCAAAATACGCTGCCTTGACCTCCGGGTTATCCATCAATTCTTTTCCTGTTCCGAAGAGAACGAGTATCCCGTTCTCAATCACATACCCCCGATCAATCACGGGAAGCAGGGGCCTGGCAAACTGTTCAGTGATTAAAATGGTAACCCCCTCTCCACGGATCTTTTTGATCGCCCGGGTCAGGTCCTTCTGAAGAACCGGGGAGAGCCCGAGCAGGGGCTCGTCCATCAGGAGGAGACGGGGTTTGGTCATCAAGGCCATCCCGATGGCCAGCATCTGTTGCTCCCCTCCGCTGCAGAACCCGGCCTTCCTCTTCCTGATCTCCTTCAGGTGGAAAAAGATTTGATAGACAAAGTCAAAGCTCTTTTTGATCTCAGGATCTTTCCTCACACAGGCAGCAATCTTCAGATTTTCCTCTACCGTGCTTTCAGGAAAGATGGGATGCCTTTCACGGCTCAACACAATTCCTTTCTTCACCCTCTCATAAGGGTCGACGCTCAAGATATCCTTCCCCTCAAACCGGATCTCCCCGAGGAGGGTGATCCTTTCCCCTCCCCTTCGGTCCTCCTTCTTCTTGATATCGATGATCAGACCGGAGATCGTGTTCATCAGGGTGGTCTTCCCTGCGCTATTGGAGCCCAAAATACCTACGATCTCACCCCGATGGATTTCGAAGCTGAGATCATTAATGGCCAGGGCATTTTCGAAAAAGACCAGCAGGTTCTTGACCTCAAGCATCTCAGTCCTCTTCCTCGCTTCCAAGATAAGCCGCCTTCACTGCTTCGTTCTTCATCATCGTGCCAGGAGGTCCGTCCGCAATTTTAGCCCCAAAATTTAGCGCAATGACCCGATGGGCAATTCGAAAGAGCTCTTTTAACCGGTGCTCAACCATGACGATGGTGAGTCCCTCGCCACTCAGTTTCTCAATGATGGGAAGGGTGCTGGCCACTTCTGACATCGACATTCCTGAAAAGAGTTCATCAAGAATGAGCAAATCGGGTCGAAGGGCTAAACAACGCGCCAGTTCCAGACGTTTCAAGTACCCATGAGGAAGACTCGCCGCCACTTTATAGGGAACAAATGAGTCGCGTTCAAAGCCAACATCCTCCAGAAGATCGATGGCCACATCATCCCGGTCACCATATTTTCCTCCCCTCAATTTTTTAACCCTGGAGGAATATAAAGGGATGATAAGATTTTTGAAGGCAGACAATTGATAAAATGGCTTCACCATCTGGAAGGTCCGGGCAATTCCCAATTCCGCTATCCGATAGGGCATTTTCCCTGTAATATCTCTCCCCCGGTAGGTCACGCTTCCAGAATCTGGTTTTACGAAACCCGTAAGCAAATTGACCAGCGTCGTCTTCCCGGAGCCGTTCGGGCCGATGATTCCGAGAAGTTCTCCTTCTTGCAACTGGAAGCTTACCCGGACAATCGCGGCCACCCCGCCAAAATGTTTACTGAGATTTTCAACCTTGAGAATTGTCTTGTCTTCCATTTACCCCACTTCAACCATTCTTTCGAACTGGTGATATTTTCTTTGGATATAATGAAAGATCCCTTCGGGTAAACCTACAACGCAGATAATCAGAATCGCAGAATAGAAGACCACTCTTAATGTTCCAACAGCACGAAGGGCTTCAGAAAGGGGGACCAGAATAAAAGCGCCTATGGTCGGACCGGCAAAGGTCCCTACTCCGCCAAGAACAGCAGCGGTCAACGGTAAGATCGAATAATCCATGGCAAAGGCAGGCATGCCCACAAACTGATAGTAATGGGTCATGAAGGCCCCGGCAAACGCCCCAGCCACACCAGCGATGAACACGGCTTGAGCCTTGTACCAATAGATATTGATTGCCCCACTCATCACCGCCCGATCATTATCTCGAATGCCTTGCAAAACCAAACCATAATCCTCATTAATCAACCTTCGGAAACCGAATAGACAAATGAGCAGTGCAAGAATAGGCACATAAAGTTCAACCCATATATTGGGAAGAGGGGAAAGAGCGCTCATCCCCTCTGTCCCACCAAGAATTTTCGTCGTCTCAATAAATCGGGAGAGAAGTAATGGAAAGGTTAAAGTGACAATAGCAAAATAGACCCCTCTTAACCTCAGAACAGGCAGGAGCAACAAAGTACTGAAAAGTGCGCCACCTAAAGTGCCCAGTGGAATGGTGAGGATGGGGGGAAGTTTAAAACCATAATTTAAATAGCCCGTGATATAAGCCCCTGCGCCGAAGAAAAGGGCTTGACCCAACGAGATTAATCCCACCGAAGCCATCAGGTCCCAGCTCAACGCAAGCAATGCGATAACACAGGTGATCATCAAGACCTTCTCCCAATACAGTCCGATCATCCCTTGCAAGAGTGGAAGGATGAGCAATATGAGAACCGGCAAAACTCTGGGGAACATCATGTAGAGTATCTCTCTGTAGGATGAAAGGACGAAGATATCCCCACATCTCGCCTTAATACCCCGGTCCAATCTCTCTTTTCTGAATTTCATAGAAACCCTAACCTATGAAATAGACGATGAACGATAAACGTTAAACGATGAACAGTTCATTGTCCATAGTTCATTGTTCATGGTTCATCGTCAGACCCTTTCCTCCAGTTCTTTGAACTTTCCAAAAAGACCCGAAGGTTTAATCGTCAGGACTAAGACAATCGCGGCTAAGTAAACGACCATCATCCATTCAGGCTTAAAGTATGTACCGGCGATGATCTGAGCATATCCGAGGATGAGGCTTGCCACAATAATTCCAGGAACACTTTCCAACCCTCCGACGATTCCAACGGCAACGGCAATCAGCAGAACTTCATATCCGGTATTAATCGATATGATGCCAAGAGGAAGAATAACGATCGAAGCCACAGAAGCCATGGCTGATCCGAAGGCTAAACTGATGGCCGCTGTCCGGTCTGATTTGATGCCAAGGGAGATCGCTGTCCGCTCATTCTGGGCGATCCCTCTGAAAGCCAAACCTATCCTGGTGTGGTGAGTAAAGAAGTAAAGAAAGAGAACCAATGCCAATCCGATCCCGATCATGAAGAGACGTTGATAGTCCACGGGTACTCCAGCTACAATCACCATGCCTTTCTTAAAATAGGGTAAGGTGAACTCGTAAGTAACGAACCCCATCCAACGGAATAACTCGAGTATCCCAACCCCCAGAGCGAAGGTAGCAATCACCTCGGACAATGGGATCCCCCTTACCCTCAAAAGGATAATCCAGTAAGTAATAAATCCTAAAAGTCCAACAAGCCCTATGGTCACTACAATTGCAAGGACGAAGGGGAATTTAAGATAGTTGAGGAGTATCCAGATGAGGAATCCGCTGAAGATATAAAAACCTCCATAGGCAAAATTAGCCACACCGCTGATGCCGAAGGTCAGGCTGAAACCTAAGGCAATCAGGGCTAAATTAACGCTATTCACTAAACCATAGATGATGATGCTGGGTAACATGTTTCCAAAAATGGTCTTCGGTTAGGGTTAGGAAGTCCGTTTCGTTTAACGGTTGAAGGTTACGCCTTTTCTTAAGTCGGACAACGTTAACGGATCCTGTCCTGAGCCGCCGTTCATCCTTCGAGAGCTTCAGGACGAACGGCGAGTGAAGCTCCCCGCCCACAGGGCGGAGCTTCCCGGAAAGGAAATCTCATTTATATTGTGCCCCTTGACCCCGCCTACAAGGCGGGGTTTGCGGGGCACTTGCCGGTCAAAGAGGACGATACGAGCATCGTTGCCCTTGCCATAACCGAAAAACTTTATTTCCCGAGCGATAAAAGGGGCGATCTCGAGTGAAAAGATCGCCCCAAAAGTCTAAATAGATCTTATTTCATATAAGGCGGGAGTTGAATCTTTGCCTCTGCAGCGCCCTCGGGAAAAACAACCACTCTTTTCCCGGGTTTCACCCACTGGAAACCCACTCCCAGGGCGGTTTCTTTGGGATTAGACCCGAAGATCACCTGGTGATCCTTGCCAAATTTGATCCTCCCGATAGCACCCATCATATCTGTTTGCTCAAGAGCCTTGACCACGGCATCGGGTTCAACGCTTTTGGCTCGCTCAAATGCATTAGCCAGAATATAGATCGAATCGTAGCTTGGTGCCGGACCATGACCGGAAAGTTCTGTCCTGGCTTTCTCCCCCCACTTTTTACCATAATTATTATTGAATTCCACTGACTTGGGGACCGCCTTTACGGGAATCGGGCCGACTTCATAGATCATATTGATGAATCCATCCACTTCTCCTTCAAATACCTTCCATCCATTTTCACAGGCAACCGGGCTGATGAAACCAGCCATTAAAGCCGGAATCTGCATGGCGCGAGCCTGCTTGAGCAAAATGCCACTCTGGGGCATGTCAAAGATGGGGACAATGACCTGTGATTTTTGGGCTCTCGCCTTAATCAGTGAGGGAGAAAAGTCTGAAGACCCTGTTGCATAAGTATCGAAAGCTGTGACCTCCCAGTTATTCCCTTTGAACCATTTTTCAACGCCTCCTCCAGTTGCTTTAGCCCATAACACGTCTTGCGTAATAATGTAGGCCTTGTTAAAGCCATAATCTTTTCTTATCAACCCCATGACTCCCCCCAGATACATACCGAGATAAGGAGCATTCAAACAATTTCGAAAAATATATTTATACTTTTCATACTCCTCTGTGACCTTTTTCTGCATCAGAGGGGTCATCGCAATCGAACAGACATAGGGCAATCTGTATTTGGAGATAAGGTCCATCGAAGACAGGAGAACCTCGGAGCGGAAATTTCCCAATGCGATGGCATGAGGTTTTCTTTCGAGGATGAGCTTTTCTGCCGCAGTCAGGGCATCGTGGACAGGAATCCCTGGTTCATGTTCCCTGGTATCGATCGAATAGGCCTTCAAGAGGTGTTTGGTACTGCCTACCTGGACACCCCCCTTCGCATTGATCTCCTCCACAGCCATCTGAATCGCCATCCAACCATCTCTTCCCTCGATGGCCCCCAGGGCAGTGGGAATCCCGATGACAATAGGATCACCGGGTTTAAGCTGGGCGGAAGCAGTGTGAGAAAAACCGGGCAATACCGCCAAAACAAA
Organism: uncultured Syntrophaceae bacterium; assembly: GCA_964641715.1. Lineage (GTDB taxonomy): Bacteria > Desulfobacterota > BSN033 > BSN033 > UBA1163 > CAZXMB01. Next base: position 10,350 of record CAZXMB010000107.1, read on the forward strand.
GAACAGAAAGATTAAAAATACCCTCTTTTCCATAGGATCACCCTCCTTCAAAAGATTTTGAAAGCGAACCTAATATTCCAAAAATTGAACCTTTTGTCAATGCCCAAATTTCATTTTTTAAATAGCCACTCCGGTCTCTCCCATGATCGCATCTTTAAGGTGCGTTGAATGATGGAGCTGTTGGAGCTGTTGCCCAAATCGATTTCATGCTTCGACAAGCTCAGCATGATCGGAAAAGTTACATAATTTTAGTAAAGCTTCCCGCCCACAGGGCGGGGCTTTCGGGTTAAGGTAGTGTCATTAATATTGTCGGCT
>CAZXMB010000108.1:0-10486 GCA_964641715.1 uncultured Syntrophaceae bacterium
CAAGGCTAAAGCCTTGCGCTACATGTAAAACGATTTAATGCGTTTGTATTAATTTTAAATACCCAAGACGATTTTTACCGTCTTGAATTTGGAGCATCGAAATTTATTTTGGATTGGGTGCTTTTTTTTGTTCCCGGAATATGAGCTCAAAGGCGAGCAGGGCGATGCCGAGGGTGATGGCAGAATCCGCAATATTGAAGGCAGGCCAATGGTAAGAGAAAAGATGAAAATCGAGAAAATCCACCACCTCCCCATACCGGCAACGGTCAATGAGATTTCCGATCGCTCCGCTGAGCACGAGAGAGAGGGAGAGCGTAAGGGCCCTTTCATTCTCCTTCAATCTCAGGAAAAAGTAGACGATGCTTCCGATGGCGATCAGGGAGAAAACGATAAAGAATAAAGTGCCCGTTCCTCCTTTCTCTCCCCCAAAGAGCCCGAAGGCTCCTCCCGTATTTCTCACATGGGTCAGGTTGAAGAATTTCGGGATGACCTCTATGGTTTGACGGAAATAGAGCCTCTGCTGGACCTCGTATTTGGTCCATTGATCCAAAGCGAGGACAAGCACTACGGTGATCAGCAGGACCCAATATTTTCGTTTCATGGTTAACCGGGGTTCGGACCAGCAGGCCAACGGGTGATCAGATGACCGGGGTCCTCCTCAGGTTTGGATGGCCTCCACACACCGATCGCAGATCGCTGGATGGTCGGAATGTCTCCCGACACTGAGGTCGTAATTCCAGCATCGCTCGCATTTTTTCCCGTCTGCCCTAAGGACCTCGGCTCGCATCTCATCCCCTCCCTGAAAGAGAGTAACGGATGAGACAATAAAGATGGACTTCAGGTCCTTGACATAGGGCTGGATAAACGCATAGACCTTCTCGGGAAGATAGAGATGGACCTGGGCATCCAGGGAAAGGCCAATCCTCTTCTCTTTGCGGGCATCCTCCAGGGCCTTGGTGGCCACCTCGCGGATCTCCCAGATCCGGCCCCAATTCTCTTCCAGCCGCTCATCCAGATATTCATCCTTGACTTCTGGAAACCGGGTGAGGTGGATGCTTTCCTCCTTCATCCCCGCTTTCCCTCCGGGGAGATGCTGCCATACCTCCTCGGCGGTAAAGGTGAGGATGGGCGCCATCAGGCCGGTCAGGGCCTTCAAAATTTCATAAAGGGCGGTCTGAGCGGACCGGCGTCCTCTGGATGAGCTTGAAAAGGTGTAAAGCCGGTCCTTCAGAATATCGAAATAGAGGGAGCTCATCTCTACCGCACAGAAGTTCTGGACGCTGTGATAGACGATATGGAACTCAAACCGCTCGTAGGCTTCGCGAACTCTATGGATCAGCTTCTGAAGACGGTGCAGGGCCCATCGGTCTATTTCATAGAGCTCCCCGTAAGGCACCCGGTCCTTTTCAGGATCAAAGTCGTAAAGGTTCCCAAGGAGGAACCGGTAGGTGTTTCGAATTCGAAAGTAGGCATCGGCCAGCCTTTTCAATATCACATCCGAGATCTTGATATCCTCCTTGTAATCCTCGGCAGAGACCCAGAGCCTCAATACATCCGCTCCCAATTTTTTGATCACTTCATCGGGGGCGATCACATTCCCCGAAGATTTGGACATCTTCTTTCCCTCTCCGTCAACCACGAATCCATGGGTGAGGACGGAGAGATAAGGGGCACGTCCTCTTGTTCCCACGGAGGTCAGAAGGGAACTGTGAAACCATCCCCGGTGCTGATCGCTTCCTTCGAGGTAGAGGCTTGCTGGAAATTGAAGGTCAGGGCTCTTCTCCAGAACCGCTGCATAGGAGACTCCTGAATCGAACCATACATCCAGAATGTCCGTCTCCTTGACAAACTCACTCCCCCCACATTGAGGACACCGGGTTCCCCCGGGTAAGAGACGATCCGCCTCTTCTTCAAACCAGACATCCGCCCCTCTTTCCTCAAAGAGCCGTGCGACATGTTGAATCGTCTCGGAGGTGGCCAGAGCCTGTCTGCAGGAAGAACAGTAGAAAACCGTGATCGGAATCCCCCATGCCCTCTGCCGGGAGACACACCAATCAGGCCGATTCTCGATCATCCCGTAGATCCGGTCCTTCCCCCATGGAGGAATCCAGGTTACTTCATTGATGGACCGGAGGGCGTTCTTTCTCAATCCGGTTTTTTCCATGGAGATGAACCACTGCTCGGTCGCACGAAAGATGATGGGATCGTTGGTTCGCCAGCAATGGGGGTAGGAATGAACCATCTCCTCTTCTTTCAGGAGTGCTCCCACCTCCGTCAGCTTCTGAATCACCCCGGCATTGGCATCAAAAACGAATTGTCCTGCGAAGGAGGGAACATCTTTTGTAAATCGGCCATCATCATCCACGGGGCTGTAGATATCCAGCCCGTATTGGACACCGCTTTCATAGTCTTCCTGGCCATGGCCGGGTGCGGTATGAACACATCCTGTCCCCACATCGAGGGTCACATAAGGGGCAAGGATGAGGAGTGACTCCCGGTCATAGAGGGGATGCTTGCACTTGAATCCCTCTAACTTCTCACCTGGGAACTTTTCCAAAATTTGATATTTCCGGATCCCGAATTTTCCCATGGCCTGTTCGAGAAGGCCTTCCGCCAGGATATAGATCTCTTTTCCCACCTCCACAGCCACATAGGTAAAGTCAGGATGAAGGGCAATGGCTAAATTGGCCGGGATCGTCCAGGGAGTGGTGGTCCAGATAATCACATAGACCGGTCTGCCCTTCAGGTTGGGAAATCGGTCTCCGATCTCCTTTTCTCCCTCAGGGGGAGAAATCATCCTGAACTTCACATAGATTGATGGAGACCGGTGATCCTCATATTTTACCTCTGCCTCCGCGAGGGCGGTCCTGCAGGTAGGACACCAGTGAACTGGTTTCTTCCCCTTATAGACCGAGCCGTTTAATAGAAACGCCCCGAATTCTCTCACAATGGTTGCCTGATAACCATAATTCATCGTCAGGTAGGGGTTCTCCCAATCTCCAAAAACACCGAGACGTTTGAACTCCTCTCTCTGCACATTGATGAACTTCCCCGCATACTCCCGGCATTTTTTTCGAATCTCAACCACGGAAAGGTCTTCCTTCTTTTTCCCGAGGCTCTTCTCCACCTCATGCTCCACGGGCAACCCATGGCAATCCCACCCGGGCACATAATGGCTATCAAAACCTCCCATGAATTTTGATTTGACGATAAAGTCTTTCAGGATCTTGTTCAGGGCCGTCCCGATATGGATATTCCCGTTGGCATAGGGAGGGCCGTCGTGAAGGATATACTTCTCCCGCCCCTTCGCCTGCTGAATTAATCTGTGGTAGATCCCTTGGGTTTCCCAGAATTTCAATATCTCAGGCTCTCTCTTTGCCAGATTGGCCTTCATCGGAAAGTCTGTCTTCGGGAGATTAAGTGTGCTACGATAATCCATCTTTTTCCCCTTTTCTAATTCATCTTCTAAAAAATGTTTGCAAATTGCCTACTTAAGAGATATTTAATTAACACAAAAAAAAGGTCTTGACAAGGCAATCCTTGATGAGCATAATCCGTAACCAAAAATGGAAACCTTAGCAATATCGCTGTCATGCTGAAATTTTTTCAGCATCTCGCTTTTTCGATAACCCATAGATCCTGAAACAAGTTCAGGATGACGGTTACGGATTATGGTGATGAGAGGGGGTAGAGGTTCGTTGGAGAAGAAAAAAATGGAGAGAAAAAGGAGCTCTTCCTTCTTAGATGGAATTCCCGGAAGCCTTCCTTCCCTTCGGAGGGCTTATCTTTTAACCCGGACTGTTTCCAAGGTCGGATTCGATTGGCCGGCCCTCGACGGGGTCCTTCAAAAGATGGAGGAGGAATTAAGAGAATTTCAAGAGGCTCTGGATTGCGGGAACCGGAAAAGGATTGGCGAAGAGATCGGGGATCTTCTCTTTGTCCTTGCCAATATCTCCAGATTTCTTCGGATTGACCCGGAGGAGGCACTGAACAGGACCATCGGAAAATTTATCTCCCGATTCCACTATATTGAAAAAAACCTTCGCAAGAGAGGAAAAACGGTTTTCCAATCCGATCTCGCAGAGATGGATGGCTTATGGGAAGAAGCAAAGAGGAATGGCAGAAAGAACCATTGAGAAACCGGCGGGACTAAATGAGAAACTCAGCGACATTGATATTATATTCATTCGGGTCAAGGGTCTTTACAATCTCCCATTTGAATTCACCTGTGGTCTCATCCTTCTCGGTGAGGTCAACGGCCTTCCCCTTCCGATATTCCCCATCGCTGTAGTAGATCAGGTTGACCTTGGGCCGTTCGATCATTTCGGATTCCTCTTGAATTTGAACCACAATCCCCATCTCATTGGTCTGAAGCAGGACAAGGGTACCGAGCGGATAGATCCCGATCATATTGACAAAGACCTTGACCAGGATGGGGTCGAAATCCTTTCCGCTTCGTTCCATCATCAAACCCAGGATTTTCTCCGAGACATAGGGAAATCGATTGTAAACCCTCGGTCTTCCCAGGGCGTCGTAGAAATCCGAGAGGGCAATAATCTTACCAAAAAGGCTCACTTTTCTCTTGCGGGATAACTTGGGATAACCGGAAAGGTCGTATCGGAGATGATGTTCGAAGGCTCCATCGATCATCCGGGTGGAGAGCTCCCCCCATTCCTTCATCCTCATGACGAGTTCTGCCCCCACGACCGGATGGGATCGAATGACCCCCCACTCTTCGGGTGTCAATTTCCCGGCCTTATTGAGAATCTCTTTGGGAACCCTTGTCTTTCCGATGTCGTGAAAGAGGCCCGCCATGCCCAGGTAGGAGAGATGCTTCTTGGGAATGCCAATCCTCTGACCGATGGAAATCGCATAGATGGCAACATTGACGGAATGGTTGAAGGTATATTCATCATAATTCTTAATATTGGCCAATCCCAGCAGAGTCGAATCATCCTGAATGACGGCATTGACGGCATTCTGCATGAGGCGTTTGGCTTTCCGGATATTGACCACTCTCTGGCTCTTAACGCTGTCCATGACCTCTTTCACCAGATTGACGCTCTTAAAATAGACCTCCTTTGAATATCGTTTTCGGTCTTCGGAATCGATATAGATCTCCTCATCCTTGAAAAACTCCAGTTTGCCCACCTGAATGTATCCGATCCTTCTGTATTCCAGCTGCTTCTTGACATAAAGATAATTGCTTTCGTTATTCTCTTCCAGACCCGAAAGAAGGAAAATGAAATCTTTGAGGTGCTCCTTGTCCACCTGCTCCGTAAATTCTATCTCCCCGATCCATCGCTTTCTTATCTCCTGGAGGAAACCTCTGAACACGCTATAATTGTCAGCCCTTACCTGGATCTTCACATTGTTAAAATAGTAGTTATCCCGAACCACTTTAAAGAAGAGATGGGCCTCGGATTGGATGATCGGATTAATGGCGCCAACAAACTCCTGGGCATATTGGTCCATGACGACGTTGTTCCGGTCATAGATCAGCGTCCCTTTGAGGAGGCGATAGAACCGGGTAACGAATTCCGTCCCCATTCGGGTGGAAAGATCTTCTTGGGCGGTGAGCGGCTTCTCCGGCATCAGGTGGATGACTCCTTCGTGGGTTTGAATCTCAGTGCCTGAAGACAGGCATTTCGGACGGATTCCTCCCTTGAATCCTTCCCCTTCTCCAGTATGGCCCTGGCCTCCGGCGTTCCGATCGTGGCCAATGCGTTGGCCGCTCCTCCCCGAACTCCCTCCATCTTCCCTATGCCAAATAAGCTCTTGCGTTCCAAAAGTTGCTGGAGTACGGGAAGGGCTTCATTGGAACCCACCATGCCGATCGCATCCAGAAAGGCCTTCATCTCGGGAGCCTCTTTCTTCTGAAAGTCCTTCGATTGAACCACTTCTAAAAGGGCAGCCAGGCCGATGGTCTTTCCGATCTTCCCGAGATTGATGGCGGCCATCGCTCGAATCCGGGCGTCTTTATCGGTAAGGGCTTTAGCCAGCAACGAAACCGCCTTCGGGCCACCGATCAACCCTAAGGCCTGCACCGCCTCCCTTCTCACACGGATATCTTCATGATTGAATGCCTTCTGGATATAAGGGATGGCCTTCTCCTTTCCAATCCGTCCCAGAATATAGGTGATGTTTCGAACCAGATACCACCTCCGATCATCCATGAAGGGGGTGAAAAACTCAATCGAATTCTTCCCGATTTCAGAGAGGGCATCACAGACCACTCTTCTCGTCTTGGAATTCTTCAGTTCTCCCAGAACCTTGATCAACGGCTTGATCGAATTCTGCTGGAGGAGTACCAGAAATTCGTTCACCTCATCCAGCCGGATGGCCTCTTCCCTTTCAAGGATCCTTCCGATCCGTTCAATTCGAACCTCATCCCCTGCATTCTGGATCAATTTATAAATCGCTTCAATCTGCCAATTGCTCAGCTCATACGTTTTGAGGATAATGTTCAGTCGCTTCAGCAGCTCGCTCGCCTTCTTAAATTCGCTGATCGTAACCAGGGCATCCAGTACTTTGCCAAGGATATCGGCGGCCTCCTGATAGGGCTCCTTTTCCTTTTCCAGGGCTAAAATCTCGAAGAGGATGTCAATGATATGGAAGATAAAAGTGGGGTCAATCTCAGACTCAACCTCCCCTCTCAACCGATCCACCTCATCGGAAGTGAGGAAATAAACATTTCGATCCCTTATGGAAGGCCCCCCGGACATCTGTGAAAGGAGCTTATCCAGGTCCGGTTCCTCCTCTCCCTCTTCACCCTGAAGATCCACCTGGACATTATAGGCAAGGGGCTTGAATACTAATTTGCTTCTGAATTGATCAATATTTTCAGGAATGAGAATGGGGGCGTCTTCCAGAAATTCATCCGTTGCCAGGTAACTGATATGGGCGAAGTCTCTCTCCCAGAGCAGTGTGACGAGATCATCCTCCAGTTCGTTGATGTTTTCGCTCCCCCGGATGACCTCCATCAATCCCTGAATCTCCCAATCTTCAATGTCCTTCATAAATCGCAGTTCTCGAATCCCATCCTTATAAAGGAGGAAGGCAATACTCGCCTTGGTATCCCGGTTCTCATAAAGGACTTTTCCTTTAAAGGAAAGGTCGTATTCTCCGACTTGAAATTTAAAGATGGGGTATTTGCTCAGAAAAAATTGAAATTTCTTAAAGAGTTGATCTTTAAACCCTTTGATCGCCGGATTATCGGGTGGGTAAAATCGATAGGCCTTTATCGTCTTGATAAAATAACCGATCAGATCTCTGGCAAGGAGGAGTTCTTCATCCGTCTCCACTCCTTCGATCAGGGGCATCTCTTCCGTAGTCAGATCGAGTGTCTTCTTCTCTGCGGAAAGATCATTCGCCATAAATTCCTCGTTAATTAAACTTTAGATAAAGGTGGAGACTTAAACGGCTATGTTCAAAATAAGATAATTTTTTAATAATGTTTAATAATTATTGATTTTTATACAAAATGTCAATATTTTTTTTAACATATTTTTTAAGAGAATTTAAAAATAAGGAAACTTCAAACCCGTTGGCACTGTTCGGATACCCTGATACCCCGCTAAATCCCGTCATAGAGAATTGTCATTGCGAACGAAGTGAAGCAACCTCGGCTTCTTCAATAAGATTGCCACACACCTTTCAGGTGCTCGCAATGACAAAATTGGAAAAGGTTTTCTATTTCTAAATCGAGATTTGGGACCCTGGTTTTCCTTGATCAATTGATCAGGAAGTGATATTTAGAAATAATGGTTTTCAATTCAAAGAACTTAAAAAAAGGGACCCTTTACATCGTCTCCACCCCGATAGGAAACCTGGAAGATATCACCCTGAGGGCCCTTCGGATCTTGAAAGAAGCAGACCTGATTGCCGCTGAAGATACTCGCCACAGTGGGCTCCTTCTCAGACATTTTGGCATCGAGACTCCCCTGACCAGCTACTTTGAAGGCAATGAATTAAAGAAGAGGGAATGGGTCCTCTCCCGACTCAAACAGGGAGATCAGGTTGCCCTGGTTTCAGATGCGGGAACACCTGGCATCTCCGACCCCGGATACCGTCTCATCCGATTGGCGATCGAAAAAGGGATCCCTGTGATCCCCATCCCAGGCCCCTCGGCTGTGATCGCCGCCCTGAGCATTGGGGGTCTTCCAACTGATGCCTTTCTCTTCAAAGGTTTCCTGCCCCATAAGTCAAAAAGAAGGAGAGATCTTCTCCAGGAATTAGAAGCCGTTCGGGAAACGCTCATCTTCTATGAGTCTCCCCATCGCCTCCAGGAAACCTTGAGCGATATTCTTGAAATCCTCGGAGACCGTGAAATGGTTCTCACACGGGAGTTGACCAAGATTTATGAAGAGATCATCAGGGGAAAGGTCAGTGAGATCATGAGTCAGATGGCTGAAAAAAAGTTAAAGGGTGAGATCACCCTCGTGATCTCTGGGAAAAAGCGCCCCCAAAAAGAACCGATCAAGGCACAAGAGGATGATCCATGATCCTCCCCCTCTGTCCTTGATCTTCTTATCCTTTGATCAGGTCTCTCAAATTCTTCTCTTTGGGGCCAACGGAATTACTCCCCTGATAGTCAATCGTGAAATTAAACTGGTGGAAAAGGCGGGGAAGCCTGATCAAATAATATACCATCACTCCAATGGACAGCCGATCCAACCACGAGGACATAGGCCAACCAAAATGTACGGTGATCTGCTGGTGAGGCATCTCATATTCGATCAGTTTCAGAAGAGAGACAATGTGATGGTATAAACCCAATCTTCCCATAGGAAACCGAAAGTCAAAGGGAGCCAGTTTCGGAGGAACGCCTTTTCGAGCAGAGTAGAAAGTGATATAGACTTCATTATCCTTTGGCATCCCTATACAGAGGGTCTCCTCCCGTGGACGTCGAAAAAAGACATGAAGATCTGGCCGGGTAGCCTGGGAGAGATAGAGGATCATCGCCATCTCGCTATCGCCCTGTTCAAAAGCCTTAATCTCAGGGCCCCTCTTCTGCGCAACCAGGATCCCGGACAGCAAAACCACCGAGGTGACAACAGCCCACATCACTGTCCCGTGAGGTTTCATAGAAGCCAGGAAAAAAAAGCAGCTGATAAAGATGACCCAGATGGCAAGGGTGATCGTCCGGCTGGTGTGAAACAGGGCCACCTCTTTGGTGCCCATGAAATAACGGTAGATGAGGAGGGACATCATATTGATGCAAAAACTGGCGATCAATCCTAAGGCATACATATCCGCCAGGATCATCTGGCTTCCTTGAGTGATGAAGATGATGAGGGAATAGAAGATGGCGTTAAGGATGTGGATGCGGTAAAGGGACTGCCTTTGGTTCGTTGCGATCAGCCAATTGAAATGGTATCGCTCCGCAACGCGCTCCATCAGCTCACTGGAGGCCACGAAGGCGGTATTGATCGCCATGATCAATGTGAAACTCGCCAGTAACGCTACGGTAATGCCAAAAGGAACGCCATTGATGAGGGTGGCATAATGGGTGATCAAGTCTCCCTCATGGCGCCCAAGATCGATGGGAGCGGATAATGCAAGAGTGGCCACAATGGGTGTCACCAGCCCTACGGTCAGGGCAAGAAAAAGGTAGGCCTTCCCGATCTCTCGCCAGGTACGGACCAGACCGGCGGTTTGAAGGACAGACTCGACACCCGAATAAGCCAGGATACAGCTGGCAATGGAGGCAATAAACATTCCATAGTTCTTAAAAATTGAACCCGTGCTAAGGCGGGTGGTCGCATGGCGATATCCTTCCTGAAGACGAATCAAAGAATCACTATCAAAGGTCAATATTCCTGAAGCAATCAAGTTTAAGAAGATAAAAGCGGCAAACATAAAAATGGAGAAGGTGAACCGGGCATTTTCCCTGATGCCGAGTATATTCAGCCCGGCGATGGACCAGATGATGAGCAGGACAATCATCATCTTATAAAAGTGGGGCATCTGGAAAAAAGAGGTGGCATTCTCCACAGCACTTACGGCTGAGATACAGGCGGTCAGGATATAATCCACCATGATGGAGGCTACGGCAACAAAAGAAACCGTCGGACCTAAAGCGAGATAGGAAAAGGAGTAAACCCCTCCTCCGTGGATTCCGTGATTCTCTAAGATCTCGGCGATCTCTACCAGGCGGGTGGTCATATAATGGATGAAAAAGGCAGTGAAGGCAATGAACATGATGGCACTGGGTCCGATGAAACGATACGCCTCTGCGGGAGCATAAAAGACAGAGGTGAGCTCATCCATCAAGGTGATGATGGCCACTGCCAACCAGGTGAGCCAGACCTTTCCACCCTGAAAATAAGTGAGAAGGGCTTTCTTTTTTAAAAGGAAGAAAAAGAGACCCACTAAGAGGAGGTTAAGGAGAAGTAAAACAATCGGTTTCATTTCATACGGTCACTTAATTAAGTAAAGCTCCCCGCCCACAGGGCGGGGCTTTCGGGTTAAGGTAGTGTCATTA
>CAZXMB010000109.1:0-10429 GCA_964641715.1 uncultured Syntrophaceae bacterium
CCAATGAAAAGAGGGGAAGGAAAATGAGGAGGAATAGAAAAAGCGGGTTTATCCTGATAGCCCTGATCCTGTCTTTCTTTCATTTACCTTCAAATGGATTGGCTCAGGATGATGAAGAAACCCGTCTCACGCTTCAAGGGTTTCAAGGTGTATATGTGGTAGTCCAGCAACTGAGCCCGATAATAGAAAAAAATGGGCTGACCACAGATCAACTGCAAAAGGACACGGAATCAATACTTCAGAAGGCTGGGATAAGGGTATTACCCAGGGGGGAATTTCTGAAAACAGCCGGGAAACCCTATCTTTATGTCAATGCCAATATTTCCATGCTGAGAACCCAAATAACAAGATATATTTTTTATGTCAGAGTCGAGTTTAATCAGGATGTCTCTTTGGTAAAAAGTTCGATGGTCGTGCCTGCTGTCACTTGGTCAACTGGCGGATGGGGCATTGATTTTAGTTTAGAAAATGTCCATGAGGTCATAAGAAATCAAGTCGGGAAGTTTGTGATTGCTTATTCGGCCGTAAATTTGAAATAAGGGAAAAACTTCTTTTTCAGGATACGGTAAAAATAGAACCGCCCCCTTTTAGGGATGATTTCGCCAGAAATGGTAGAGGTAGAGCTGAGCATAACCCGCATAAGGACCAAAATGGTCTGAAACAAATTCCTCCACCGCGTGATCTCCGACCTTTCTCCCGTTGAAATAAATCTTTTGTAACCCCTTTTTAATCCAGGTATCGATTGGAAAGGCCTTAAGGAAATCAAGAGAATAAAGCAGTGTACAATCAGCCACCTTTTTACCTACGCCGGGGAGCTCCATTAATATCTTCCTTGCTTCATGATAGGAAAAACCTTTCAGGGCAAGAAGCTGGCGACGATCGATACACCGGTGGGTCTGGATCAGGTAATCCGTTCGAAAACCCGCCCGGACCGATTCCAGCTGGAAAGGGTTTTGGATAGAGCGGGGCTCCGGAAATCCGTAACCCACATGTTCCTTCCAGCGGATCTTCTCTCCGGAGGATTGACAGAGCGCCTCAATCATCACACGAATTTGAGGGATGGACTTCGCAGAGGAGCATAAAAAGGAGAGCAGGCATTCCCAGGGGTCCTGCCGGATCAATCTCATCCCTGAATATTTCCTGATTGCCTGGTGGATGACCGGATCCCGGTCAATCTCTCTGAGGATTTGCCCCATATCATCATTCAATCTTAGAAATTCGGTGAGAAATTTTTTATCCACCCCTTCATAAAAGAGGAGGTCTCCCTTCTGAGAGAGGGAAAAGATCCGGTGATGGGATTGAATAAGATAAGACCCTCCGAGCCGTGTAAAACGAAAGAATTGCCCGGATTCCAGGGTATCTCTGAGTGAAAACGGGTAAATCCTCAGATATCCGCTCATTCCTTCTTTTCTCGTGGGGGACGGATAATGGCAATGGCATAGGCATCGAAACGGAAATACTCTTTTACCACCCGCGCGACATCTTCCCTCTTCACCCCCTGGATCTCCTGCGGGTACCTCTCATAATGGTCGAATCCGATCCCATAAAGTTCATCGAAGGAGATCTGGTTGGCCTGAGATCCATTGGTCTGAAGCCCGATCTCAAAATTCCCGATAAGGTACCTCTTAGCCCTTTCAACCTCCTCCTCTGTAAGACCTTCCTCTTTCACTTTTTTCAATTCCCTCAGAACCCCCTCGATCGCCCGATCCAATTTGTCAGGATGAGTCCCCATATAGACACCAATATATCCCGGGTCCAGATTGGGATTGGCCATAAAGCCCAAGGCATAGGCCAGGCTCTCCTTATCTCTTAACTCATAGAAGAGTCTCCCTCCCTGACCGGAAAGGGCCGCATCCAGAACCTCCATGGCATAGCGATCCTTGCTCTGAAAGGTGATCCCGGGAAATCCTAAAACGAAATGGGCCTGTTCCTTCTTTTTAAATACCTCCAGTTTCTTGATTTCCCGGAGGGATGGGTCTCCCGGAATATCAGGAGGGGTGAAACGCTTCTTGGGAAGATGTCCAAACTCCTTCTTCACAGATGAGATGACCTGGTCCAAATTTACATCTCCTACAAGGGTTAATACCATGTTCTCCGGAAGGAGGATCCCCTGATAATATTCCTTTAAATCCTTTTGAGTGATTCTCTGGACGGACTCCACCGTCCCGATCGTATCCATCCGGTAGGGATGCTTCTCGTAAAGGGCCTTTCGGAAGAGTTTAAATACCATCCGGTCGAGGTTGTCTTCCTGCTGGCGGATCGCTGCTATGACGAGGCGCCTTCTCTTCTCCATCTCCTCCATGTCAAAAGAAGGCTCCTTAAGGACCTCGGAAAACAGGGCAAAGGCCTCATCAAAATACTGGCTGAGGAAGGTGAAGGTGAGGCCAAAGCTGTTATAACCGGAGAATCCGCTGAGGCTCCCGGCCATCCTTTCAACCCTCTTGGCAATCTCAAGACCGGTCTGTCTTGCGGTTCCTTTGGTGATCATCAGGGCCATAAATTGATGAATCCCATTGAGTTCCTCCTTTTCAAATCGGACCCCTCCTAAAAAAGAGGCCTGGAGGGTCACCATCGGATGACGGTGGTTCTCCTTGACCAGGATACGGATTCCATTGTCCAGCACGGTTCGGTAAACCTTCGGACTTTCCTTTTCTTTCTTAAAGGGTTCATCCAACCCTGTCTTTTCAGCAATTGCCCGGAGATTCAGATTTTTAAAATAGTCTTCCTTTTGGGAAGGGACGAGAAGGCTGATGACCAGATGAGAGGTCTTAAAATACTTCTTGACAACCTTTTCCAAATCGTCGCTTTGAAGAAGGGCGATCCTTCTCATATACTCCTTCTCAAACTGGAGATCGCCTGCAATCACCTCATCATATCCCATCTTTCTTGCCTGACCCTGTACGGTCTGTCGGTCATAGATCAGCCCGCTTTCAACATTCACCTTAACCCGGTGTAACTCCTCTGAGGACACCCCTTCTTTTCCTAAATGGGAGATTTCATCTAAAATGGCTTTTAGGGCCTGCCCGGTCTTTTCCGGGGCAAGGGTCGCATCAATGAACACTCCTCCCGGGTCGCGTGGGGTATAGGAAGAGGCTGAAATGGAATGGACCAATCCTTTCTCCAGTTTGACTTTCTGAATCAGACGGGAGGGTTCCCCTCCCCCGAGGATATGGGAAAGGGCATCAATGGCTGGTGTATCTTCATCACGAATCGAGGTTCCTGGGAAAGCGACCTGAAGGTAGGTCTCCTTAAAATTCCCGGAGGAAATCCGGATTCGAATTCCCTCCGGTTCAGATTCTCTTGGTCTTTCGCGAGATTCTCCAACCGTGCCTTTAAATCCTCCGAATGCCTCTCTCACCTTTCCCTCCATTTCTTGAAGGCTGAAATCACCAACGGCAATGAAGGCGATTCGGTTCGGTATGTACCATCTCTTAAAAAAGGAGGCCATCTGATCTCTTGTGATCGACCGGACCGTCCCCTCATATCCGATGATCGGTCTCCGGTAGGGATGACGCTCGTAAAGGAGGGCCATGGTCTGTTTGAAGAGTCTCCGGTCCGGGTCATCCTCACCCATTCGAATCTCCTCTAAGATGACCTCCCTTTCTCTCTCCAATTCCTGGGGATCAAAAGTCGAGTTCTGAATGGCATCGCTCAGAATATCCAGACCGAGATGGGCATAACGGCTGGCAATCGTAATATGGAAAACGGTTTGATCATAAGAGGTATAGGCATTGATCGATCCCCCGAGGGACTCAATCTCCCTTGCCATCTCGCCGACTTTTCTCTTCTCGGTTCCTTTAAAGATCATGTGCTCTATGAAATGGCACATTCCTCCCTCTTCATCCTTTTCATCTGCACTCCCGACCTTCACCCATATCTGGAAGGCAACCACAGGGGCATTTCGATTCTCCTCCAGGATCACGGTCATTCCATTTTCCATCGAAATCCGCTGAAACCCTTCTTTGGAAAATGAGGTTTTGACCTCTCCTAAGATCAAGAAGTTTAAAATGAGAAAGAGGATGAGAAAGAGACGACGGTGCTTCATACGATTTCCTCCTGATTTTTATTATAAGGGATCAATTTGAAAAAACAAAGGGCGAATCCCATGAACGATGGGGGATTCGCCCTTTGTTTCCTTTCGCGACCGGATTTTTAAGAAATAGCCCCTCTTCCTGCCTTGAAGGCTCTGAGATTGAGCTCGTGGATCTTTGGAGGGAGATGGCTGAGGAGATTCTTTTCCCAGATCTCCTCCCGGATATCGAAAAACTTTGAAAAGGCACCGATGATGACCACATTGACTGCCCTCGCATCCCCGCACTTCATTGCGAGATCCAAACCATCCACCGCATAAACATGGCCATTGAAATATTTCTTAAAGACCCCGACGACGTCTTCAGGGTACTTCATCTTCCCGAGATTCACCGCAGGAGGAAAGACTTCCTGTTGGTTGAGGAGGACCTTTCCTCCTTTTTTCACCCAGTTGATATACCTCAATCCCTCGAGGAGCTCCAGGGAGATCAGATAATCCACATCCCCATACTTGATGAGGGGAGAATAGACCTTCTTTCCAAATCGAAAATGGGTGGTCACATCCCCTCCCCGTTGAGCCATCCCATGGACCTCGCTCTTCTTCACATCGTAACCGACCTCATGAAATACGGAACAGAGAATATCACTCGCGAGAATGGTTCCCTGCCCTCCTACTCCTGAAAGCAAAACATTGGTCACCTTCTCTTCCATCCTGCTTCCTCCTTAAGCCTTTCCCGGGACGATTGCATCGAACTTACAGATCTGGCGGCAGAGACCACAGCCGGGGCATTGGACCCGGTTGATCTGAACCACACCCTTTCTCTTATGACCATCCCGGGTTATGGCGTCCTCGCCTGAAACCTCTTTCCAGCTGATTGCAGGACATCCCGCCTCAAGACAGAGTCCGCACCCTCTGCAGTTTTCCGTCAGGACGGTATAGAAAGGATGTTCAAATCTTCTCTTTTCCCTCCGGTGGAGCATACAGGGTCCGTTGGCCGTAATAATCACAGAGGCTTCATCCCGCTCCACCTCTTCTTTGATCACCTCCATCGTCTCCTGGAGGTTATAGGGATCCACTTTTCTCACCTGCTTTACCCCCAAGGCCCTGACCAATTCCTCTAAATCGATCTGATGGGTGGGCTCTCCGGTGATCGTCAATCCGGTCCCCGGATGCTCCTGAAGACCGGTCATTCCGGTTGTCCGGTTATCCAGGATGATGGTCGTGGAATTTCCTTTATTGTAAACAATATCCATAAGCGGAGGGATGCCTGCATGAAGGAAGGTCGAATCTCCAATGACAGCGCAACATTTCCCAAGTCCCTCCTTTCCAAGGGCCTTCATCGCACCAAAGGCCCCTCCTATCCCTGCGCCCATACAGATGGTCGAATGAATGGCATTCAGAGGAGGTGCAGTGGCGAGGGTATAACATCCGATGTCCCCAAAGGTGAAAAGGCCCAATTTTTTAATGGCATAGAAGAGGGCCCGATGGGAACAACCCGAACAGAGGTTGGGTGGCCTTTTGGGAAGCTCTTCGGCATTGATTCTCTCTTTAGGGGGTTTATATCTCTTCCCCTTTAAGGACCTCTCAATCATCTCAGGGGAAAGTTCATAAAAGCTGGGGATCACATCCTTTCCGCGAAAAACCTTAATCCCCATGGCTCTGATCTCTGTTTCCAGGAAAGGATCAAGCTGTTCAACAACGATGATCTTTTTTACGCTTCTGGAAAATTCAGAAATCATCCTTCTGGGAAGGGGCCAAGCCATACCAAGCTTCAAATAGGAGTATTGCGGGAAGACCTCTTTGGTGTAGTTATAACAGACCCCGCTGGTGATGACCCCGACTTTCGGATCATTCATCTCCAGGATGTTGTATTTAAATTCATCTGCAAAGGCTTCAAGTTTTTTCATCCTCTCTTCAACCAATCTTCTCCTGATCCTCACATAGATGGGCACCATTGTATATTTGGGAGCTTCTTTTTTATCCAGTCCCACCGGGAGGGTGGATTCCTTCCGATCCTCCAGCGTAACAGGGGAGAAGGAGTGCGCAACCCTCGTTTCTGTTCTGAGGAGGACAGGTGTATCAAACCGCTCACTCAGTTCAAAGGCCATTTTCGTGAAGTCTTTGCATTCCTGGGAATCACAGGGTTCCAGCATCGGAACCTTCCCAAACCTTGCCCAGTGACGGCTGTCCTGTTCATTCTGTGAACTATGGGAGTACGGGTCATCAGCGACAATGACGACCAGGCCTCCTTTCACCCCTGTATAGGAAACCGTCATAAAAGGGTCAGAGGCAACATTTAATCCCACATGTTTCATAGAGGCCATTGATCTCACGCCTGTAAAAGAAGCTCCGATAGCCACCTCAAGAGCAACCTTTTCATTGGGTGACCATTCAGCGATCACATCCTTCCTATACTGTTCGGACATCGCAGCGATAATTTCGCTGCTTGGCGTTCCCGGATATGCACATGCGACTCTCACGCCTGCCTCCCAGGCCCCTCTGGCTATCGCATAATTTCCCTGCAATATCTTCTGCATAAAAACCTCCGAGGTCTTCACTGCTCGTTGGAATAATAAAATATGTTAAGGAGTTCCATCAGAGATATCATTTTTGTCACACACTTACCTGAAAGTCGTTATTTGTGAAGTGAAATATTTAACTTATTCTTTTTCAAGATTCGAAATCTTTCTGAGAACGGTATGGGTTAAGGGAGATTTTGAAGATATTTTTAAAAAGGCCCTATAATTTTCCAACGCTTCCTTCTTTTTTCCCATCTTTTCATAGCATCTGGCAATATTGAAATAAACATTTGTCCACTGTGAGATCTCATCCATACGAAGAATCTCCTGATAGGCATGGAGCGCCTTTCCGAAATCCTTCTTTCCCTCATAGGCATAACCCAGGCCTTCAAGGGCGAAGAGACGGTAAAGCTTCTCTTTCCCCGCCTTCTCTAAAAAGGCCTGATAGGCTCTCATCGCCGCTTCGTATTCACCTAACCTGAGACAGATCTCGCCTTTATAGAGAAGCGAAAATCTTCCGGACGAAGTTCTGGGAAAGGAGGAGTAAATTTCTTCAAATTTATCCAATAGGCTCTTATATTCCTGAGGGCTGCTCTCCCGGTAGGGAGAACTGACGGCCTGGTAACTCTCAGAGGCGAAACGAAACTTTTCCATGGACTTCTCCTCTTTCTCCCTCTCCCACATTTGAAATACGAAAATGGTCAAAAAAATGAGGATCAGAAGGGTCCCGCCAATGGCCATTTTTTTAATATGGTGAGTCACGAAGGTCAATGCCTGCTGTGTGAAACTGATAAATTCATCGGGTTTTTTTAACCTTTTTTTCGTAATCTTCTTTCTTGCAATCATCCTGAAGTCCTCCCTCCCAGTTCTCTCTCTGGCATCAACTCTCTTTCCCTGTCCTTAATATCCTTTTATCCCCTACCCGAAGTGTCAACTTCATCTGGTCGAAATATTCAATCAGAGGAATGGCATACTTTCTTGAAACCCCGGTCATCTCTTTAAATTGAGGGGTGGTAATCTCCTGATGTTCTCTCAGGTAAGTGGCCAGCTCCTCTTTGAGCTTCCTGAAAGGGACCCGATGAAAATAGAGACCGCTCTTGGCCTTGATGAGCGTCCCTTCATGGGTGAGGTGTTCAAAAATAGCCTGGAGGCTCTTCTCCTCCTCAGACCATTCTTCAGCCAGTTCTTTGGGTGAGGGGGGTTGAAGCCCGCTCCTCAAAATGGCTTCCTCCACTTTCTTCACGAGCCCCTTTTCATCTGCGGAAGAGACGCTATGGCCGGTCAATCTCAATTTATCCTTTTCCATCGAAACCTTTCCCGATTGGATGAGGTCGTTGAGAAGGATTTGAAATAGCTTCACATCCACTTCAACGGGTAATTTCGTTCTCATTTCCTCTTTGGCCAATCCCGATTTCATAGGAAATTGCCGATGAAAATCCCCCAATTGGGCCAGAATCATTTCCTTGAGCTTTTGATACTGGGAGGCGTCGATGACCTTGGATCTCTCCGGGTCGACGAAAAGAATGTCTCCCCTCTGTGCCATCTTCTTAAGAAGGCCCTGTATCTCAACGGGCGAAATCGCTACCCGTTTCAATAGATCTTCATAGCCTATCCCTCCCATCCCCGAGTGGAGAATATGCTGACGGAGGGCCTGCTCACTGCTTCCATCTCTGAGCAGTGCTAAGTCTGAAATCACTTCGTGCGAAAATCGCTTATGCTTTTCCGGGTGGGTATCAAGCACGACACCGCCTCCGATGGTTTGAATGAGAGAGGAACCTCTGATGACAAAGCAGTCCTGGGGCAGGGCCACAATGGGTCGATCCGGCTTCAATTGGACAAACCCCCCCTCTCCCGGGGCCAATTCCTCCCGGTCAAGGAGAAGAATGGAGACAGTGGCCAATAAAGTACCGATATGAAACCTCTGGGTCGTTCTGTTCTTCAGCGGCCTTGGCGCACAGGGCAGGTGCTCCAGGTAGGCATCAATGAGTGTGGTTGGATTAAGGGTGTGGGGTCTGGCGATGACCTCCCCCCGATTGATCTCGGAGGCCTCTATCCCTTGCAGATTGATGGCTGCCCTCTGACCTGCTACGGCTCTTTCAACCGATTGATTATAGGCCTGGAGATTTCTGACTTTCCCTTCAAAACCAGAGGGAAGGACCTCCACCGTCTCTCCTATGGAGAGATTTCCTGAGATGATGGTTCCAGTGACTACCGTCCCAAATCCCTTCATCACAAAGACCCGATCAATGGGCAAACGGAATAAACCCCCTTCGGGTCTATCCTTCACTTCCCGGGAAAGCTGGTCAAGGGTTGAGATCAATTCTGGAATTCCTTCACCGGTAAGAGAGGAGACCGCAACGATAGGTGCTTCTTTTAAAAAAGTGTCCTTTACAACTTCAGACACTTCCTCTTTGACCAAATCCAAGAGCTCACGTTCAACCAAATCCACCTTGGTCAGAATGATCAGCCCCCTTTTCACCCTGAGAAGCTTACAGATATCCAAATGCTCCCTGGTTTGTGGCATAACCCCTTCATCTGCAGCAATGATGAGCGCCACCAGGTCAATGCCCCAGACCCCTGCTACCATATGCCTGACGAATTTTTCATGACCCGGAACATCGATTATTCCCAGCCTTATCCCATCCGGAAGATCCAAGAAGGTGAACCCCAGTTCGGTGGTAATCCCCCTTTCCTTCTCCTCCTTTAATCGATCCGTATCCACACCGGTGAGCGCTTTCACCAAGGCGGTCTTTCCATGGTCAATATGTCCGGCTGTTCCTAAAATGACATGCTTCATTTGTTCTCCCTCAAAATCCTCTTGAACGATAACAAAAACACCTTCATCTTTCAATAGGATCTCTCCTTTTACAACTTAAATTTGATTGGGATTGTTTTTTCAACCAGGGAATTCCATGACAATAAAAAGCCTTATTTTAAAGGAGGCAATCTCCCTATCTTTTTCCGTGATGGAATTTATCTGCACTTGCACAACCGGATCCGTTCTCTTATCGGTTCTGCTTGACTTTACCGAGGGGAAGAAAAGCGATCGCTTTAAAATCAAGGGATAAAGAGCTATGGGGTCTTCAAAGGTAATAAAATCAATGGCTGGAGGAAGATCAGGGGTAATGTGAAAATCTTGTGGAAAAATAAAGTCAGGGCTCCTTTGTCCTTTTATATAATTTTTTAAAGATTAAAAAGTATCACCTACGACTTAAAATTATTATATAATTTCAATAAGTTATAAAGTTGTGTTTTTTGATTTTAAAAATACAATATCTTGTGGTTTGAAGCGACCTCTCTAATCCTTTTTGTTCATAACCTGTGAATAGACTGCTTTTCCTGAATGGACCTCAACGGGAGAATCTGTGTGTGAATCCGAAGGTGAATAAATAATTATTATCCTTTCTAGAAATAAAAAAGGGGGAGAATTTTTACTCCCCCATCATTTGGATAATAACTTCATTAAATCGAATGGAATAAAATTACTTCACAGTATTCTTGAGCAGACTACCAGCCTTAAATTTGGCCACCCTCGCGGCAGGAATTTTAATCTCCTTTCCTGTTTGAGGATTTCTCCCCAATCTTGCTTTCCTCTTTGTTACAGAAAAAGTCCCAAACCCTGTAAGTGTCAACTTGTCTCCTTTCTTCAGCGCCTTGGTAACGGCATTCGTAAATGACTGGAGTGACTTTTCAGCCGAGGCCTTGGAAATCTTTGCCTCCTTCCCCATGGTGGCAACTAACTCCGCTTTCGTCATCTAAATCACCTCCTCCTTTTACTAAATCTATAAGTTAAAGTTCGGTATCCCCTCCAAAATGATGCTCATCATAAACCAACGGTATTTTAAAAGTCAAGCCCTTTGTTAAAAAAAATTTCCCTTAC
>CAZXMB010000110.1:0-10185 GCA_964641715.1 uncultured Syntrophaceae bacterium
GGGGAGGGATGGGTGATGATTAATGGGGTGAGGACGAAAAGTTTGCGAGTGATCCCGGATGAGCGGGGAAGGGTGATGGAGATCCTCCGGGCGGATGACGATCTTTTTTTAAAATTTGGCCAGGTGTATATGACCACTACCTATCCACAGGTGGTCAAGGCATGGCACTATCACAAGATTCAGACCGATCATATCGTGGCAATAGCGGGGATGATCAAACTGGTGCTCTATGATCCGAGAGAGAACTCTCCGACCAGGGGGGAGGTCAATGAATTTTTCATCGGGGTCCACAATCCGGAGCTGGTTCAGGTGCCAAACGGGGTCTATCACGGCTGGAAGTGTATCAGCGAAGAGGAGGCGATCATCGTCAATATTCCCACGGAAGTCTATTGTTACACCAGCCCCGATGAGCATCGTCTTCCTCCTCATGGAAAGGATGTTCCCTATGATTGGTCGAGAAAGGATGGATGAGGAGAAACACCAAATTCCAATGGGCAAAAAGTATTTTTGGTTATTTGGTGTTTAGAGATTATTTGGACATTGGGATTTGTAATTTGGAATTTCAAATGGACCCTTTTAGTTTCAGGGTTCCTTGATCGGGCAAGTTGGGGTAAACGATGAGACTACTCGTAACCGGAGGTTGTGGATTCATTGGGAGTAATTTTATACGTTACTTTTTAAAGACCTATCCCGAAGCCTCCCTCATCAATGTGGACAAATTGACCTATGCTGGAAATTTAGAGAACCTCTCGGACCTTTCCCGTTTTCCACGTTATCATTTCATCCGTGGGGATATCGCCGAGGAATCTCTTATGGAGGACCTGATCAAAAAAGGGGTGGATGCGATTGTCAATTTTGCCGCAGAATCCCATGTGGATCGTTCGATCGAAAACCCTTCTGCCTTTATGAAGACCAATATCTTCGGGACCTTTGTGCTTCTGGAAACATTGAGAAAGGTCTTTACCGGCCAGAAGATCCGGTTCCTTCACATTTCGACGGATGAGGTCTATGGTTCCCTGGGAGAGAAAGGAGCATTTACAGAGGGAGCACCCCTTGCTCCCAATAGCCCCTATTCGGCGAGCAAGACGTCTGCAGATATGATGGTCAGAGCCTATCACCACACCTATGGAATCCCCGCTATCATTACCCGGTGTTCCAATAATTATGGTCCCTATCAATTTCCGGAGAAATTGATTCCCCTGATGATTTCAAATGCCATGGAAGATAAAGAGCTTCCCATTTACGGCGATGGGCTTCAGATTCGAGATTGGATTTACGTAGAGGATCACTGCAGGGCCTTAGATCTGGTTCTCAGGCAGGCCAAAGCCGGGGAGGTTTACAATATTGGAGGCCGGAGCGAGAAGACCAATCTTGATGTGGCCAAGACCATTCTGGACCGGTTGGGAAAACCCCATTCTCTGATCCGGTTTGTTGCAGATCGCCCGGGACACGACCGGCGCTATGCCATTGATTTTTCAAAAATAGAAAGGGAATTGGGATGGACCCCAAAGATCTCCTTTGAGGAGGGGATCGGCCTGACCATCCGGTGGTATCAGGATCACCGGGAATGGTGGAAGAAGATCAAGACAGGAGAGTATCTTGAATATTATAAACGGATGTATCAGGACCGGTAACGGGAGATCACAAATTCCAAATCCCAAATTTCAAATAAGCACCAATAAACAAATTTTACATGACTAATATGTCAACCTTAAACAATAAAAATCCCCCTAATCCCCCTTTTACAAAGGGGGATAATTGCTCCTCCCTTTGGCAAAGGGAGGTTGGGAGGGATTTAAAGAAGGTATTTTCAAGGTAATTCCAAACGGTTTGAATACTGGGACGTCGGAAGGTATTTGGATTTTGTAATTTGGTGCCTGGAATTTTGGAGAGCGGGCCTTCAGGATAAATTTTTTCATGACAAGGATAAGAGAGGGGGGATTCATCTCAAAGATGAATCGGATACTGGTCATTGGTGCTAAAGGAATGCTGGGGAGAGATCTGATGACAGAACTCCAAGCCTCCTTTCCCCATGATGAATTCATTGGATGGGATATCGGAGATATTGATATCCGTGAAGAGGAGATAACGGTCTCCAGAATCGAGGCCGCTCATCCTCAAATCGTGATCAATGTGGCAGGTTACACGAATGTGGATGGGTGCGAGTTGAATGAGAAGGAGGCCTTTGCCGCCAATGCGGAGGGAATGAAAAATATCGCCCTGGGAGCGAAGAGATGCGGGGCGAAGGTCATCTACCTCAGCACGGACTATATATTCGATGGGGAAAAGGGAGAACCCTATCTCGAAGAGGATCCTCCGCATCCCATCAATATCTATGGCCGCTCCAAGTTGAAGGGGGAACAATATGTCCGGGAATTGACAGGAGACGGGCTGATCATCCGGACCCAATGGCTCTTCGGGAGATATGGAAATAATTTTGTCTCCGCTATCCTCCGCCAGGCCCGGAAGAAGAAAGTCCTTTCCATCGTGGATGACCAGATCGGCTGTCCTACCTATACTCCCGATCTTTCCAGGGCGATCTCCGCCATGATCAGACAGAATGCCCGGGGGATTTTCCATGTGACGAATGAAGATCCCTGTTCCTGGTATACCTTTGGCCAAACCATATTGAAATTTTCCGGGATGGAAGGGGTAAAGGTGATCCCTATTTCTTCAAAGGAGTTGGGCCGGCCTGCTCCCCGGCCCTCCTATTCGGTTCTCAAAACGGAGAAATTTAAAAAGGAAACAGGATGGGCACTCCGGCCCTGGTTCGAGGCCTTAAAGGAGTTTTTATTCCGGATCAGGGAGTCCATCCAATCAATTTAGTTAATGGAGTTGGCCATGAACATCAGTATCATCGGTACGGGTTATGTGGGGTTGGTGACCGGGGCCTGCCTGGCAGAATTCGGGATGAATCTGATCTGTGTGGATAACGATTCTCAAAAGATTGACCTTCTCAGGCAGGGCAAGCTCTCCATCTTCGAGCCGAATCTTGAGAACCTCGTCAGTAAAAACGTGAGGGAGGGGAGGCTTCGTTTTTCATCGAGTATCGAGGAGGGTGTGAAGTCGAGCCTGGTCGTCTTTATTGCCGTGGGAACCCCTCCCAGGGAGGATGGCTCTGCGAACCTGCGATTCGTGGAGGAGGTGGCCAAGGAGATCGCCCGATGGATGGATGGCTATAAGGTTGTGGTCATGAAATCGACCGTTCCTGTCGGAACCTCTCGCTGGTTAAAGGAGTTCATCCAAATACATCAGCAACGGCCCATCCCGTTTGATGTTGTTTCGAACCCCGAATTTCTGAGAGAAGGTTCGGCCGTGGATGACTTTCTCCGGCCCGATCGGATCATCATCGGTGCGGAGAGTGAACAGGCCGTGGCCATCATGAGGGATATCTACAGCGCCCTCTACCTCATCGAGACCCCTTTTGTGGTCACCAACTGGGAGACCGCCGAGATGATTAAATATGCCACCAATGCCTTTTTAGCTACAAAGGTCACCTTTATCAATGAAGTGGCCAATCTGTGTGAAAGGGTAGGGGCCGATGTTCACCATGTGGCGAAGGCCATGGGACTTGACGGAAGGATCGGAAGAAAATTTCTTCATCCGGGGCCGGGTTACGGGGGGTCCTGCTTTCCCAAAGACACACGGGCCCTTTTCAGACTGGCTCATGAGAAGGGATATCCATTTAAAATCTTAGGCTCTGTCATCCAGGTGAATGAGGAACAGAAGGAGAGGATGGCGGAGAAGATCAAAGAGATGGTGGGAGATCTTCAGGGAAAGACGATCGGTATCCTGGGCCTCTCCTTCAAACCCAATACGAATGACATCCGGGAATCTTCGGCCATTGCGATCATCCGGAAGCTGCTTTCGATGGGAGCCCGCATAAAGGCCTTTGATCCAGAGGCCATGAAGGATTCGGAGGCCATTCTCCCGGAGGTAACCTACGGAAAGGATGCCTATGATGTGGCTCAGGGAGCGGATGCATTGGTCCTGGCTACCGAATGGAATCAATTCCGGCGATTAGACCTTTTGAGGATTAAAACATTATTGAAGGTACCGGTCTTCATTGATCTCAGAAATGTTTATGACCCCGATCAGATGAAGCGCCTGGGCTTTCGTTATTGTGGCGTGGGGAGGTAAGGGACTGCCCTTGGCTCAAATGGAAAAGGACTGGATCTTTGTCTCCGACGCTCATCTTACCGGGAGAGAACCGGAAGAGATGGAAGGATTTTTAGAGTTTCTGAATTCACAAAAAGAGCGGATGAGCCATCTGGTGATCTTGGGCGATCTTTTTGAATTTTTTTTTGGTTTTAAAGAGACCCTTCCCGCTTCACAACCCTTTCCCTTCCCGGATTACCTTCCTGTTCTAAAAGGGCTTCAGCATCTGTATCAGCAGGGGATCCATATCAAATATTTCGAAGGGAACCACGATTTCTTCCTCAACGCCTTCTTTGATGAACGATTCGGGATGGAAGTGGAGGTCTATCCGGAAGGGCTTGAAGAGAGGCTGGGAGAAAGGAGAGCCTTCTTCTCCCATGGAGATCTTTCCAATCCCCGGCTCTGGGGATACCGGATCTTTCGAAGGGTGCTCAAAAATCGTTTGAGTTTTCGTCTGATCCAGTTTGTCGGCCCTGACCTTTCCTGTCGGGTTGCCCGGAAGTTAAGCGAGAGAAGTTATCAGAGGTCCCATAAAGATTTTCCCGTGATTCCGCCTCCGGCATTCAGGGCCTTTGCCCATCAAAAGTTTTTAGAGGGCTTTGGGGTCGTCATCCTCGGGCACTCTCATTTTCCGGAGAGGGTGGAGGAAGACGTTGATGGAAGGAGATGTCTCTATCTTAATGTAGGGGACTGGATGCAACACCGGTCCTTCCTGAGATTCACGCCTCCTGATCAATTTGAATTAAGGAGATGGAGGGATGGAAGATGAGGAAACTGGGTGAGGGGGACGGACATGGGAAACGGACACAGCCATGATAATTCCCCTATGGGAAACAAGGCAGTATTTCTTGACCGGGATGGAACGATCAATGAAGAGGTGGGATATGTGAACCATATTGACCGTTTCATTCTCCTGCCCCGGGTGGGGGAGGCGATTCACCGATTGAATCAAAATGGCATCAAGACGGTGGTCATCACCAATCAATCCGGAGTAGCAAGGGGATATTTCCCTGAATCATTGATCCACCTCGTCCACCAAAAGATGCAGGACCTTTTGAGTAAGGAGGGGGCCTATCTCGATGGAATCTATTACTGTCCCCATCATCCTGATGTGGGGGAGCCCCCCTATCGCCAGAAATGCCGGTGCAGAAAACCGAATACAGGCTTAATCGAAGAGGCGGTGAAGGCTCTCCGCATTGACTGCTCTCGAAGTTATATGGTCGGGGATCGGGGTAAGGATATCGGATTTGGACATCTGATCGGAGCAAAGTCCATCCTGGTTCTTACGGGATACGGGAGAGGGGATTGGGAATATTTGGGGAACCGGTGGGAGGAGAAGCCGGACTACGTTGCTCAGGATCTCTACGAAGCGGTCCAGTGGATTCTTAACCGGGAAGGCGGAGGGTAAGGGAGAACTTTTCGAAGGAGGGGAGAAGATGGCACTCAGCAAGGAACTCTTGGATATCTTGGCCTGTCCGAAATGCAAAGGGGATATCTTTTTAAATAGGGCAGGAGATGGATTGATCTGTAAGGCCTGCCGGCTGGTCTATCCCATTGAGGATGACATCCCGGTGATGCTCATCGACGAAGCGCTTCCCTATCAGGAAGAAGAGTAATTGAAATAATCAAACTCCCTGCCTACCGCAGGCAGGCAAACACCAATAATCAAATAAATTCCAATAACCAATCTCAAAAGCCTTTTGTCATTTGGGTTTGGTGATTGGTGATTTATGGTTCTGTCAACCTCGATATCTGAGAATCAAAAATGTTTGCTTATCCCATCTACTTGCTTATAAGAGTGTGCAGCTTTATGATCAACCTTCTGCCGGAAGGGGCTGCCCTCTGGATCGGAAGGCAGCTGGGAAATGGGATGTATTTTCTGGACCCGGAACATCGGGAGGTGGCCATTCAAAATCTTCATATCGCCTTTGGCCATGTGAAGACAGAAGAACAAATACGCTCGATTGCAAAAAAGAGTTTTCAGAATCTTGGAATGACCGCCGTTGAATTTCTGAGAATCCCGAAGATGACCGTGGAGAACTTTAAAGAGAAGGTTGCCCCGGAGGGAATGGAAAGTTTCCTTAAAAAAGTGGTGGAGAGAGAGAAGGGAATACTTGTACTCCTCTCTCATCTTGGCAATTGGGAGATGATGGGTTTGATGTCAAAAGTCTTAGGAGAGCCGGTCGTAGTACTCGCCAGGCCTGTCAAAAAGAATCGGTGGTTAGACGGTTTTGTTTTCGAAGTGAGGAAAGCGGCAGGCCTGGAGGTCATCCCATCCGAAAAGGCAGGCAAAAAAGTGATCCGAGCCCTCTCTCAAAATCGAATCGTCGGGATATTAATTGATCAGAGGGCAAAGCGAAGCGAGGGAGTATGGGTGGACTTCTTTGGCAGAAAAGCCCCAACCACGCCTGCATTAGCCGTTTTAGCCATGAGAACCGGAGTTCCGGTGCTCCCTGTTTTTATGATTCGAAATGAACATGGAAGGCATCATCTACTGGTCAAGGAATTTCTTCAACTCGTGGATACCGGGGATATCAAGAAGGATGTGGAGACCAACACCCAAATCATTAATGATACCCTCGAATCCGTGATCCGGCAATATCCGGATCAATGGTTCTGGGTACATCGGAGATGGGAAAGAAAGAAGAGACCCCATCACCCGAGGCGCTTGCCCAAAGCCGAAGAATAAGGTATGTTTTGATCAGGAGAAAACTTTGAATAGGCTTCCTGCGAAGAGAGAAGAGAGGGTTTTGGCCGCAAAGCCAAAAAGTGAGAAACGTACCTATCTCCATGTCGGGGATAAGGTTTATCACAAAAAGTTTAAATCCTGGGGTGGCGGGATTGTCCTCGAAACCTGGTCTTCTGACCTTCCGGGAGGGCTCTGCTATGTTCGCATTCTATTTCAGGACGGTAAAAAGAGGGTCTTTGACAACTCCATCGACAACACCTGCTGCTGTTATTATACGGGGATTACGCTACTGAACCGCATCGAATTATAACTTCCCACCTTTAGGCTTATTTTCAATCCTCTATTCATGAGTCATCTTTTCAAGGCCACTAAAAACCACTTGTTTAGGTCTGGAAATTTTGATATCAATTTACTACTGAAATACGGAAAGCGGCGGAATGGAGCATCGTCCTAAGAAAAGAGATAGAATAAACGAGGAGAGGAGAGCCGGGATGAAACGGTATCTTATTGTAGGAAATGGGGTGGCGGGTGCAAGAGCAGCTGTAAAGATCAGAGAAAGGGATCCCAAAGGGGATATCCATATGTTCACGGAGGAAGCCTATCCCTTTTACTACAGGGTGCGGTTTCCGGAACTGGTCGCAGGAGAGGTGACCATCAGGGAGGTGACCATTCATTCCAGGGAATTCTATCAAAGCAAGAATATCTTTCTCCATTTGGAGGAACCGGTCATCGAGGTTCATCCGGAAAAGGAGGAGGCGATCAGCCAACCCGGGAAAACCTATCCTTATGACCTTCTCCTTATCGCGACAGGAGGAAATGCCTTTGTTCCGCCCATCAAGGGAACGGAAAAGGGGGGGGTCTTTACCCTTCGCAAGATGAAGGATGCCATAGGGATGAAAGCCTTTTCAGAAAAGATAAGCCGGGCGATCCTCATCGGCGGGGGGCTTGTTGGATTGGAGGTGGGAGGAGCCCTGCTGAGACGGGGGATCAAGGTTGCGGTCATCGAACATAATCTCAGGATCCTTCCAAGGCAGATGGATCCGGAGGGAGCCCGGATCCTTCAGGCGAAGATGGAGGCCATGGGGTTCTCATTTTTCCTCAATGGTCAGTCCGAGGAGATTCTCGGAGGAGAGAATGTGGAGGGAGTTCGTCTTAAGGACGGCAGAGAGGTTGAAGGTCAGATGGCTATCATCTCCGCTGGAGTGAGGCCAAATCTCCAATTAGCCAAGGGGATGGGCCTGGAGATAAAGAACGGGATTCTGGTCAATGACCGTCTGGAGACAAAGACCGAAGGTGTTTTTGCAGCCGGAGATGTGGCAGAGCACAGGGGCCGCAACTACGGAATATGGCCAGCCGCTCAAAGACAGGGTGAGATTGCCGGGGTCAATATGGCAGGAGGCAGTGAGGTCTATCAGGGGACGGTCGTTTCAAACACTCTCAAGGTCGTTGGAATTGACCTCACCTCTGCGGGCGAGATCGATGCGGAAGGGAAGTTGGAATGCAAGATAAGAAGTGACCATGAGAAGGGTACCTATTCCAAGGTGACATTCAGGGAAGATAAGATTGTGGGTTGCATCCTTCTCGGAGATGTGAAAGGGAGGGCCGAGATCCATGATGCCATTGAAAAGCAGGTCAATGTAAAAGAATTTAAGGATTCCATCCTTAAGGATGGATTTGATTTTAGCCAATTGAAATAAAAAATCCACCGGATCATTGGTCCGGTGGATTAAATTTGATTTAAGGAGGAAAGAGTTTTCTCTATTCTTTGTTAAACATTATACACACCTCACATTAAAGGAAGATTAAAGAAAGATTAGAGTTTTCTAATAAAAACGGGGTCATTTCTTCATGGCTTTTGTCTAAATCGCCGTTTACCCTTCGACAGGCTCAGGGCGAACGGTGATTTATTGAAATTATGTAACTTTTCCGATCATGCTGAGCTTGTCGAAGCATGGAATCGATTTGGGCAACAGGCCCTTCAATTGTCAATAGTTTTTCCCTGTTTCTTACACACGCCGGCCTGAAATACCGGGACTCCCCGATCTTCACGGGAAAGTCGGCTGGATGCCCCGCCTTATAGGCGGGGATGGCGGTAACGGGCTCCAGAATTGGAGCCAAAGCCGACAATATTAATGAAACTACCTTAACCCGAAAGCCCCGCCCTGTGGGCGGGGAGCTTTATTTCCTCCCGGTTAATTCCTTTAAGGCTTCCTCATAGACATCATAGGTTTTCGAATCGAAGAGGACGAATCGGACAAGTTGAATTTCAGGGTGTTCCTTTAAATAATCCATCACAGTTTTTAGGGCAACGCGGGAAGCCTCCCCCACAGGATACCCATAGACCCCTGTGCTGATCGAAGGAAAAGCGATGGAGGAGATGTTGTGCTGGGTGCAGAGTTCCAGGCTCTTTTGATAGGCGTTTGAGAGAAGCCCGGCATCGTTGGGCGATCCGGAATAGATCGGTCCAACCGCATGGATCACATATTTTGCGTTAAGATTTCCTCCTCCTGTAATCACCGCGGATCCAGTTGGACAACCTTTATACTTTGCCTTCAGCTCCGCCATAATGGCAGGTCCACCCGCACGGTGGATGGCACCATCCACCCCTCCTCCTCCTGCGAGCCGGGAATTGGCCGCATTTCCAATAGCCTCTGTATCCTCACGGGTAATATCTCCCTGGACAATGTCTAAGGTGGATTGATGGACAGTTGCTTTCATCGCCGTCTCCTTTTCTGGATTTTAATTTATCCATATCAAAAAGAGTTGACATCGTCAATACATGGAGTTAAGGTTCGGGCGATGAAACCCATTCAATATGGCTGGGTCATTGTCGGGATTGGAGTTCTGGTTAAAATGTCAGGGCTTGGGTTTGGACGTTTCGCCTATCCCATGCTCATTCCCAACATGAGAGAATCGCTTGCCTTCAACTACGGCGAGATGGGACTTTTAAGCGGAGCGATCATGCTGGGTTATCTCCTCTTCTCTTTAATCGGCGGGCTACTGGCAACCCGGTTCGGTCCCAAGAGAATCGTCATTGCCTCCCTTCTCTGTGGTTCCTTTTCCATGTTCTTGATGAGCAGATTATCAGGATTTTTCCCTCTTCTCTCCTTTGCCTTTACCATGGGAGCAGGAGGCGCCGGGTCTCACATTTCCGTAACCACATTACCCATGGCATGGTTTGGAGAGCGGAGATTAGGCGGTGCTCTGGGTATCGTTACAGGGGGGACAGGCCTCGGCATTATTGTGACAGGCCTGCTGCTCCCCCATCTTCTGGCCAATCTGGGTAAGGAAGCATGGAGACAATGCTGGCTCCTTCTTGCCTTGATCACATTTTTAGT
>CAZXMB010000111.1:0-10115 GCA_964641715.1 uncultured Syntrophaceae bacterium
CCTTCCTCGGATTCCCTGAAATCAAAAGCATATCCCTGCCTTCGTACCTTTTTCACCTCATCCGTCAATTTTGCCCTGGAGGAAATCGTATTGGAAGTAAACGGGGTTAGCTTAATCTGTTTCATTATTCTCGACGATTCGGCCTCTGGCAGGAAAGCCATAAGCACCTTTCCCAGAGCAGTGCTGTGGAGAGATCCCCTTTGGCCTATTTTAGACATGACTCCCAGGGTTCTTGGAGAATCGACCTTATCGACGTAGACGATCTCTGTGCCACTCAATACAGCGAGATGGACTGTCTCCTGGATCTTTGCGGCGAGGTCTACCATAACGGGCTTTGAGATCAGCACAAAATCCATTTGCCGCAGGTACGTGTTTCCGATTTCAAAGGCAGCCATGCCTAATGAATATTCTCCCGTCTTTTCATCCTTTTCCAAAAATCCGCACTTTTCGAGAGAGAGAAGGATTCGATAGGTGGTGCTTCGGTCAAGATGAAGCTGGCGAGCGAGCTCACTTATCTTGAAGTGGGATCCTTCTTTCGAAAAGCATCTCAGGATATTCGACGCCCGGATGATGGAATTGATGAGATATCGATCCTTGTTCTTTGAGGCCATTTTACTATTACAACAGACAATTCATAATTAAACCACTTATATTCTGAATCCATTTTTTTGTCAATGATATTTTACAGGTCCAAAAATTGAAGAGCGAACTTAAAAGAGTTGCTAAAAAAGAAGTCACTAAGATAAAATAGCAAAGAAGAAACGAAGATGACGTTTGCATTGGAAAGGAAATGAGATGAAATCCATTGTCTGTGAAAAACCCTGGCAATTGAAGATGAAAGAGAGGGAACTGCCCGAGGTGAAGTCAGGAGAGGCTCTGATTCGTGTCCGGCGCGTTGGCATCTGTGGAACGGACCTTCACGCCTTTAAAGGTGAACAACCCTATTTCACCTATCCGAGAGTCCTCGGCCACGAAATCTCCGGGGAGGTAGCAGAAGTTGAAAAAAACTCTTACGGGTTTAAGAAAGGTGATCCTGTAGCCATCATTCCCTATCTCGAATGCGGAAAATGTATTGCCTGTAGAATGGGAAAAACGAATTGCTGCACCCAATTGAACCTTTTCGGTATCCAGCGGGATGGAGGCATGTCCGAATACTTGAGCGTTCCCATGGATCACCTCATTAAGTCCGAAAAACTCAATCTCGATCAATTGGCCATGGCGGAGTGTCTCAGCATCGGCGCTCATGCCGTCAGGCGTGCCCGGATCGAAAAAGGAGAATTCACCCTGATCATTGGTGCAGGTCCTATTGGGATGGCTGTCATGCAATCCGCCAGGGAGGCGGGCGCAAAGTTGATAGCTCTTGACATCGTGCAAGACCGGCTCCAATTTTGCCGAGATCAGCTCAAGGTGGATTATGTGATCCATGGGGAGAAGAACCCGGCCAAAGAGATCGAATCCATTACAAACGGAGATTATCCTACTGTGGTATTCGATGCCACCGGAAATGCGAAGTCCATGATGAAGGCCTTCAGCCTCGTCTCTCATGGTGGACGGCTCATTCTGGTCAGTCTGGTTCAGGGAAATATCACCTTTTTCGATCCTGATTTTCATCGCCGGGAGCTCACGCTTTTGAGCAGCCGGAACGCCACGCGACAGGATATGGAACATATCATTCGCTCTCTTGAAGCGGGGAAGATGGATGGAATTTCCTTTATCACTCATCGCGCTTCCTTGGATCAGGTGGTCAGCCAATTTGAATCCTGGCTCAAACCCGAAACCGGTGTGATCAAAGCTGTAGTGGAAATATAGAAATATTTTTTATTTATAAAAAAGGCTGGGCAGGAAAGCTTTTTTGGTTGTGCTCAGGAGATTCTTGAAGGAGAATCGGGCATCACGGCGATCTTCCCCTTTGAGGTGCAGGCAGGCAACGACATTGTCGCCTTCCATAAACAGTACCCAAGTTTGGGAATTCTCGGTGGGATTGACAAGCTGAAAATCGGCGAGGACAAGAAAGCTATCGACGAGGAGCTCATATCGAAGGTTCCCTTCATGCTCCGGTCAGGGGGGTATATCCCCCATATCGACCACCATGTCCATCCATACATTTCCTGGGAAGACTTTAAATACTATCGCACTCACCTCAATGAGATGGTCCTTGGAACAGAACGATGAGACGGTTGAGATCACGCGCAACGCTTCCAGAAAAGTTGACAACGGAGATACCCTTCTTTTAAATTGTCGACAAAATGGACAAAACCCAAGTGTCACTTTTTTCCCATTACGAAGCAAACATCCAGCCACAGTACCTTCTCTCAAGGCGGTCCACCAGCTCATAGAGGATCACTCCTAGGATCCCCATCGCGATAATGCCGGTATCCATCGAGAGGTAATCGAGCATGCTCCATGCATCCATGATGAAAAAACCCAGGCCATTCTCTGTGGCAAAGGACTCCACAAAGAAGAGGACGGCAATTGAAGTGCCGATACTGATCCTTAGCGATGTGAGGATTTTAGGAAGGCAGGCGGGAAAGACCGCGTGAAGAAAGATCTGCTGGGGACGGGCACCCAGGGAGAGAACGGAAAGGATTTGCTCCTCATCAATCCCCTTTGCAGCATCCCGGGTGGTCACTAAAATCTGAAAGAAGACAATGAGGAAGATGATGAAGATCTTGGACAGATCGCCCAATCCAAATAGAAGAAGTATAAGGGGAAGAAAGACAATCTTTGGAATCGGATAGATGAGGTATATCATTGGGGAGATCAACTCATCGATTCTTCTCAATCTTCCCAGATAGAGCCCCAAAGGAACCCCTAATAGTAGCGCCCATAAAAGGCTGAGAAGAATTCGGTAGGCGCTGACCAGAAAATGGCCTCCCAGACCCTTTTTGAGGCTGGGGAGAAAGGCTGAAAAAACCATATGAGGATAGAGAAGGGTCTGGGTTTTAAAAAGAGAAGCCAGCAGATACCATACTCCGAAAATAACTGCCACAGCCACAAAGGTTCGAACTTTGATCATTCCTTACCTCTTTAAATGCTTCCGTAAAAGATTACAGTATCGATGAAAGAGATCACTCTTTCTGTATTCCGAATCTCTCTCGACCATCTTTACTCCGTTGATCGGGAAAAGATCATATCTTCCCCCATTCATCACCAGAGCCTTCTCCCCTAAGAAGACCGCCTCCTCGATGCTATGCGTCACGTGGACAAGGGCCAGTTGCCTCTGCCGGCACACCGAAAGGATCAGGTTCTGCAAATGTTCCCGGGTGAAGGCATCGAGAGAAGAAAAGGGTTCGTCCAGAAGGAGAAGGGAAGGGTTTAGAGCCAGCGCCCTCGCAATGGCGACCCGCTGTTTCTCTCCACCACTCAACTGACCTGGAAAGCAGTCCAGCAGGTGATCGATCGCCAACTCTCGTAAAATTGGAAGGACAACCTCTCTCGTCTCCTTCTTCGAAAATCCTCTGATCTTTAACCCCAGGGAGGCATTCTGATAGACGGTCTTCCATGGAAGAAGCCCGTAGTGCTGTAATACCAGGGCGATCTCCCGTTGATGGCCATTAAGTGGCTCTCCTCTGAAGAGGATCTCCCCCCTTTCAGGCTTCTTCAGGCCTGAGAGGAGATAGAGAAGTGTTGTCTTTCCGCACCCCGAAGGGCCGATCACGCTTAGTGGAACCCCTATAGAGACGTCAAAGGAGAGACCCTCGAAGACGATCTTCTTCGAAACTCTTTGAGAATAAGAGGCGGCGAGATTCTGAACCTGTATCATCTCACGCCTTTTACCCAAATATCATTGACCAGAGAGGATGGAGTCAGTCTTGATGTTTCAAACCCCTTTCCTTCCATCCACCTCTTGACGGCCTGAATCTCTTCAGGGGTGGGGATCTGAATACCCGAGAAGGGATTCATCTCGTAGATCTCTTTGATGGGAGAAGGAAGCCTTCCCTTCTCCACCAGCAGGTCTCGCCAGCGCAGGGGATCCTCATTGATCAGGCGTACGGTCTGTCCATAAACCCTTCCCAGTCGAAGCAGGGCTTCGCGCTCCGAGTGGATGAAGGATTCCTGAAAAACCAAAACGACCTGGGTACCTTTTAACCCGTAGTCTCCACCTAACTTCCTTGCGCCCTGAAAGACGGCAAGCGAGGCAAGTGGCTCAGGAAGTGTTGCCGCCTTGACCTTTCCCTCCATCAGCATTTGAAATCGAAGGGGAATCTTCTTCACCTCCACCTTCTTCACCTCATCAATCTTTACTCCTTTCAGGCTCAGAAGCGAATCAGTCACATATTCAGCAATCGTATGGGAAGAGAGTGCGATCTCGCTTCCCCGCAGTTCTTCAATCGACGTTAGACCTGATGCCGGGGAGGCCAGAAGCATGAAGAGGTCCTTTTTCGATGTGGGGATGGTCATATTCGTCACGATGCGATAGGGGATGTCCCTGTTTCTCAATAAACCTAGGCCGAGTATGTCGTGGATGGCACCGTGAATTGCTCCTGACTGCATGGCACTGTCCCGCTCGAGCGCACTCGCAAAGAAGAGGATCTCCACGGTCAATCTCGAAGAGGCAAAAAGCCCTCTCTCCCGAGCGACGATGAAGGGAAGGGATTCCACAATCGGAAGCACACCAATTCGGAGGGTCCTTGCCTCCACCTTCGACACAAAGAAAAGGGTTAGAGTGAACCACATAATAAAAAATAGAGAGGATAAACACCTTTTCATTCGGTCCTCCTACTTCATCAGGGTATCGAATAAGATGGCTGAAAAGAGTGCGATGCTCACCATCCCATTCAGTGTAAAAAAGGAGAGGTTGATCTTCGAAAGGTCTTTCGTAGAAAGGATCGCATGTTCCAGGAAGAGAAAGACGAAGACAAGACCAACGCCTCCGAAGTAGATCGTTCCCATCTTTCCTGAAATTCCGGTTTGAATGAAGAAGAAAAGAGCGATGATATGGAAGACAATGGCAATATGAAGAGCTTTCTCGATTCCGAGGAATCTGGGGATCGAAAAGAGATTGGCCTTCCTGTCGAATTCATAATCGAGACAGGCATAAAGGATATCAAACCCAGCCACCCAGAACATCGTGCCAAGTCCCAGGAGGATAGGTAAAATCTCAATGGCCCCCCTCACGGCAATATGGGCTCCGATGGGTGCGAAGCTGAGTGAAAATCCAAGAACGAGATGGGAAAGCATGGTAAACCGTTTCGTATAAGAGTAGAAGAGGATCCATGCCAATCCCGGAAAGGAAAGGGCAAAAGTCAAAGGGTTTAGCATCCATGCAGAGAAGATAAAAACCGTGGAAGAGGCGATGATAAAAACAATAATAAAATTTCTTGAAATCCTTCTTCTTGGAAGGGCCCGGTCCTTTGTCCTCGGGTTTCTCGCATCGTAGGGTTCATCCACCAGACGATTAAAGGCCATTGCGCTGCTTCGCGCCCCAATCATTGCAAGAAAAATCCATAACCCTTGTTCTAAGGTCGGCAATCCATTCGCCGCAAGCACAGCTCCAGAACAGGCAAAAGGGAGGGCAAAGAGCATATGCTCAAATTTGATTGTCTCAAGCGCGATTCGAATGCGCTTCCATAGTTCCACTTCTTTACTCCAGTCCAAACGATTTCCATAACTGATCGATCTTTCTCTTAACCTCGGGATCCATCTCAACCCTTTTTGGCCAGGGCCGGTCAAATCCCTCTTCCGGCCATTTTTTCGTCGCATCGATTCCCATCTTGCTTCCAAAATGGGGAAGGACGGAGGCATGATCGAGCGCGTCGACCGGACCTTCGGAGAAGAAGACATCCCTCTTGGGATCAATATTTGCCCCGAGAACCCAGAGGCATTCCGAAAGGTTCCGGACATCAACATCCTGGTCAAAGACGACTATGATCTTGGAAAACATCATCTGCCCCATCCCCCATAGTGCATGGACGATCTTTCGCGCATGTCCTGGGTATCGTTTATCAATGGAAACGAAAACGAGATTGTGAAAGACCCCTTCCACTGGAATATGGATATCGATGATCTCCGGCAATTGAATCTTAATAAGGGGGAGAAAGATCCTCTCCGTTGCCCTGCCGAGAAAGGCATCTTCCATCGGCGGGATTCCTACAACGGTCGCCGGATAGATGGCATCCTTCCGATGGGTGAGCGCAGTCACATGCATCACAGGATAGAGGTCGGGAAGGGAGTAGAAGCCCGTATGGTCTCCGAAGGGACCTTCCAGCCTTCTTTCTCCTGGCTCGACATAACCTTCGATCACAAACTGAGAATAAGCCGGAACCTCAAGCGAGACAGTGGTGCATTTGACTATCTCAACAGGCTCCCCTCTTAAAAAACCAGAGAAGATTAACTCATCCATTCCTTCAGGCAGAGGCGCACTTGCCGAATAGAGCGTGGTCGGATCAGGACCCAGGGCCACGGCGACCTCAAGCCGTTCTCTTCTTCTCTCCGCCACCCGAAAATGTTGCGCCCCGCCCTTCTGGGGATGCCAGTGGAGACCAAGGGTCTTTGAATCGAAGATCTGTAACCGGTACATCCCGACATTCCGCTTGCCCGTATCAGGGTCCTTGGTAATCACGAGCGGAAAGGTGATATACCTTCCTCCATCCTCAGGCCAGCATTTAAGTGCCGGAAGTAACCAAAGGTCAGGCTCCTTGAGAACAATCTCCTGACAGGAAGCCTTTTGAACCCTCCTCGGAAACAACTTTGACAACTGATGAAGCCTGGGCAGCGCCTTGATGCCCTTCCAGAGCGTATCCGGAGGCTTCATCTCAAGAAACCCTTTCAGTTCTTCTCCCACTTCATCCGGCGATCTTCCTCCAAAGGAGAGTTGCATCCTCTTCTCCGAACCGAAGAGATTCGTAACCACAGGAAAAGAATGTCCCTCGACCTTTTCAAAGAGCAACGCCGGGCCTCCCCTCTTGCTCATCCTGCCAGTCACCTCAGAAATCTCGAGGACCGGACTGAGGGGAACAGAGATTCTCCTTAGCTCCCCTTCCCTTTCGAGCAATTCGATGAATTGATGGAGGTCCCTAAATGCCATCCTAAATCCCTTTCTGATGACCAATCGGTCGCTCTAAGTGAAACGCCCTCATGCTCTTATCTTGAAGGCTCAAAGTTTTATAAGATTATTTTTCGATTCCATTTCTGATCAATCCTACGATATCATCGACATGGCGCTCGATCTCAGGAGCCCTTGTCCAATGAAGGTTCAGTCCTGAGTCGAGATAGGGAACCGCATAAGCCTGCAAGAAACGATCCATCACTGCATCGATAAAGAAGGCAATCGCCTTCAGATCTACATCCTCTCGAATCTCACCCTTCTCCCTCCCCTCCAAGAGAAGGGAAGTTAGATATTCCGAAGAGAAGAGCCGGATCTTTTTAAGGAGTTCCTGCCGGAATGGAACCTCCCTTTCGAACATCATCTTCAGATAGATGCGGTAGATTAATGGATGGCGCTCTATGAAGTCCACAGCGGAAAGAAGCGATCTTCTGATCCTTTCAAAGGTCGGTTCCTCCCTCGTCTCCTGCTTCACCTGTTTCAATCTTTTTCGAACGAGTTCTACGGCATAGTCGAATATATAGAGGAAGAGGCTTTTTTTGTCGGTGAAATACTGGTAGATGGAACCCTTGGCAATGCCAAGTTTTGATACAATCAGGTTGATGCTAGCCCCCTGATATCCCTTTTCAGAGAACTCCTCAAGGGCTGCCTCCAAAACTCGCTTCTGCTTCTCCTTGGCCAGATTTAAAAAGGTCTTCTTTGCTTCCATAAGAAATAACTTTATGACCAGTCGGTCATTTTTAAGATAAAAAAAAGAAAAAATCAAACTCTTTTTCTTCTCCTAATCGCCTCAAATTAAATGCTACACGGCAACAGCCTCTTCAAACGGGGATTGTAATGAGTCCACAAGCCGGGATGGATTATCTCGAAATCATCTACTCATCATATAAGAAGGCCTCAAGGAAGCAAACGACCCTCATCCTTAACGAATTCTGCCTGAACTTTGGCGGAATAGCGGATCATAGACAATCAAAGTGAAGGCATCCCACCCTCAATATTTTTTGTAAGTGACTCTCATCTTTTCCCGGTTGCCCTCCAGCATCCAAAAATCTTCGAGGACTGCCTCCACGGTTGTTGTCATTTGCCCTCTTCTGGGATTATAATTTGCAAAAATTTACCAAAAAATGCCTTTCAATAATTTTCAGTAAGAGTTTATAATTGTTCAACGAGACTTTAAGGGAAATTGCATGCCCACCATATCTATGTTTTTCTTGAAAGTATTTTCTACCACAACGAAGAAAATGGCTTTTTTGTTTCCAAACTCCAGGAGAAAAGGAAGAGGGAGTTTACAACTATCGTGGGAAACCTCCCAGGCATCAATCCCGGGGAATCCCTGAAATTGACTGGCAGGTGGGTCCATAATAGGAAATTGAGGGAACAATTCCAGTTGAGAAGTTTGAGGTTACCCCACCCGCTACCATTCATGGAATCCAAAAGTACCTTGGATATCATTGAAAAGAAACCCGGGTGGTTTTCAGAGGTTGAGAGAATTGGTCCTAAAAGGATTGCTATGATCACAAAAGCCTGGGAGGAGCAGAAGAAGACAAAGTAGACAATGATCTTTCTTCAGGGTCACGGAGTGAGCGCCGCTTATTCAGCAAAACATAGGAATTGATTCCAATTTCCCGATTAGAGTTAAATGCAGGAGTTATTTATGTCTTGAATCAATTGACCGAAGAAGGCCATGTGTACTTTCCGAAAAGAGGGTTGATTCCGAAAGCCAAAGAGATATTATTAGTAGAGCTATTACAGAACTGTCTGGTGAAAAAGAGATTTTTATTGAGAACGTAAATGATCAAAAGGCAGTCTATCTCGCTTCGTTTCGTAAGGCAGAAACCGGGCTCGCTCAAAGATTGAAAGGCGTTAAAAGAATACTCCTCAAATATTAGACCGATAAATCTTGGAAAGGCGATCGATTGGGTTCAGAAGAAGCTCAATATAGAACTGGCTAAGAAACAGAAGGAGGAAGTTGCCCTTGGGGTCACGTCAAAGGTTTTGGTTATTACCGGAGGCCGAGGGACCGGGAAAACGACCGTGATAAATGCGATATTGAGAATATTTCTTGCCGCTCCCACTGGTCGCGCAGCCAAAAGGATGAGCAAGAGGCTATGGGTTGGGAGGCGAAAACCACCCAAAGGCTCCTTGAATACACTATACGAGGATGTAGGAGATACGAAAGGGAAAAGGATCAGGCTATTTTTATTGGATTTGTGTCCGTGGCTCTGGGTCTCGGGTTTCTTTCCACTCTATCAGAAGCACAGACCAAATATCCCACTCGCCCCATCCAATTCATTTGCCCATGGGGTGCAGGAGGGGGAACAGACTGCGTCGCTCGCATGCTCGCCATCCTTCTCGAAAAGGATTTGGGCCAACCTGTAACCGTGGCGAACAGAACAGGTGGAGGAGGGGCGGTGGGCCATACCGCTGGTATAGCGGCGGCTCCAGATGGCTACACAATGACCATTGTCACCGTAGAGATCACCATGATGCATTGGATGGGATTGGCTCGAGTCTCCTATAAGGACTTCAAGCCTGTCGCATTTGAATATCGAGACGACGAAAAAAAACGACATTACTGCGGCAATTATCTTCATTGCACTGGGTGTCTTCATCTTTACTCAAACCATCCACTATTTCTCCCCCCTGAGAAAGGACATCCCGGGCCGGATCTATTTCCAAATATCCTTGTCCTTCTCTTCATCGGCTTCGGCATCGCCCTTATCTTGAAGGCTCGGAAAGTCAGGTCGAACGAAATGGTAGATACTTCTCAAAAGCCAATGCGGATTTCTAATGCCCTCTTCGTTTTTGGAATTGCTATCGCCTATGTCGCTGTCGTCAACACCGTTGGTTTTCTTATCACCAGCGCTGTCCTCCTCTTTCTTTTGATGAAAAAAATAGGAGTGACTATTTTCAAAAGTGCAATCGCAAGTATCATTATTACGCTCTTCATCAATCTGATGTTCTCAAAAATTCTCAGGTCCCACTCCCCTATGGAATACCGGGATGGTGATGGTAATGGGTGTGATCGGTTACTTCCTCGAAGCAAATGGTTTCCCAGTGGCACCTGTTG
>CAZXMB010000112.1:0-2030 GCA_964641715.1 uncultured Syntrophaceae bacterium
AAGAAACAAATATTCCTTTGACCCCGGTCACTGAGGTGGCGCTATGCGGCCATGCAACATTGGCCAGTGCCTTCATTCTTTTTCCCTGTCAGAAATGGCCGGAGGAACATATTCGGTTTCAGACCCGTAAGAGCAGCGAGCTTGTGCTCATAAGATGTATCCAATAAGTCGGATGGAGACAACGGCTTAAAGCTGGTCCGATCCGTAACGTTCTTCAAATCTCACCTTTGAAAGATCCCTATAAATTATTTGATCATGATCGATAATTAGTTTAAATTAATTCTTCAGAGACAGTCCCCAGCGTCATTGGGGGCAGTTCCTTACCCACAATCCCTTACCCAAATGTAAAGAGAGGAACCGTATGGAGAGAAAATGGGAGGCATTGGATGCGATTTTTAAACCGAATTCTGTCGCCGTGATCGGAGCATCGGATAACCCGGCGAAACTGGGATCCCATGTGATGAGGAGTCTGAGGGAAGGAGGATATCCCGGCAGAATCTATCCGGTCAATCCGGGGAAAGAAGAAATCCTCGGAATAAAGGCTTACTCTTCCCTATCAAAGATCCCTGACCCCGTTGATCTCTCCATCATCGTCCTTCCATCTGAGCAGGTCCCCAAGATGATAAAAGAATGCAACGAAAAGGGAGTCAAGGGGATTGTCCTCATCACAGCCGGGTTCAAAGAGATCGAGGACAGGAGGGGAGAAACGTTACAGGAGGAGATCACAGGGCTTGCCAACCAGTATGGGATTAAGATCATCGGCCCCAATACCTTTGGCATTGTCAATCTCCATCTCCCCCTGAATGCCTCCTTCACCCCGGAGTTCTCCCGTGTGGGGAAAGGAGGGATCAGTCTTATCAGCCAGAGTGGCGGGATGTCCCATCTGATGGCCTTTCTCTCAATGAGAGAGCGAGTCGGTTTTAGCAAAATCATCGGGTTGGGAAACCGCTGTAATGTCGATTTCTGGGATATGGTGGAATATCTTAAGGAGGACCGGGACACCAAAGTGATCGTCCTGTATCTCGAAGGGGTCGATGAGCCGAGGAGATTAATGGAGGTGGGGAAAAGGACCGAAAGGGTAAAACCGATGATTGCCTATAAAGTCGGAATCTCCCCTACCAGCGACCGTGCCTCTCAATTCCATACAGGGTCTCTTGCAGGAAAACATGAGATCTATCAGGGAGCCTTCAGGCAGGCGGGTATCCTCACCGTGAAAAGTTCAGAGGAACTTTTAGATACGGCAAAGGCCTTGATGATCTCTTCCCTTCCAGAGGGAAACAGGGTGGCTGTCCTCTCCGGCCAGGCAGGACCGGGAATGGCCGCCTGTGATGTATGCGAGATGGAAGGGCTCTCTATTTCGCCTTTTTCCCCGGATATTCAAAAAAGGATTGAGAGGCTTCTCCCCCCTCTTGCCATCAGGACCAACCCCGTGGATATGGGGCCTGCCTGGTATGATTCCAGTGCTATCAAAGGAATTATAGAAGCCGTCCTGGAGGATAAAAGGATCGATGCCATCCTCTTATGTATCATGTTCGCTTCGGCCAATAGACCCGCTGTGAGAGCACTGTCTGATCTGATGACTCAAAAAAGGGGGGAGAAAACTGTGGTCTGCTGTATCTCCTCACCTGCTGGAATCTGGGACGAAGAGATAAAGTGTCTTGAAGAATCCGGAGTCCCCAATTACCCGACTCCGGAAAGGGTAGCCAAAGCACTAGCCAGCCTCGTGAGATATAAAAAATTAAAGGGCCGATGTTGATGAGCTTTTTCAATTCCCTCCCCATTCGAATCCCTCTCGCATTGATCGGAGGAATTCTCTACGGTCTGCTGACTCGCTGTATTCTTATTCTCCTCGACCTCCCGGCCGAATTCACCCTCTTTGCATCAGGGGTCGTCTTTCTCTTTTATCTCGGCTCAAGGATTCTTCTCCTCTTTTGCGGATTCGACACCCCTTATTACTCTAAAGGAGCAAAGGCTCCTTCCGGGCGATCCCATGAAGTTACCTCTTTTTACCGCACCG
Organism: uncultured Syntrophaceae bacterium; assembly: GCA_964641715.1. Taxonomy (GTDB): domain Bacteria; phylum Desulfobacterota; class BSN033; order BSN033; family UBA1163; genus CAZXMB01. The sequence continues at coordinate 2,018 of CAZXMB010000112.1, forward strand.
CCCAATGGGTCGG
>CAZXMB010000112.1:2130-9730 GCA_964641715.1 uncultured Syntrophaceae bacterium
TTTTTATTGACTTTTTCCCCCATCCTGTTAATTTAAAGTCAACTTGTTGATAAATAGTTGACAAAATGATCGAGATCAGGATTGCAAAAAAGATCCGGGCCCTCCGCCAAAGACAGCAGATGACCCAGGAAAAGCTGGCATCAAAGATCGGCCTCTCCAAGGCTTTTATTTCAAAGATTGAAAACCACCTGACCGCTCCTTCCATTGCCAACCTCTCCAAGATTGCATCGGCCTTTGGGGTGAGTATCTCCACCCTCCTCGATGAAAATGGGGGAGAAAATCAAAATATGGTGATCGTAAGAAGGGGACGGAGAAAAAAGGTTGTTGGGCCGGATTCGGAAATCGGATTTTCCTATGAATCCCTGGCCTTTAAGAAAAAGAAGAAAACCATGGAGCCTTTTATCATCAAATATCCCCCGGGGAGTCATGCCAAAAAGCTCTTCGAACACGAGGGGGAGGAGATGCTGTTCATCCTCCGGGGAAGAATAAAGCTCATTTACGGAAAAAAGATATTTATCCTCAGAGAAGGGGACACAGCCTATTTTAATCCCGCAATCCCTCACCGGGGAGAAAGTATCGGGAACAGAGAAGGGGTTGGTCTCTGCGTCCTGGTGCCAACGGGATTATAACCTGTGGGGGGGCAATTCTTTGGGAACTCAAAATAGAACCTTCGATTTAATCATTATTGGAAGCGGTCCGGGGGGATACCTGCCGGCAATCCTCTCAGCTCAAAGGGGCCTTTCTGTTGCAATCGTTGAGAAAAAAGATCTGGGAGGGACCTGTCTCAACCGAGGATGCATCCCAACGAAAGCCCTCCTCCACGGAGCTTCTCTCTGGAGCGCCTTTCAACATTCAGGACTCACTAAAAATAGGGAAGAGGCCCTTTCTTATTTCAGGAAAACACTCGAAAAGAAAAACACGGCTGTTAGCCAGGTGGTTTCAGGGCTTCAGAATCTCCTGAACCGTGACCGAATCACCCTCATTCGTGGAGAGGCATCCTTTTCCAATCCCCAAACCATCTGTATCAAAAGGGATGGGAAGGTGATGGAGAAATTGGAGGCCAATCGAATCCTGATTGCCTCGGGTGCAGTCCCCAAGGATACCGGACCGCTTAAAAGGGATGGGCAATGGGTATTGGAAAGTGATGATGTGCTCAACATGACAGAGCCTCCTTCCTCTCTGGCCATCGTCGGAGGAGGAAGGCGGGGATTGGAATTTACGACCTTCTTTAATGCCTTTGGAGTAACCGTCACCCTGATCGAGAAAATGAACCGAATCCTTCCCAAAATGGACCGGGAAATCTCCATCCGCTACAAGGGTCTCCTGACAAAGAGCAACGTGAAGGTGTGGACCGAAGCAGAGATTGCCTCGATGGAGGTCATGGAGAAGAATCGGTCCGTCGGCCTGATCGTGATTCAAAAGGGGAAAAAAGAGAGGCTGGAGGTTCAGAAGGTATTGGTGGTGGGAGAGAGACATGGAAATATCGATGGCCTCGATTTGGAAAAGGCCTCTGTCTCTCTAAAAGATGGCTTCATCTCCGTGGATTTCAACCTGAAGACATCCTCCCCCACCATCTACGCCGCAGGAGATGTGGCGGGGAAAGGATGCTATGCTCATAAGGCCTTTTATGAAGGACGAATTGCCATTGAAAATATTCTGGGTAAGGAAACCCGGGTGGATGATCGGATGATTCCCAATTGCCTCTACGGTTTTCCCGAAGCTTCCTCCATCGGCCTTACAGAAGAAGAAGCCATAAAGGAATACGGGGAGGTCAGGGTGGGTAAATTTCCATTTATGGCCTGTGGCCGGTCCATTGCTACGGGAAACCAGGAAGGGATGGTGAAAATTATCTCCGAAAAAAAATATGGTGAAATTTTGGGGGTTCACATTCTCGGCCCTTCGGCTACGGAGTTGATCCATCTCGGTGCCATGGCAATGAGATATGAAATCGGGGTGGAGGAGGTCAAAGCGATGATCTTTGCCCATCCCACTTTTTCAGAAGCCTTCTTTGAAGCCGCCCTGGATACTTACGGGGAAGCAATTCATATGATGAAAGGATAACGGGGGACCGATTATGGCGACGACCGTGATCATGCCCAAACTGGGCTTAACCATGACAGAAGGAACCATCGAGAGATGGCTGAAAAAAGAGGGGGACCGTGTCCAGAAGGGAGAGCCCCTGGTTGAAATCATTACCGAAAAGATCAACTTTCAATACGAGTCTCCTTCGTCCGGAATTCTTCGGAAGATTCTCCATCACGAAGGGGAGGTCGTTAAAGTGACCACCCCGATCGCCATCATCGCCGAGGAAGGCGAGGCCCTGCCGGAGGTCGAAGAGATCAGGCCCGGGGTTTCAATCGAGGTGCCCATGCCTGCTACGGTTCAATCCCAAAAAGAGAGGGAGGAGGCTCCGAAAAGGATCCTCGCCTCTCCCCTTGCTAAAAAGATGGCGCGGGAAAAAGGAATTGATATCGCCTCTCTTCAGGGATCTGGACCCGGGGGAAGAATCGTTCGCACAGATGTATTAAAAGCAACCGGACGAATCACCGCTGAGGCGGCTCCCTCCCCTCCTCCAGCACCCATTCCGGTGGGAAAAGTGATCCCTCTGAAGGGAATCCGTAAGATCATTGCAAAAAGGATGACGGAAAGTTTTCAGAATATCCCACATTTCTACCTCTCACTGGAAGTGGAGATGTCAGCCCTCCAGGGTTTAAGGGAGCGTTTGAAGGACGAGATCGAAAAGCGTTCCAGCATCAAATTAACCCTGACGGATCTTCTGACCAAGGTGACGGCCTCCGCGCTCAAAAGCCATCCGGCCATGAATTCCCGCATCGAAGGAGATCAAATCCATTTGATAGAAGAGATCAATATCGGAGTGGCGATCGCCCTTGAGGATGGATTGATCGTTCCTGTTGTCCATGGGGCGGATAAGAAATCATTAACTGAAATTTCGATCACCCTCAGAGACCTCACCCAGAGGGCAAGAGAAGGAAAGCTCTCCATTGAAGATGTGGGAGGGGGAACCTTCACCCTCTCCAATATGGGGATGCTCGGGATCGATAAATTTAATCCCATTATCAATCCTCCGGAATGTTCCATTCTGGGGGTGGGCAGGACCGTCGAAAAACCTGTGGTCCGTAGAGGAGAGATCGTGATCAAACCGATGGCCTGGCTCAGTCTCTCATCGGATCACAGGATTGTGGACGGTGCCACGGCAGCCCTGTTTTTGAACCATCTGAAGAAGCTGATCGAGGATCCGGCACTCCTTCTGATTTAGGGGCTGATTGAGGGGCCGGATTTTAAATCCTTTGGGAAAATGACAAAAGGGGGGATGTTGATGCCAGAGGATGTTGAAACATTACTTGCTCTTTATCGCACCATGGTCAAGATACGGAGATTTGAAACCCTGACCGGGGAGCTTTTTGCCGCCGGTAAGATCCCGGGGTTTATTCACCTCTCCATCGGTCAGGAGGCATCTTCGGTCGGAGTCTGTTCAACCCTTCGGCCAGACGATTATATTACCACCACCCACCGGGGCCACGGACATGTCATTGCCAAGGGAGGGGATGTCAGGAAGATGTTTGCTGAAGTGATGGGCCGCAAGACCGGCTACTGTAAGGGCAAGGGCGGGTCCATGCACATTGCCGACTTTTCGATCGGTATCCTGGGTGCCAACGGCGTGGTGGCGGGTGGCTTTCCGATCATTGTGGGAGCAGGTCTGTCCATCAAACTGAGAAAAACGGATCAGGTGGCGGTCTGTTTTTTTGGGGATGGGGCCTCCAATCGCGGGCCGTTTCATGAGGCCCTCAATATGGCTTCCATCTGGAGATTGCCCATCCTTTTTGTCTGTGAGAATAACCAGTATGCCTCCACCACCTCCGTTCATTACTCCACATCGGTCAAAAGCATTGCGCTGAGGGCAAAAGGCTACGGGATTGCGAGCAAGAGTGCGGATGGCAACAACCTTCTTGAGGTAAGGGAAGCCGCGCTTGAAGCCGTGAACAGGGCCCGTCAGGGAGAAGGTCCTACCCTACTCGAAAACAGGACGTATCGGATCCGTGGCCATTTCGAAGGTGATCCTCAACGCTACCGAACCAAAGAAGAGGTTGAAAAATTCTCCGGGAACGATCCCATTCAACGGTTCCAAAAATTCCTAAAAGACAAAAAGCTTCTCAGCGAGAGAAGGGACCAGCAGATCCGGGCAGAGATCGATCTTGAACTTGAAGAGGCGGTTCGCTTTGCAGAAGAAAGCCCCTTTCCTCAGCCAATGGATGCCCTGGAAGATCTTTATACAGGTGATGAGGCACAAGCCCTCACCCAAAGGAGCCCTTTATGAGTATTCGCGAACTGACCAACACAGAAGCCATGGCCGAAGCCTTAAAAGAAGAGATGACGAAAGACCCATCGGTATTCATCATTGGTGAAGATCTTGTGGCTCATGGTGGAATTTTCGGACAATTTGTTGGACTCCCGCAGGCTTTTCCGGGGAGGGTGATCGACACCCCCATCTCTGAGACAGCCATCGTCGGGGCAGGTCTCGGGGCAGCGCTCACCGGAATGCGTCCCTTTGTGGACCTCCACTTTGCGGACTTCACCACCTGTGCCATGGATGAGATTGCCAACCAGGTTGCAAAGATAAGATATATGTTCGGAGGTCAGGTCAGGATCCCTCTGGTCATCTGGGCACCGGATGGAGCAGGACTTTCTGCCGCAGCCCATCATTCCCAGTCACTGGAGGCCTGGTTTATCCATACCCCCGGGCTCAAGGTCGTCTCTCCCTGTAACCCATCCGATGTAAAAGGTCTGATCAAAACCTCCCTGAGGGATGATGACCCCATTCTCTTCTTCATGCACAAAAAGATATTTTCCAGAAAGGGACCGGTCCCTGAAGAAGAGTATTTCGTTCCATTAGGAAAAGCGGATATCAAACGAAACGGAACCGATGTCACAGTGATCACCTACTCCATCATGGTCCTCCATGCCCTTGAGGCGGCGGAACAACTGGAGAAAGAAGGGATCAGCGTGGAGGTTCTGGATCTCCGCACCCTGTGGCCGATGGATTGGGAAATGATTGCCCAAAGTGTCTCTAAAAATCACCGGGTGGTTGTGGCCCATGAGGCCTGCCTAACAGGGGGATTCGGGGCTGAGGTGGCCGCCCGAATCCAGGAAGAGCTCTTTGATGAATTGGATGCACCGATCCTGCGGGTGGGAGCTTTTCGCGTCCCCATCCCCTTCAGCCCTCCGATGGAGAGATTTGTCATCCCGGGAAGGGACTCCGTCATCAAAGCCATCTATAAAATTTTAGGGAAGGAAGCAAATTAAATGGCCATGAGGGTTGATCAAATCCTCTGTCTCAAGATGTACGAGCAGATGCTCACCATCCGCCTCTTTGAAGAGAAGGCCATTGAACTGTTCGAGCACAACCTCATCCGGGGAAATATTCATCCCTGCATCGGGCAGGAGGCGGTCTCTGTGGGGATCTGCTCTGCCCTCCGGCAGGAAGACTATATGGTGAATACCCACCGGGGCCACGGCAACTGCATTGCCAAGGGAGCTCAGTTAAAGCGGATGATGGCCGAACTTCTCGGCAAATCAACGGGCTATTGTAAGGGGAAGGGAGGCTCCATGCATATTGCGGATTTTGAAGGCGGAAACCTGGGTGCCAATGGCATCGTGGGGGGTGGCCTTCCGATCGCTGTTGGAGCCGGAATCAGCATTCAAAACCGGGGGACCGATCAGGTGGCCGCCTGTTTCTTCGGTGATGGCGCAACAAACCAGGGCACCTTCCATGAAAGCCTGAACTTAGCGGCGATCTGGAAGCTTCCTGTCATTTTTGTTTGTGAGAACAATCAATACGCCCTTTCCACACCCATTCGCGAAGCCATTTCCATCTCCCGTATCTCGGACCGGGCGGCCGCCTATGGCATCTCAGGGATGAGCCTTGATGGAAACGATGTCATAGAGGTCTATACAAAAACGAAAGAGGCCGTGGAAAGGGCAAGGGCCGGAAATGGCCCCGCCCTTCTCGACTGTATCACCTATCGTTTCTTCGGCCATTTTACGGGAGATCCGGGCAGGGGGATAACCTACCGCTCAAAGGAAGAGATGGATCATTGGCTGGACCGCTGTCCGATCAAGAATTTTAAAGAACGCCTTCTCCAGGAGAAGATCCTGACCGAGGAGATTGAGAAAAGGATCAGGGATAAGATAAAGACCGCCCTTGAAGAGGCTGTCCAATTTGCAATTGAAAGCCCATCTCCGTCGCCTGAAGAGGCGGCTCAGGATGTCTTTTATTAAAACGACTATATCCCCTCTCCCCTGATGGGGTGTGTTATAATTCCGTTCATGGTTCGAGAATCCTGTCCTGAGTGAACCGTTCATCCTTCGAGAGCCTCAGGATGAACGGTGAATCGAAGGGCTCACCACGAACGGAATACAGCATGTTAAAAATCAATTACTTAGCCGTTCGTCCCTTCGATAAACTCAGGACAGGCTCTGAGCATGTCGAAGGGCGAATGGCTAATTACGACACAGCCCTTGGTGGGAGAGGGTTGGGGTGAGGGCAAGGTATTAATGCCGGAAGTCACTTTTGTTGAATCGCTCAGAATGACGCTCCGTGAGGAGATGCAGAGGGATCCATCCCTCATGCTCATCGGAGAGGATATTGGCCGTTATGGTAGCATCTTCGGTGTCACCAAAGGTCTGCTCGAAGAATTCGGACCTTACCGGGTCCGGAGCACCCCGATCTCCGAATCAGCGATCATCGGTTCTGCATTGGGAGCGGCCATGACCGGTATCCGCACGGTCGCTGAAATTATGTATGTTGACTTCACCACTTGTGCCATGGATCAGATTGTGAATCAGGTGGCAAAGATGAGGTATATGTCAGGAGGAAAGGCAAAGATCCCTCTGGTGATCCGGACTCAGGAGGGAGGCGGAAGAGGAAATGCGGCTCAACACTCCCAGAGCCTTGAAGGGCTTTTCCTTCATATCCCTGGTTTGAAAGTTGTCATGCCCTCGACCCCTTATGATGCGAGAGGCCTGCTCAGGACCGCCATAAGAGACGACAATCCTGTGATCTTCATCGAGCATAAACTCCTTTATGCCACAAAAGGAACTATCCCTGATGGGGAATATCTTGTCCCCTTTGGCCAGGCCGATATAAAAAGAAAGGGTAAGGATGTGACGATTGTAGCCATCTCCTACATGGTCACAAAGGCATTAAAAGTGGCTGGCCATCTCGCAGAAGAAGGCATTGAAGCGGAAGTCATCGACCCGAGAACACTTGTCCCGCTCGATATTGAAACCATTCTCCAATCCATTTATAAAACGAACCGTGCGGTGATTGTTCACGAGGAGTGTCAGAGGGGAGGAATCGGAGCGGAGATCATCGCTCAAATCCAGGAGAAGGCATTCGACTATCTCGATGCACCGGTGGAGAGGGTAGGAGCACTAAACGTTCCCATCCCCTACAGTGAGCCTCTCGAGAATGCCGTGATCCCTGGTGAAGAAGATATTCTAAAGGCAGTGAGGTGGGTTCTGTACAGGAAATAACTGTTTCAAATTTCTTTAAAATGATGTAGATTAACCAAATCTTGCC
>CAZXMB010000113.1:0-9717 GCA_964641715.1 uncultured Syntrophaceae bacterium
TTATAGTCAATTTCATTTTTTATGTCAAGGCGTCGGACTTTCGCATTATTATATTGACAGGCCTTTAAATTCGTTTTATTCAATCGACAATCACCTTTCCAGAACTTGCGGATCAGGGCAAGGAGGAAGAATAGGGGGGACCCATGGAAAAAAACAACGTGGCAGTGATCAGTGCGGTCAGGACACCTTTTGGAAAATTCGGGGGGACCTTGAAAGACATTCCTTCAATCGAGCTCGGGGCCATGGTCATCCGGGAGGTGCTTCAAAGGGGGAAGGTCAGAGGAGAAGAGGTGGAGGAGACCTACTATGGAACCGCTGTCATCGGAGAGGCCGCTCTGGAGACGGATGTGCCGGCAAGGCAGGCTACCCTCAAAGCGGGGATGCCAGGAGAATCCATCTCTCTCACACTGGATCGGGCCTGCTGTTCGTCGCTGGCTGCGGCTCGTCTTGGGTACAGGGCGATCAAAGCGGGCGAGATTGATATCGCCTTGGCAGTCGGTTCGGACAACATGAGCCGTGCCCCCTATGTCTTCCCTCCGGATGTCCGTTGGGGAAAGAGATTGGGTAATATTCAAATCTGGGATGGCCTCTATGAGCTGGGGTATAAGGGATTTAATCCTGTGTCGGTGGATGCAGGAGAGGTCGCACTGGAATACGGGATTACCCGTGAGGATCAGGACCGATGGGCTTATGAGAGTCAGATGAGATATGCACGGGCCTTTCAAGGGGGGAAGTTCAAGATCGGTGAAGAGTTGATGAGGGTTGAAATTCAGCAGAAAAGAGGCCCCTCTCTTGTATTCGAACGGGATGAGTTTCCGAGACCGGATACCACTCTTGAAAAACTCTCCAGGCTCCCGACGGTTTATGGAAGTCCCACGGTGACTGCGGGAAACGCTCCGGGTTTGGATACAGGGGCCGCCGCCCTCCTGCTGATGAGCGAGAATAAAGCCAGGGAAAAAGGATTAAAACCTTTAGCCAGAGTTATCGCCATGAATGCAACCGCCATGGCCCCCCGGTTGATTGCAGCCATTCCGGGTTTCACGATTCAGAAGATTTTAGAAAAGTCCTGCCTTTCACTCGATCAGATCAACCTCATTGAGATCAATGAAGCCTTTGCCGCCATGCCACTGGTCAGTGCCAGGATATTGGCTGATGGGGACCCCGGGAAGATGAAATCGATTTTAGAGAAGACCAATGTGAACGGGGGGGCTATTGCCATCGGCCATCCGGTGGGCGCAAGCGGGGCAAGGATTCTCATGACCATGATTTATGAACTGAGAAGAAGGGGCGGAGGGATGGGGGTGGCCTCGATCTGCGGAGGGTTAGCCCAGGGGGAGGGGGCGATCGTTCAGGTTGGCCAGGAATAAGATGAGGGCTCGAATTTCAGAAGCCGGTGTCATTGAAGACCGGGAACTGGCAGAGTATTACAGTCTCATGGCCAAGCGATATATGGGGATTCCCTGCCGGAGGGTCCTGAGCCGGATTAAAGCAAAGGGGATTGAAAGGGGCAAGGCCCTTGATGTGGGAACAGGCCCTGGCATCTTTCCCATCTTCCTGTCCAGGGCGCTTCCTGAAATCGAATTCAAAGCCATTGACCTCTCTCCCACGATGGTGGAGATCGCCCGGCAGAATGCAATGGAGGCCGGGATAGGCAGTGGCATCGATTTTCAGATAGGCTCTGCTTATGCCTTACCCTGTGAGGACCATTCCCTCGATCTTCTTCTCTGTATCAATACCCTTCATCATTTAGACCGTCCGGTTGAATTCTTCAATGAAGTGGCGAGAGGCTTGAAGGAGGGAGGGGGGTTTGTTATAGTTGATTTCCACAGGGATACCTCTCTTACCTTTATTAAGATTTTCGATCTTTTCTGGAAAATTTATTTCGGAAGGCATCCCAAGGCCAGAAGGGGCTTCTTGGAATCGGTGTCCTCCTCGTATACGGTGGAGGAGTGCCGGGACTTTTTGGAGCATTCAAAGCTGGGAAATTGGAGACTTTATACCAGGACTGTGGAGATGTGGATTGAGTCAAAGAGAAGATGACTCTATTTTTTAGAGTGGGGATGAAACAGAATATCGAGATGGAGGTTATCGATTGTCCCCTCTGTGGAGAACGGAAAAGCTCTCCCCTCCATCGAGAACATCCCTTTCAAATGGTGAGATGTTCTTCCTGTCAATTTGTTTTCGCCAATCCGAGGCCAACAGAGGAATTCCTTTTTCGTTATTACCAGCATTACCTGCCGGAGAATGACGCTTCGATTAAGGCGTGGCATAAAATGATGAAGCCGGTTTTTCAAAAGGCAGCCCGCCTGATAGGGCAGTATCAAAAAAGGGGGAAGTTGCTGGATGCGGGATCGGGTTTTGGATTTTTTCTCTCTGAGATGAGAGAGAGAGGATGGGAGGTCATCGGAGTGGACCTTTCTCAGAAGGCCATTGATTACGCAAGACACCATCTGGGATTAACCATTCACCCCGGACCGCTGGAAAGGGTTGGGTTTCGGGAAAATGAATTCGATGTGGTCAGTGGCTTTTATGTGGTTGAGCATCTTTCCAATCCCGTGGCCTTTCTGAAGGAGTGTTATCGGGTTCTTAAGCCCGGAGGAATTCTCCTGCTGAGGTATCCCCATACCACTCCGATCAAGAACCTCCTTCGTTTTTTCAGGATCGAAAACAGACTCTATGATCAACCCGCCCACCTCTCAGATTTCTCACCGGAGACGATTGAGCGGTCCCTCCGGAGAGCGGGATTCAGTCGTTTTAGACATCTCATCGGAGGGTATACCTTTCCCAAGGAATTAGGAAAGCGATGGGCCAGTTCCCTTTTTGGGAACCTCTCTGAGGCCCTTTTCCGCCTCAGCAGAAAACATTTCCTCCTCCCCGGAGTGAGTAAGACGATATTGGCTTTCAAGGAAAATCCCTCATGAAGAAGTTTGCCCTCTGGACGATCGTCCTTTCATTCCTGATCCCCTTCGCTTCCCCTGAAGCACAGCCTCTCAGGGCGGAGGAGGTTGTGCGACGGTTGAGAGAGTCCCGGGAGAGGACAAAAGACTTCTCCGCTGACCTTCTTCAGGAGAAGAAGATATCCCTGTTCAAAGAGAAAGTCATCTCAAGAGGGAAGATCCGTTTCAAGAAGCCGGATAAGGTCTTCATCGAATTCTTCCCCCCAGAGGCAAGCCAGATGCTCTTCGACGGGAAAACCTTTTTGCTCTATTTTAAGGAGGAGAAGACCGCAGAGCGTTATCAGATTGAGGGCAATCCGCTGGTGGAACGGTACCTCCTCTTCTCAAAAGACCCTTTTCAGGAGAGGTTTGCTCAGTGGAGGGTCCTGGAGGACCGGGAATCCTTTGTGGTGATGGAGATCTTGCCCAAGGCAAAAGATGCCCTTTGGATGAAGACGAGGCTCTGGATCTCCAAGAAGGACTGGATGATCATCGCCATGGAGATGGTGGAGCAGAACGGGGATATCACCACGCTTCGGTATTCGAATATGAGAGTCAACAGAGGTCTCACCGATTCCGATTTTGAGATCCGCCTGCCCAAAGAGGTGAGGATCACAGAGGTCCGATGAGAAGAAAGGTGGTCGTCACAGGTCTGGGAGTGGTGAGTGCGATAGGGAATGATGTTTCTGAGTTCTGGGATTCCCTGGTCGCCGGAAGGGACGGGGCAAAAGAGGTGACGGTCTTTGATGTCTCTCCCTACCGGGCCAAGAGAGCCGCTGAGGTCTCCGGTTTAGATTTAAAGGCTCATTTCTCAAAGAGGGAGATCCGGCGACTCTCCCGATGTGATCAGTTTGGAATGATCGCATTCCGGGAGGCCTGGCAATCGGCCCGCCTCCACCGAGACCCAATCGAAAAAGAAAGGGCAGGGGTCATCCTGGGGGCAGGTTCAGGAGGGATCCTCTCCGTTGAAAAATATTTTAGGGATTTCTATCGGGGAGCAGGAAAACCCCCCCTCTCTCTCCTCATCTCATATTCCCTCGCCACCACCACAGACCTGATTGCCATTGAAGCAGGCCTTCGGGGACCGAGAAACACCACGGCTACCGTTTGTTCTTCCAGTTCTGTCTCCATGGGCGTGGCCTATGAGATGATTCAGATGGGTCTGGCGGATGTGATGGTGACGGGCGGAAGTGATTCCCTCTGCGAGGTTTCTTACAGCGGGTTTAGCAGCCTGAAATTGGTCGATCCCGAAGGATGCAGGCCCTTTGATCAGAGAAGGCAGGGGTTGATCCTTGGCGAAGGGGCGGGGATTCTGATTCTCGAAGAGATGGAACATGCCCTCAGGAGGAATGCTCCGATTCGGGCAGAATTTCCGGGCTACGGGATCTGTGCCGATGCCTATCACCTCACCGCACCCGAACCTCAGGGGGAGGGGGTGGAGAGAGTGATCCGGATGGCCCTCTACCAGGCCGGAATTTCTCCGGGAGAGGTGGATACGATCAATGCCCATGGCACCGCCACCCTTTTTAATGATATTTCTGAGACAAGGGGAATCAAAAAGGTGTTCGGGGAAAGGGCGAAGGAGATTCCTATCAGCGGGATCAAATCCATGATCGGACATTGCCTTGGTTCCGCAGGAGGCATTGAGGCTGTGGCCACTGTCTTAACGCTGGAGCATGGAACGATTCCTCCAACGATCCATTATGAAGTTCCGGATCCTCTTTGCGATCTCAACTATACTCCCAATCATTCGATTCAGAAGGATGTCCGGGTTGCCCTCTCAAATTCCTTTGCCTTCGGGGGGAACAACGCCTGTTTAGTCTTCAGGAAATTTAATGGAGTCCAGTAGAGTTCAAGGATCAGCTCAATTGCGGTATAAAAACTCATTCCGAATTCCGAATTCCGAAATCCGAAATCCGGGAAGGCATCGCATCGTCATTACAGGTCTGGGCATGGTCTCTCCACTCGGGGTGGGGAAGGAGGAATTCTGGAAGAACTGTCTTCAGGGAATTTCGGGGATTAAGCCGGTTCAAAGGTTCGATGTGAGCTCCTATCGTTCAAGATTAGGTGGAGAGCTTCGGGAAATCGATTTTAAGGCCTTCATCAAACCCGCAAACCTCAGAAGGATGAATCGAATTGGAAAGATCATGGTTTCAGCCGTGAGGCTGGCCCTCGAGGATTCCGGACTCGATTTGGGGAAAGAGGATTCCAATCGAATGGGGATTGCCATCGGTACGGGCCTCGGGAGTTCGGATACGGTGGACCAGTTCTTCCGGTCCCTCCTGAAGGATGGGCCCATGGGGGCCCAACCCATCCTCTTTCAGACCGCTGTTCCCAATGCCATCACCAGCCACTGTTCCATCGAATATGGAATCAAAGGGATCAATATCACCTTCTCTCACAAAGAGGTCTCCGCAGAGATGGCCCTTTCTTTTGCCTATCATCTCCTGAGAGAGGGGAGAGCGGATACCCTGTTTGCAGGGGGAGGGGATGAGTTGAGCGAACCCCTCTACCATGTCTATTCGATGTTAGGGGCCTTATCTCCTCAGAAAGGAAAGGGATCCGAAGGGATGAGACCCTTTGATCGGGAAAGAAATGGGATTGTGCTGGGAGAGGGAAGCGGGATTCTTGTCCTGGAGACATTGGAACATGCGGAAAAGAGAGGGGCAAGGATCTATGCAGAGATAGGAGGGGTAGGATTTTCAGGAAGTACGGATGGCGTTCTCCGGTATGACCAAAAAGGGGATTCGATTGCGAAGGCAATGTTGACAGCAGCGAAAGAGCCATCAGAGGTCGATTACATTTCAGCTGCAGCCAATTCCACCGTCGATCTTGATCGAGCAGAGACTTTAGCGATTAAAAAGGTCTTTGGGGAGGGGGCGAGTGAGATCTCCGTGGGGAGTCTCAAATCAATGATGGGTGAATTTGACGGATCAGGAGGGATCAGGGCCTGTGCATTGGCCTTGAGCCTTTATCACGGGGTCATTCCCCCAACCCTCGGGACAACACAACTCGATCCCCAATGCGATCTGAATGTCGTCCTTGGCCGTTCAGAAAAGAAGGATATACGGTCCGCCCTACTTAATGGTTGCTCGAATGGCGGCTCCAATATTTCCCTCTGGTTTCAATCTTATTCCTCCGTAAAGTAAACTCCTCCTCTTGAATCAGACACGAGTCATTCTCAGCGCCTGGCCCAGGAGGGCAGGTGGGGAGGATGATCTTCGGCAAGTCGACGGGAAGTGAAGGGTTGTGTTATACTCCTGACATCATGTCTGATGCAGACGTCATCATCATGGGGGCAGGGATGGCAGGGCTCACCTCGGGCTGCCTTCTCGCACAGAAAGGTCTAAAGGTTTTAATGGTTGAGAAAAACCCCAAAATCGGGGGATGCTGCTCCTCCTTTGAAAAGGATGGATTTTCTTTCGATCTCTCTGTCCAATCCCTGGGTGAGTGTCAAAAGGGAGGGAGAATCTGGAATCTTTTAGAAAAGCTGGACCTCTTGGACCGGATTCACTTCATTTCGCTTGAACCTGCAAGGGAATACCACTTTCCAGATCAGAAAGTACTTCAATCCTCCAGACTTGAGACCCACATCGAGAACCTCTCCAGACTCTTCCCGGAAGAAAAAAATGGGATCGAAAAGGTCTATGGAGTCTTGAGAAGGATTTTTGATGAATTTTCCAGCATACCTCCGTCTCTCAACTGGTTCGATCCCTCTTCTTTTTTCTCTCAATATCCTTTTCTTTCAAACTATAGGGATAAAACGTACGGGGATTTATTGGATGGATATATCTCCCATCCTTTTCTCAAAACCCTTCTCTCGATTCGAGGTTCTTATGCCCTGCTCGCTCCGGAAGAGATTTCTGTGGCGGGAATGGCGGGGGTTGAGATGTCCTATTTCAATCATGGAGTTTCCTGTATTGAGGGAAGGGTGGAACAATTGCCCTTCCAATTAGGGGAGGCATTCAAAAGGAGAGGAGGGGAGATTTTAACCGGCCTGGAAGTAAAAAAGATTCTGATGGAGGGAAAGCGGGCGATTGGTATCACATTAAACAATGGCCAGGCGATCAGCGGAAAAGTCATCATCTCCAATATGGATGCCGCAAGCACCTTCCTGGATCTGATTGGAGAGGATCAAGTTCCGGGTGGTTTTCGGGCAAAATTGAAGAGGATGAGGCCTTCGCTTTCCTATTTCATCCTGTATCTCGGGATTGACGGAGATCTCGACGGACTTTCCACCTCCAATAATGAGATTTTTTTTGACGCTGAGCTTTCAAAAGAATATCAAACCCTTCATGAAAATCGGATTCCCGAAAATTCCCCTTTCTACCTCCTTGCCCCTTCGAAGGTCAATCCATCCCATTCACCCGAAGGAAAGAGCACCCTCTGTCTCAGCATCAAAGCGCCTTATCACCTCAGTCCGGATTGGAATCAGGAGGTCAGGGACAGGATCTCTCAATACCTGATTTCAAAGGCTTCCTCTTTCATTCCCGATCTCGAGAAACGGATTCTTGTCAGGGCAGAGGCTACTCCTAAAACCATAGAGCAATGGACACGGAATCGCTGGGGAGCGGCCTATGGATGGGCACAGATCCCGGGCCAATCCGGAATCCATCGTCTTTCAAGAAATACTCCCATTCCGAATCTCTTTCTGACCGGGCACTGGACCTCTCCCGGAGGAGGGATCGCAGGGGTGGTGGCTTCCGGAGAGCTAACGGCAGATACCGTTTTGGACAAATTTAAAAGAGGAGAATTTTAAGATGGTCAAAAAATCTTTTTTTTCCATCCTTTGTCTTTTGCTGATTTCGTCCTTTCTCTGGGGTTGTCCTAAAAGGGTTGAGATCCTCCCTGAGAAACCGGCCTTCGTCAATCCCATTTTGAAACTTCTGGAGGACTTTTCCGTTGCTGACTCGCTTCAGGCAAGGACCTCCATCCGGATCGACACCGTCCGGGATGGAGAGGAGATGAATTTTATTCTCAACGGTTTTCTTCTTTATCAAAAGCCGGACAAACTTCGGATCCTCGGTTATCACCTCTTAGGAATGGGCCTTTTCGATGCCCTTTATCGGGACGGGGAATTTTTCCTTCTTATTCCCCCGCAGAAAAAGGCCTATACCGGAGAGGTCTCAACATTTGAAGAGGTGATCCGGAGGGCGGGTGAGATCAGGTTCTCCTCGGAGAAGAGTGAAGGCAACGAGATACCCAACCGGATCCGGATTGAATTGGTGGAGAAGGAGACCCGCATCGAGCTCCGATTAAAAGGGATCTCCATGAATTCCACACTTCCGGAGGATTCCTTCCAGTGGATTGTTCCGGAGGGGGTGGAGGTTCGGTCCATCGACAGACTGTTAAGAGGGAAGAAGAGGAGATGAGAATCGCCCTTATCATTCCGAGATGGCCCAGAGCAAGTTTCTGGGATGTGATCGCTTTTAAATTTCCCCTTCTTTCCACTTCCCTCCTCGCTGGCCTGACGCCTCCTCATCATGAAGTCAGGATCATCGATGAAAGCCTCTCCGGAATCGATTTCCATCAGGAAGTGGATCTGGTTGCCATTACGGCGATCACCCCTCTGGCCCCGAGGGGCTATGAGATTGCGGACCAATTTCGGAGAAGAGGGGTGAGGGTGGTCATGGGCGGGATCCATGCCTCCTGGCTTCCTGAAGAGGCGAAGGCCCATGCCGATAGCGTGGCCATTGGAGAGGCAGATGAGACCTGGCCCATCATTTTGAGAGACGCTGAGAAAGGGGAATTAAAACCTTTTTATCGCCAGCAGGAAAGGACTTCTCTGAACCACCTCCCCCTTCCGAGAAGGGACCTTCTTCCCCGAAAAGGCTATCTCTTTCAAAATCTCATTCAGACGACCCGGGGTTGTCCCTATGACTGCGAATTCTGTTCGGTGACGGCGCTTCATGGGAGAACTTACCGGATGCGGCCCGTCTCTGAAATTGAAAAGGAGCTCCAGTCCTTGGGGCGATCCAAGGCCTATATCTTTTTCGTGGATGATAATATCGTCGGGAATCTTTCCCATACGAAGGACCTTCTGACAATGCTCTCCCATTATCGATTGCGATGGGTCAGCCAGGGGCCCATCCATATCGCCGAGAACGAAGAGATCATCTCCCTCATGGCCAGGGCCGGATGCCATGGCCTCTTCATCGGGTTTGAGAGCCTCAGGCAGGAGAATCTCTCCCTCATGGGGAAGAGGATGAACCGGATCGAGGCCTACGGGAAAGCGATCCGGAGGCTTCACGATGAAGGAATCGGAGTCTATGGCTCTTTTGTTTTCGGTTATGATTATGACGATCTTTCGGTCTTCGATGAGTTTCTGGAATTTGCCGAGCGGAACAGGATCGAAGGGGCTTTTCTTCCCGTTCTGACCCCCTTTCCCGGGACCCGCATCTATCAAAGGCTAAAACAGGAAGGGAGGATCCTGACCGAGGACTGGTCGAAATACGATATGGCCACCGTGGTCTTTCAGCCGAAGCGGATGGCCGTGGAAGAACTCCAGGAGGGATTCTGGAGGGTCAATCGGTCTTTTTATTCACTTCCTTCCATGCTCAAGCGAATCTTCAACCCTTTTCATCTCCGGAGAAGCCTGATCATCTTCGGACCGATGAATCTCGGCCTCTGGCCTGCCGTCAAGAAAGCCAGGTGTTATTTTAAAAAGTTGGAGAAAGACCACCCTTCTGAACCCGAATAACCTTTATCCACCCTGTGATTTTCCTTGCAGGAGATTTGATTACACTACCGGAAAAGAAATGGAGCAAATAGAGACTCCTTA
>CAZXMB010000114.1:0-9695 GCA_964641715.1 uncultured Syntrophaceae bacterium
AATTGATCAGGTTCTGTTTGGAGATTTGGCCTCCCGTGAAAACCCGGTATCGATCAGCAGTCCATCAACATAAAAGGCGTAAACCCTGAAGAGGGGAATTCCCAGAAATTGGCTGGTCATATGAATCAAACCGATCGGACCGTTTCGTTCAAATCGGAGGCTATACCTGTTCATGGAGAATCCATCCCGGCCATAATGCCTTTCATTATAAAATCGATCCATTCATTGATCGGGTTGGGTCCGGACGGATTGGGAGTGCTCCCTCTGCCGTAAGTGAGCTCCTTGAATAACAGGAAAAGGCAGTTTCCAACCACCTTCTCATCCATCCTCCGAAAGATCCCCTTTTCCATACCCTCTCTAAGAACCGTGGCGAAAATCTCTTCTATTCCCGTCTCCACAAGGTGAGGCTTGTCTTGGAGAAAAGGTTTAAAGAACCCTGATTCATCATGGAGGACACTGACGATAAACGGGTTTTGATCGAGATACTTTTTGGCTAACCGAATGTAGGTCTGAAGCTTTTCAGCGGGTTCATTGATCTTGCTGAGCTGATTCAGGATGGCCTTTCGGACTGACAAGGCCTCGTACATGAAAAGTTCTTCGAGAATCTTCCCCTTGCTTTCAAACTCCTGATATAAGGTCCGCTTTGAAATGCCGGCGTCTCTGGCAATTTCGTCAACAGTGGTCTTATTGAAACCAAACCGTTCAAATCTCTTTTTGGCGAGAGTGAGAATCAGGTCCCTTTTTTCCGATTCCATATGGGCATTACCAGAAAACTAATACGGTTTTTGGTTTCTATCATAGCTCACCGTTCCTGTCAAGCTATTTTTGTAGGATACTGAAAACACTATGGATATGAGGATATAGAATGAAAACTGATAAACGAAATTGGTTTAAAAGTATATATTGTAGACCGCTATTAAAGGGAAGGTGAAGAAGCGGAGACTTTTGCCAGAATGAGGATCCCTTCGGCGACGATATCCTCTTTCACCCTTGCCTGAACCTTCACCTTTGCCAGATTCGAGAAGATCTGTTCCACCTCTGCCTCTAAGGTAACCTGATCTCCGGGAATCACTTTTTTCTTCAACCGAAACTCTTCCACCCTTGCCAAAAAAGGTACTCCCTCCTCCTCTTCCTTAAAGAAAGAATGAAATGCGATTCCGCCGGTTTGGGCCAATGCCTCAAGAATCAGGATATCGGGCATGACGGGCTCATCCGGGAAATGACCCTTGAAATAGGGTTCATCAATGCTGACATTCTTGAGTCCGACAGCCCTCTTCCCTGGCTCAACCTCAATCATTCGGTCAATCATCCGAAAAGGAAAAGAATGAGGAAGTTTTTGTAGGATCTCACTAAGGTCCATGATTCTTATCCTCATTGGGAGGGCTGCATAAAAATCCGAAATTCGAATATCGAAACTCGAAACAAATCCAAAATTCAAATTTCCAAAATTAAAATATTTTATGTTGTTTGGGACATTTGTACTTTGAACATTTGTGCTTGTTTCGAATTTCGTGCTTCGGGTTTCGATATTTATAAATTCATGGGCACCAATTTAATCAAACGATATCTAAAAAAGGGCAACAATTTTAAAAACTCCTTTGGCAATTCCCATGATGATCAGGATCCCTATGAAAGAGCCTGTCATCAATAGGATCGTTCCCTCCGTCCGGTTCTTTTTAAGAAAAAAACTAACGATACTTCCCGAAAGGATTCCGAACCCACGGATGGGAAGGGCGGAGAGAAGGATGAGGCCCACATTTCCCATAGACATGACCTTTTTGATCAGGGGTCTCTCATTCAGGCTGAAGATCACTCTTTCGGTTTTATGGCTTAGCCATCGAACGACGAAAAACTTTTTGCTCGACTGTTCCAAGAGGATCCCGTAGACAGGAATCTGTACATAGTCGTAAGCGAGGGCCAAAGGGAAATAGATAAAAACAGGCATCTGATTGAAGATGGCAAAGAGAACGGAAAAGGAACGGCCTAGTGTAAAATGAATGAGGGTAAAGAGGAGGATGAGATTTCCTGTCCCAGTTATCGGTTCCATTCGCGACCCATCAGGATAGAAGAATAACATTCTTTGGGGGAAATCCCCAGGTGGAGGAGGGTCCTGATCTCCTGATCCGATCTTTGGTCAACGACATACCGAAGATCGCACGAAGGATCCGGAAACAGGTAATTGATCGTTGGCGGGATGAAACCATATTCCATAGAGAGCACACCCGCTACCATCCTCATCCCGCCGGAAGCGATCGCCTCTCCCAGCATCGATTTGATGGAGTTGACCGGAATTTGAGGATATCGAGAGGGAAAGACCCTCTTGATCCCCCGGGTTTCCAGGGCATCCAGGATTCGGGAGGAATTTCCGGCACCGCTGATATAACCGATTGGAAGGTCTTCTCTCCCCTTGATGGCCAACCGGATGGAGCGCTCCAAATCTATTGCTCCGTCCCGCCGGGAGGATCCCCCTACTAAACTATACCCTAAAATATAACCTAAAATCTTTGCCCCTCTGGAGCGGGCATGCTCTTTTGTCTCAATCGTCAATATCCCTGCCCCCTCCCCTAAGATCAACCCATTTCTCGTCCGGTCATAGGGACAGGACCTCTCTCCATATCCCTGATCAATGGCTAAATAATGAAGATCCGAAAATCCACGAAATAGAAACTCACTCAGTTCATCCACTCCACCTGTGAGGATGAGGTCAGCCCTTCCTCCCTGAATCTGATCACAGGCAAAAGTGATGGCAGCCTCTGCCGTGCAGAAGGATTGAACGAGCGTACAGTTGACCCCTTTAATTCCGAGTTCGATGGAGACATGGCTGGAGGCTGCATTGGGGACGGTATTGGGAAAGAGCATGGGATTTAAATCCAAGAATCCTTTTAAAACCTGACCCCGGTGGAATTCCTCTGAACCGGAAAGCCCGCAGAAACCGGAACCCAGGACCACCCCTGTCCTTGAACTATTTTCCTGGGTCACTGAAAACCGGGCATCGGCCAGGGCCAGTTTTGATGCCGCAATCGCAAACTGGCTCGCCCGGTCAAGGCGTCGGATCTTACCGGCAGGAATAAAATCCTTGGGATTAAAATTTTTTATTATCCCTGCCTTTTTGGAACGGGAGAATCGGGTATCAAAGGATTTGATCTCCCCAATCCCGGATCGTCCAACCTTCAGGGACGAAAGGAATTCCTCCTTCCCGATCCCGATGGAGGAAACCACCCCGACCCCAGTGATGCAGATATGGTCTGTCATGGTTAAATCCCAATAACCAAATTCCAATATCCAAATAAGCTCCAATGACCAATGTTCAAATAATCAAACTTATGGTTTGGTTATTGAGATCTTGGTTATTATTTGGTTATTGGTGCTTGTCATTCATAGACCTTCTCTTCTTCTCCTTCGAGGTCTCCTGCATCACCTTCCACATCTCTCGATTCATTGATCTTTGCCAGGACCTCCTTATAGAACTCATGCTGGATGAGAAGACTCATGATCTCATTGGTCCCGGTCCAGATCATCTGTAACCTCGCATCCCTGAAGAGACGCTCGATGGGATAGACATTCGTATATCCGATCCCGCCCATGATCTGCATGGACTGGTTGACCACCTCCCAGAGCATCTCGGTCGAAATCTTCTTTGCCTCCGAGACGAGCCGTCTCGAATCCAGTCCCTCATCCACATGCCTTGCGGTCACATAGACGAGGCTCCGTGCGGCATCGAGTTTCGAGATGGCATCAGCCACCTTAAAACTGACTGCCTGAAATTTCCGGATGGTCTCTCCGAAGGCCTTCCTCCGGTGACTGTATCGCATGGCGATCTCCAGACAGCAACGGGCCATTCCAAGGGCCCCAGCAGCTGTGGTCAGCCGTTCCGGGATCATCATCCGATTGAAGATCAAAGCGCCTCCATGTTCGGGCCCGACGAGGTTTTTGGCAGGCACCCGGGTATCCCGGAAATAGAGGCGACCAGTCCCTCCTCCCCGGGAGCCCAGGAGCCCGTAGACATGTTTCACCTCCACTCCCCTCTCCCTCTCGACAATAAAACAGGAAATGGATTTATGGGGCTCTGCCTCCGGAGCGGTCTTCACGTAGACCAGAAAGTAATCCGCGCCTTCTGCCCCCACCACAAAACGCTTCTGTCCGTTGAGGATATAGTCCTTTCCATCTCTCTTCGCAATCGTCGTGGCGCCAAAGAAATCGGAACCTCCCCGGGGTTCGGTAAGTGCCTCCGCACAGCAGAGCCTCCCTTCAAGGGTTGGCTTTAAATATCTCTCCTTCTGCTCCGGGGTTCCAAAGTGGTGGATCGCCTCACCTACAATGCTGACCAATGAATAGAGGCAGGTCATCCCGGAGCCGAGGACCCCGATCTCCTCAATGGCCGCCACCTCTGAAGTCCATTTCAGGCCTCTTCCCCCCCACTCTCTTGAAAATCTAAGGCCGAGAAGGTTTTCTGCTCCCAGGCTCTCCATATACTCTTTCGGATATCTCACCTGGTCAGCATCCATGGCCCGAATCAGTGAGCTTGAGACCCTCTCTTTCACAAATCTTCGCACCTCTTCCTGTAATTCCTTCTCCTCTTCCGCCAAAAGAATGTCGAACATGATCTCCTCCCCCTTGAAGATATTCGGATCAAATCATCAGCCTGAATTCTTTATTAAAAATGAGAAAGAATCAAGGGTTTTTTTCCATTGACAATAAAAATCCTATCTTATAGCATTAGGGACATTTCACCGGATCAGCTTCATCCAAACCCTATCCATTAAGTCTTTATGATAAAATCGGAGAAAGCCTGCCACGGCATCTCCACAGGGATGAAAGTGGAAACAAGCAAAAAAGAGTCCATCAAATTGAAGGCGATCGATATCTGGCTTCATTTCGGAGGTGTCTCGGCCCTCTCAGGGGTGAGTTTTGAGGTGAGAGAGGGCGAGATGATGGCCATCATCGGCCCCAATGGGGCGGGAAAGACAAGCCTGCTCAACTGCATCAATGGCTTCTACCGGCCCCAAAAGGGAGGGTTGTTCTTCGAAGACCATAATATTTACCACCTCCCTCCCTCACGGATCGCACGTCTGGGGATCGGCAGGACCTTTCAGAACATTGAGCTCTTTACTGGCCTCACTGTCCTGGACAATCTGATGGCCGCACGACACATCCATTTAAAACGGGGGGCCTTCGCAGGGGCGATCTATTTCGGTCCAGCACGGGGTGAAGAGATCCGGCACAGGGAGGTCGTTGAGGATATTATCGACCTTCTTGAGATGGAACCCTACCGGAAGAAGGTGGTGGGTCTCCTGCCCTATGGTGTTCGAAAACGGGTGGAACTGGGAAGGGCGCTTGCCCTCGAACCCAAACTCCTTCTCCTCGACGAACCCATGGCCGGAATGAACCTTGAGGAGAAGGAGGATATGGCCCGGTTCATCATTGACATCCACGAACTCAAACAGATCCCCATTGTTCTGGTGGAACACGATATGGAAGTGGTAATGGATATTGCGGAGAGACTGGTTGTTCTCGATTTCGGAAAGAAGATTGCTCAAGGAACCCCGGAGGAGATCAGGAGCAACCCTTGGGTGATTCGCGCCTATTTGGGAGAGGAAACCCCTGAAAGAGAGAACCATGCCTGAGAATACCCTTCCCAAACTCCTGAAAAGGAATTTTGAAAAATACGGCGACCGAAGGATTGCCATGAGGGTGAAGGATCGCGGGATCTGGCAGCGATTTACCTGGAAGGATTATTATGAGAGGGTCAAATATGTGACGCTGGGTTTCATCTCTCTCGGGATGAAAAGAGGGGATAAGGTTTCGATCCTCGGAGAGAATAAACCCCAAATCTTCTGGGCCGAGTTGGCTGTCCAGTCAGCGGGCGGAACTGTGGTGGGGATCTATACGGACTGCACGCCCCCCGAAGTCAAATTCTTCGTCAAGGATTCTGACTCCACCTTTGTCGTTGCCCACGACCAGGAGCAGGTGGACAAACTTCTCCGGATCAAAGAGGATCTCCCACTCGTAAAAAAGGTGATCTACTGGGATCCGAAAGGATTATGGAATTACGAGGACCCGATCCTGATCGATTTTCCGGAGATGATCCATCTCGGGAAGAAGTATGAGAAGAGCCATCCCGGTCTATTCGAGGAAAGCGTTAAACAGGAAAAGGGTGAGGAGATTGCCCTCGTCTGTTATACCTCCGGAACGACGGGATTACCCAAAGGAGCCATGATCAGCCACAAGGGCCTTGTCGCTATTGCACAGGCCTGGCGGGACGTCGACCACTGGTCTGAGCGTGATCGTTATGTCTCATTTATCCCTCCCGGCTGGATAGCCGAGCAGGCGGTCGGGGTCGCCGGACAACTGGTCTCGGGCATGGAGGTCAATTTTCCCGAGGAACCTGAAACGGTTCAGGAAAATATCAGAGAGATCGGGCCCAGTATCCTCTTCTTTGCTCCCCGTCTGTGGGAGAACATCAACCGGATGATCCAGGCAAAGATCACCGATACCTCTGCTTGGAGAAGATGGATCTATCATCTCTTCCTTCCCATCGGATATAAAACCGCAGAATTCCGTTCCTCTCGAAAAGGGCTGGGCGGATTCAGGAGATTTCTTTATCAGATCGCCCACTGGGTTCTCTTTCGTCCCCTCAGGGATCGGGTTGGGCTTTCCAATATTAGATGCGCCTATACCGCTGGAAGTGCGGTGAGCCCGGAGATTCTCAACTATTTTCAGGCAATCGGTGTGAACATTAAACAGGTCTATGGCGGATCGGAACAGGGATTGGTGACGATTCACCGGGATGGAGGGATCAAATATGAAACCTGCGGCCCCCCCATGCCGGGAGTGGAGGTCCGTCTCTCACCGGAAGGCGAAATACTGGTCAGGGGGGAGAATATCTTTTCAGGATACTATAAGAATCAGGAGGCCACCCGGGAGAAAATTCGGGAGGGCTGGTACTATACGGGCGATTTTGGCTATATCGATGAAGACCGCCATCTCGTGGTGATCGACCGGATGGAGGATCTCAAGGCATTGAGGGACGGCCGGAAATTCTCGCCCCAGTTTGCCGAGATCCGGTTGAGATTCTGTCCCTATATCAAGGATGCCCTGGTGGTCGGAGGAGAGGATAAGGATTATGTCACCGCCATCATCAACATCGATCTTGAAAATGTGGGCCGGTGGGCTGAAACCGGAAGGATCCCCTACACGACCTTCACCGACCTCTCTCAAAAATCAGTGGTGATCGAATTGATCAAAAAGGATATCCGGCGGATCAATCAGTTTCTTCCGGATTGGTCCAGGATTAAAAAATTTGTCAACCTCCATAAGGAATTTGATGCCGACGAGGCGGAGTTGACCCGCACCCGAAAACTGAGGAGGGCATTCATCGAAGAACGCTATCGCGATCTGATCACTGCCCTCTACGGGGAGGATCGCGAATTCGGTGTGGAAACCTCCATTACCTATCGGGATGGAAGAAAAGGGGTGATCCGGACAGCCATCCAGATCAATCCGGTGGAGGACGCCCAGTGAAGGAGTTTCTTCAGCTTGCCATTCCGGGATTGATGATCGGTGGCCTCTATGCCCTGGTGGCCGCAGCGATTGTCCTGGTCTATAAATCGACCCGTGTGGTCAGCCTGGCTCACGGCCAGCTCCTGGCCTTTGGGGGTCTCTTTCTCTGGGTCGCTCTCGTCGCCTTGAGGCTCCCTCTTCTGATCGGTCTTCTGATTTCACTGGCCTGTTCCATGCTGATGGGCTGGCTCGTGGAACGCATCACCCTCAGGCCTTTAATCGGACAACCCCTGATTTCCGCCTTTCTGATGACCTTCTCCGTCTTTATGGCTCTGGATGGAATCTTTCAATTGATTCTCAAAGGGGAATCAAAAACCTATGCCACCCTTCTGCCCCTCGGGGAATTCGAAGTGGCGGGGGTCCCTGTGGGATCGGTCCAGCTCATTAGCTTTGGGATCGTCCTCTTCATCTTCCTCCTCTTAACCCTTTTCTTCAGGTTGACCAAGACAGGATTGGGGATGAGGGCGACGGCTGAGGACCATCAACTTTCCCAGAGCACGGGGATCAAGGTGAAGACGATCTTCTCCCTCATCTGGATCATCTCTGCAATGGTCGCTTCAGTCGCCGGGATGGGGGCGGCCTATGTGATGGATATTCACTTCCCCCTCCCCTACATCGGAATCAAAGGGCTGATCGTGGCCCTCTTCGGAGGACTGGATTCCCTCCCGGGTGCGCTTCTGGCAGGGCTCATCCTGGGTGTTGCTGAAAACGTCTTTGCGGGTTATCTCGACCCTCTTGTGGGAGGGGGTCTCAAGGATGTGGCGGCCTATGCCCTGCTTCTCATCATTTTGTTGGTAAAACCCTATGGGCTTTTCGGGTTAAAGAGAATCGAAAGGGTGTAACCCATGAGGCATGGAATACTATTCCTGATTTGGTTTTTTGAGGTTTGACAATGAGGCCCTGCGGAACTTTTGATGAGCGTTATAGCCAGGATATGGCCATTCTCAGGATCAAGCGGCACTGGGGGATTTTAATCGGAGCCCTGATCTTTCTCTATACCTTTCCTCTTTATGGATCCTATTATTTGATCAGCTTGCTCAATAGCCTCAGTATCACGATCATCATCGTCCTGGGTCTTCAACTGGTCAGCGGTTATTGCGGACAGATTTCCTTCGGACAGGCCGCCTTCATGGCCATCGGCGCTTATACCTCAGCCATCCTCACCGGCAAGGTTGGCCTCTCCTTCTTTCTGGCCCTTCCTCTTTCGGGGATCGTTGCAGGTTTAATCGGATTGGGAGGAGGTGCCCCTTCGCTCCGGATCAAGGGCTTTTATCTCGCCATGGCGACGATCGCCATCCATTTCGTGGTCATGTGGTTGATCCTTCATCTCCAGATCACCGGAACCACACAGGGTCTCCATCCTCCGGCCCCCCGCATTGCAGGATTTGAATTTGATAGCGATGAAAAAATCTACTACATCATCATCACGGTCATGCTCCTGATGGTCTATGGTGCCCGGAATATGGTCCGAACCCGGGTGGGCAGGGCTTTCGTAGCCATCCGGGACAATGACCTTGCGGCTGAGGTGATGGGAATCGAGCTCTACCATTATAAACTGCTCGCCTTTTTCATCTCCTGTTTTTATGCGGGGGTAGCAGGCTCTCTGTGGGCTCACTGGATTCAGATGGTCCATCCCGAACAATTTACACTGCTCCATGCCCTCAACTACATCGGAATGCTGATCGTGGGGGGCGTGGGGAGTATCCCCGGTGTCTTTTTCGGTGTCATATTCCTCCGTCTCCTGGATGAGGGGGTGATGTTCATCGCTCCTTTTCTGGCCTCGATGTTCCCCTGGATTGGGATTCATCCGGCCGCATCGATGGGCGTCTCTGTGTTCGGTCTCGTCCTCATTCTCTTTCTGATCTTTGAGCCGAGGGGACTGGCCCACCGCTGGGAGATCTTCAAGGCATCTTATCGGCTCTACCCGTTTTCACATTGATGATACAATAGGAGATAGGGGGATCACGATAGGTTAAATATTTCTTCTGATGTCAGCAGATCGTCTCAATTTGAAGTACAATAATGAGCGATTCCACGAGAGGGGGTGATGAGGAATCCAGATAAAATTGGAGGTAATCCATGAGGCGTAACGAAAGGAGGTCATGATGAAGATGAAAAGGTGGTTATACGGAGTC
>CAZXMB010000115.1:0-9691 GCA_964641715.1 uncultured Syntrophaceae bacterium
AAATCCGAAATCCGAATATCGGGCGAAGCGTCCTTTTAGGACCAATCCGAAACAAATTCGAATTTTCAAAATTCAAATTTCTTAAACTTTTACGGGAAAGTCGGCTGAATGCCCCGCCTTGTAGGCGGGGATGGCGGTAACGGGCTCCAGAATTGGAGCCAAAGCCGACAATATTAATGACACCACCTTAACCCGAAAGCCCCGCCCTGTGGGCGGAAAGCTTTACTTATTTCGAATATTTAAAACTTGGTCATTTGAGATTGTTTCGAATTTAGAATTTCGTGCTTCGGATTTAAAATCCTCTCGATCGAGAATAACTTTGTTGCCATTTTGCACACAATTTCATTTCTAAGGGACTAAGGGATATTCTTCGAAGCCGGGTAAATTTTAAAACACGGTTAAAGAGGGAATGGACAATTGACCCTGGATTTAATATAATTTCCTCACTTTTTTAAACCATGAAGATCCTTCTCATTCAGCCTCCGATCAATGATTTCTATCAGACCTCCATCCGGACCCAACCGATCGGGCTCGCCTATCTTGCGGCTTCATTAAAAAGAGAGAACCATGAGGTGGAAATCCTCGATCTTCAAAACGGAAAGAAGAAGTCAATCAGTATTCCCCCGGAACTTTCCTATCTCAAGGAATTCTATCCCTTGAATGATCAAAGCCCCTTCAGGCTATACACAGGTTTTTACCATTTTGGGATGGGCTGGGATGAGGCCAGAAGGAGAATCGAGGATTCAAATGCAGATCTCTATGGGATCTCCTCTTCTTTCACCCCTTATCATGGTGAGGCACTGCGGATCGCAACACTCATTAAGCAATGGGATTCGAAAAAGATAGTCGCTATGGGAGGCTCTCATATCAGTTGCGATCCGGAGGGAGTCCTGAAAAGCCCTTTTGTTGATTTTATCATCCTTGGAGAGGGAGAAGTCCGTTTTCCTTCTCTGATCCAGAGGGTTGAGAAGGGCGATTTCAATGGAATGACAGGAATGGATGGGGTTGGGTATCGGTTGGGGGGAAGGATTGCGGTAAACCCTCTTAAAAATTTTATTCAGGATTTGGACTCCCTTTCTTATCCTGCAAGAGACCTCCTTGATATGGACCGTTACCGGATCCATAAGAAGAGATACACCATGATCATCACCAGCAGGGGTTGCCCGCATGGATGTGCCTACTGTTCCACCCATCTTGTCATGGGGTCTTCGTTCAGGATGAGGAGTCCGGAGAACATCCTCCGGGAAATGAAGGAATGCAGTAAAAGATACGGGGTTGAGGTTTTTGATATTGAGGACGATAATTTCACCCTGGATCTTAAGAGGGCAAAGAGATTAATGGAACTCATCATTGAAAATTTCGGAGAGGAGAGGCTCGAACTTTCTGCCATGAACGGGATCTCCTTTGCTTCCCTTGACCGGGAACTTCTGAGATTGATGAAGAGGGCAGGATTTGAAACAGTGAACCTCTCCCTGGTCAGCATGAATCGGTCCACGAAGGAGAGGATGAAGAGGCCTGCTCCGGCTACTGACTTTGAAAAGGTCCTTGAGGAGACAGAAGCAGAGGGGCTCAGTGTGATCGCCTACGCCATCTTAGGGATACCTGGCCAGAGGATTGAGGAGATGGTGGAGACGTTGATCTACCTGATGGAAAGAAGGGTTCTTATCGGGCCAAGCCTCTATTATCCAACTCCCGGAACCCCTCTTTTTGATCAATGTAAAAAAGAACATCTCCTGCCGCCCCCTCCCTCTCAATGGCGCTCGAGTGCGGTTCCCATTGAAACAGAGGAATTTGACCGTCTCGATCTCGTCACCCTTCTCCGTCTGGCGAGGATCATTAATTTTGTTAAGGGAAAGATGGATGAAAGGGAGATCGAAGAGGGGATGAGCTGGAATGATCTCTTCCTTTACCTGGGAGATAAGGTTTCTACCCGAGGTCATAAAAATGATCTGAGATGGAAGGAATTAATTTGGATGTTTTTGAAAGAGGGTGCTTTCTTCAGTTTGAGAAAAGAACAGGGCAGGGAATTCTCCCTTCTGAAGGAAAGGACTTCGGAAAGGGTTTTAAATTATTTTTTTGATCGGGCGAAAGGGAAACCCATCCTCAGGGCCCGATGCAATTGAAAATATTTCAGGGTATAATGAGTCAATCCAGTACAGGGGATAGCAGATGAGGGCAATGGTGCTTGAAGAGATTTTACCCATTGAAAGAGAACCTTTGAGAATAAAGGATTGGCCGGACCCGGTCCCGGATGCTAAGGAAATATTAATCAAAATTTCTGTTTGCGGGCTCTGCCATACGGAACTGGATGAAATTGAAGGAAGACTTCAACCCAAACTTCCCATTATTTTAGGTCACCAGATTATCGGAAGGGTGATCGGTTCAGGTCCGGGGGTTAAAAGATTTAAACCTGGGGACCGGGTGGGGGTTGCCTGGATTCATTCAACCTGCGGAAAATGCAGTTTCTGCCAGGGAGATAATGAAAACCTATGCTCCGATTTCAGAGGAACCGGATGCCATGGTCATGGGGGTTATGCCCAGTATACAGTGATCCAGGAAGACTATGCCTATCTCATCCCTAAAAGATTTTCTGATTCTGAAGCGGCCCCCCTTCTCTGTGCAGGTGCGATTGGGTATCGGGATTTAAGGCTTGCCAATATAAAGAAAGATCAAACCCTGGGTCTTTTTGGATTTGGGGCCTCCGCTCACATCGTCCTCCAGGTGGCGAAATACTGGGGATGTGAGGTGTTTGTCTTTACCAGAGGGGAAGAACACCAAAAATTAGCAAAAAAACTGGGTGCTACCTGGACAGGGAGACCGGAGGATCTGCCACCAAAGAAAATCCACAGTGCTATTGATTTTACTCCGGTCGGGGAGAGTGTGCCGATCGCCTTAAGGGTTTTGGAGAAAGGGGGAAGGTTAGTGATTGCCGTCATCCGGAAAAGAAATCCCGTTCCTCCTCTCGACTATGCTCAACTCCTCTGGGACGAAAAGGAGATCAAGAGTGTCGCCAATATCACCCGGAGGGATGTTGAGGAATTTCTCTCTCTGGCGGCTGAGATTCCCATTATCCCTGAAGTTCAGGAGTTTAGATTGGAGGAAGCAAACCGGGCCCTGGCTCTTTTAAAAGAAGGGAAAATACAGGGTTCCGGCGTGCTAAGGATATCCGGTCCATTTTAAAGCGAAGGAATCGATCATGACCTCTATTTACTTGGTTCGTCATGGACAGACCGCATGGAACAGGGAAGAGATCTTCCGGGGCAGAACGGATGTTCCCCTCGACGGGGTCGGTTTAAAACAAGCGGAGGTGGTGGGAGATTATTTCAAGGATCTAAAGATCGATGGGATCTATTCAAGTCCTCTTGCCAGAGCCTGGCAGACCGCAGAGAAGATTGCGCAACATCATCGTTTAAAGGTTCAGCCCCTGGAGGGGATTATCGATATGAGTTTTGGAAACTGGGAAGGGCACCCCCACTATGAGATTAAGAAGATCGATGCCGAAACCTATCGCCTCTGGAGGGAAGAGCCGCATTTAGCCAGACTGCCCGGAGGAGAGACACTGGATGATGTCCGGGAAAGGGCAATGGCTTCACTCCGAGAGGTGATCGAAAAACATCCTGAAAAGACACTTGTCCTGGTCTCTCACCGCGTAGTGAATAAGGTGCTCCTCTGCGGGATTTTAGGAATGGATAATTCTCATTTCTGGCAGATCATACAGGATACCACGGCGATCAACCTGATTCAATATAAGAACGGGAGATACATTCTTTCGTTTATGAACGAGACCTGCCACCTTAAACGATTAGAGGAAGAGAGCGTGAAGGTTGACTTTTGAATCATTCATGAGGCTGGGTCTTTAAAAAGTCTTCGATTTTTGCTTTGATCTCATCTCGGACCCTCCGGAAGACCACCAATCTTTCCTCAATCGTTCCAATGGCTGAGGCAGGGTCCTCGAAAGACCAATGGATCCGGTTCCCCTGACCCGGGAAATGGGGGCAGGCCATGGCGGCATGGTCACAGAGGGTGATGATGTCATCAAATTCTTCACCAAGAAATTGGTCCATGGATTTGGAAGTTTGCTGGGAGATATCGATTCCGATCTCCTCCATCACACGAATGGCGAGGGGATGGACGTAGGATGGGAAGATTCCTGCGCTCCGGACTTCCCATTGGCCTTCCCCCAGGACATTCATCAGCCCTTCTGCCATCTGACTGCGGGCTGAATTACCCGTACAGAGAAAGAGTATCCTTTTTTTCTCCTTCATTTTCGACTCTATGGCAAAGCCAAGATGAGACCTGTCTTCATCATACCCTTCTCCTCTTTCCAAGAGGGGTCGAGGGATATGAGGCTTCGATTACACTTTTCATTCCGCCCCGGACATTGAACTCACCTGTCACCACCGCCCGCACCGGCCTGGAAGCCTTTACGAAATCCCTGAGGATCCGATTGACTGCGTTTTCGTAAAAGATTCCCAGGTTCCGGTAGGCAAGGATATACATCTTCAGAGATTTCAATTCCGCGCACCATTTATCAGGAGTATACCGGATGGTGATTGTTCCAAAATCGGGCAATCCGGTCCGGGGGCAGACCGAAGTGAATTCGGGGATGGAGATAGTGATCTCATAATTTTTAAATTGGTTCTCAAAACATTCGATCTTTGGTAAAGGAACTTCGATTCCTGACCGGGCATGGTCTTTCGTATATCTCCTCATCGGGGCCTCACTTTAAATCCATCTTAATCCAGATTGCCCGAATAATCAATATTCAAAGATTGAATGCATTTGATGGAAAGGTAGGTTATAAATAATCATATTTGAACTTGGAGGAATGCGATGGAAGAACCCAGAAGAGTGACCCCGGAGGAAGTCCATCAGAGGGTGAAGGAGGGGCGAGCCCTCCTCGTCTGTGCCTATGAAGATGAGGAGAGGTTTAAGAGATTGAGATTGAAAGGAGCCATCTCGCTCGGTGAATTAAAATCGAAGCTATCCTCTTTATCAAAGGATCAGGAGATCATCTTCTACTGAGCCTGAGCTAGAGAGGCAAGCGCAGCCGGTCTGGCTGCAGGGTATATCGAGATGGGGTACCGGAATGCCGGGGTTTTAAAGGGAGGCGTGACTGCCTGGAAAGAGGCCGGGGACGAACTGGTGGAATGAATGATCTCAATGATCTCAATCGTAAGGAAGAACTCGCGGTTCAGACATTGATTCGTCAAGGATGAATAATTGATGAAGTCAAGCCATTTTCAGGAGAACGATCCATGACCTTGAGGATATTGAAGGCACTTTTTATTTTGATCGCGATATTCGTATGGAGTCATGAAACTTCAGGGGCATCCCTGAAATCATTCATCCCGAGAAAAGACCTGCCTGAAGGGTGGGCCCTGTTGGATGGTCCTCATCTCTACAACAGGGAGAGCCTCTTCGGGCACATCAATGGTCAGGCAGAGCTCTTTATAAAGTACGGCTTCCAGAAGTCCATTTTCGGAATCTATCAAAACCGGAAGAACAAAGAGAGTCAGGTGGAGATAGACATCTATGATATGGGGAATGTCCTTCAGGCCTTCGGAGTTTTTTCAAGGTTTCGAACTGAAGATCGGCCAGGAGGGGTCGGGCTCGAATCTTACTTTGAAGACCAAACCGGTCTTTTTTATAAAGGGAAATATTTTATCATGCTTTACGCCTCGGAACCCAATCCCGGCCTTTTGAGAGAATGGGCCCTCCTGGTTTCTAAAAAGATTGCGGATCATTCTCCTCCTCCCAGAGAAATAGGGTTTTTCCCGAGAGAAGGTCTCAAACCCGGGTCCCTCCAGTATTTTCAGGAAGGACTCTTAGGCTATCCATTCTTAAAAAGAGGGTTTCAGGGAACTTATTCCAGCAGGGAGAAGGCCGAATCTGAGGTGAAACCGTACCATCTCTTTCTGGTCATTTTCAGAACTCCTCAGGAAGCGATGGAGGGCATGAAGGCTTACAGGGAAGATCTCTCCCAAAAAGGGAGAATGGTATCAGGGACATTTCTTCGTTCCGGAAGCAGGGGATTGAAGGGTGAAGATCCCTCTCAGGGGAAAGTCATTGTCCTTCAGAAGGGGCTTTATCTTTTAGGTGCGGTCGGCTTTGAAAAAGAGGAGGATGCTGAAGATCGTCTGGTTGAATTGATGAAGAGCATAAAATAGGAGTGCTTTTATTGATTGCCTGTCAGCGCACTTTCTCCCGATCTCCCTGTCTCCCCATCATTCTTTTCGACCGGCAACTTGATCCGGAAGGTTGACCCTTTTCCTATTTCGCTCTCTGCCTCAATCTCTCCGCCATGGCTTTGAATGATTCCATAGCTGATCGCCAATCCCAACCCCGTTCCCTTTCCGGTTTCTTTGGTGGTGAAGAAGGGGGTAAAAAGCCTGGAGAGGTGCTCCTTGCTCATTCCGCACCCTGTATCCTTGAAGATGATCTCAGCGATTCTATGGTGGAGGTCCGTCTTAATGGTGAGTGTTCCTCTATCTCCTTTCATGGCATCCGCCGCATTGATGAGGATATTCATAAAAACCTGTTGAATCTGATCGCCATCGACGAAGAGCACCGGCATATCGGGCTTAAACTCTTTGACCATCTTAATGTTCTGGAAGCGGGCCTGATTTTCAACCAGTGTGATGGTGCGGTCGATTAAGAGATGGATGTCCCACTGCTTCTTGTCGGGCTTCCTTTGACGAGCGAAGTCTAAAAGGCCTCTTACGATATTGCGGCATCGGGTGGTCTGGCCGACGATATTTTCGAGATCCCTTTTCCAGGGATGATTTTCGTCAACCTTTTTTAACATCAGGGAGCTGAAGGTGAGGACCCCCGTGAGGGGATTATTGATCTCATGGGCCACTCCTGCGGCCAGCTCCCCAAGAGCAGCCATCTTGCCTGCACGGACCAGTTGATCCTGGACCTGCTGAAGCTCCTGGGTACGCTCACGGACACGGTGTTCCAGGGTCTGGGTCCATTCCTCAATCGCATCACGGGACCGCTTCAATTCGGTGATCATATGGTTAAAAGAATTAGCCAGTTCCCCTAATTCATCATGAGCCTGAATCCCCACGGTTTGGTCTAAATTCCCCTGGGCCGCCTGTTTTGTAGCGGCCAGGAGTTTATCGATTGGCTGGTTGACAAACCGGGTGAGGAGCAGGCTTAAACAGAGGGTGAGGATGATGACGCTGATCAGACCGGAGGCGATCATCCGGTTATAAATCTGAGCCTTCTCCTTTTCAAAACCTTCGAGGCTGATGGTGGTATCGAGGACGCCCAGGACATTGAGTGTTTTGGGATGGCAGGAAAAACAGGAGGCTTCGTTGTAAATGGGATTGATCAGGCCCAGAAGGCTCTGTTTTTCCGTTTGGTAGATTCGGGTTTTACTGTCAGAGGGGAGGAGGAGCTTTGCCTCGTCTTCACGGTGGCATCCATAACAGGCCTCGGCCTGCTTATCGACCACCGTTCCGACTTTTGAGGAATCGGAGGAAACCGTGATCATTCCCTGTTTATTAAAAATCCTGACCTGGACGATTCCCTTTCGCTGAGCCACATCATCGATGATCCGCTGATATTCATCCCTTCGGTCTTTGATCATGGCATTTCGGATGCTCAACCGGATCGTTTCGCTGAGATTAAAGGCTTCCTCTTCTGTTTTGGCAAGAATCTGGTGGGAGAGGGAACGGATATTGAGGTAAAGAAATATCCCCTCAATGGCCGCAACGGCGATGATCACAATGAGAAGGATCTTTGTCTTTAAGCTTCTTAAAACCATCCATCACCCTTAACTCATCGCTTCCCTTTTTTCACCCGCCATCCCATTGGTCCCTTTGTCCCCATATTAGCATAATTATTGAAAAGAGGAAAACACCCGAAACGGCGAGCAGTCCCTTTTGCAATGAAAGAGGTTCACTCACTCCATCCTCTCAGCTGGTAGTACTCTTTCAGCATGAAATCCAAATCTTTGGGATGGATGGTTTTCCCTGTTTCCTGAAGCACCTCCCGGAAGAATCGATTGGGAAGCCTGTCATCCTTTTTTGTCATCCCCTCCCGCTGGTTGAAGGTCCTCGCTAAGTTGATTACCCCGGAGGCCACTTTTTTTAAGCCCTCCTTTTTAAGAGAGACGCCACAGGTGTATTTTAGAATCTTCGGGAGGTCTTTCCAGGTGATGAGATCCCGGTAAAAACGGCAGAGGATGAGGGTATCGAAGATCGCCATCTTATCCTCATAGTCGACAAAAAGTCTTGCCTTTCCTTTGATCCGGTCAGGGTCGATCTGCCCGGAAAGTTCAGACTTGTAAAAGGTGGCCCTCAGGTGACAGGCCCCCCGGTCAGAGGTGGCATAGGCAAGGCCCATCCCCTTCAACACCCTCGGATCAAAACCGGCAGGTTCAAGTCCCTTCACATGAATGGCTTCGTTTTCCATCCCCCAGAGGGCTGCCGCATGGCGGACCCCTTCCGATAGAATCCTGCCCACCCCTTTTCTGTGCGCCATACGGGTGAGGATCCCGGCAATTGCGTCAACATCTCCATAATGGAGGTTTTCTCTTATCTTCTTTCTTTTCGAAGCCTCTATGGCAAAGGCGGCTAAATTACCTGCGGTGATGGTGTCCATCCCCAGGCGGTCGCAGAGGTCATTGAGATAAATGATCTCTTCGATCGATTTAACCATGCAGAGCCCGCCGAAGGCATAGATGGTCTCGTATTCGGGCCCCATGATCCGAAGGCCCTGATGTCTTCCCTGTTTGACCTCTGAGACTTTTCTACAGGCCATAAAACAATGAGGGCAGGCCGAGGAGGTGATATCACAATGTTCCTCCAGGCTTTCAGCACTGATCCCTTCCCAGCCCTCTAAACTCCCTTTGGACCAGTATTGGGTAGGGAAAGCACCGATGGTGTTCATGATGGAGACGAGCATCGGGGTTCCATATTTCTTATAGATATGAACGATCGGATTGTCTTTGACCCGATCCTTAAATTCTTCGGACAATCTTTTCAAAGAAGGTAGGTCAGCGACCTCTCTCTGTCTCTTGCCATGGAAGACGATCCCTTTTAACTGCTTCGATCCCATCACTGCACCAATTCCAGCCCTCCCGAGGGAACGCCAGTGCTCACTCTCAATCACTGCAAATTTAACCAGATTCTCTCCGGCCGGACCGATGACGAGTGCCCCAGCATTCTTCCCTCCGGTCCTCTTCAGAATCGCTTCTTCCGTTTCATAGGTCTCTTTCCCCCAGAGGTCAGAGGCCGAATGGAAGCAGACCTCTTGATCATTGATCTCAAGAAAGACGGGATGTCTTGATCTTCCTTCAATGATGATCGCGTCATAACCGGTGCGGCTGAGAGAGAGGGTGATCTTTCCTCCGGAATAGGACTCCGAGTAGATCCCGGTTTGAGGGGACTTGGTGAAGACGGCATAACGGCTTGAGCCATAGAAAGGAGTATCTGCCAGCGGCCCTGATGTGAAGATCAGACGATTTTGAGGGGAAAGGGGGTCGATATGGGGTGGATTTTCCTTAAGGAGGAGGTAGGAACCCAACCCCTTTCCACCCAGATAGGTTCGAAGAATGGATTCAGGAATGGGCTCGACCGTCGAATTTTGCTTTGAGAGATTGATTCGGAGAAGTTGATTGAAAAATCCTTTCATTGTCCTTATATTAAAAGAAATGGGACACTTAAATCAAGCTCGCCTT
>CAZXMB010000116.1:0-9690 GCA_964641715.1 uncultured Syntrophaceae bacterium
GTGAAGTCTGAAAACTTTTTACCTCTCTCAGAATGGCACATATTGCCTATATCGGGATCGGTTCGAACATCGGTAACAAAATAGAACATTGCCAGAAAGCCATCTCAGAGATCCTGAAAGTCAAAGGCCATAAACTCTCAGCCCAATCCTCCCTTTACAAAACCCGGCCCATCGGTTATACGGCTCAGGACTGGTTCATCAATGGGGTCATCAAGATTGAAACCGAGATGGAGCCTGTTGAACTTTTTCGGACTCTGAAGGCCATCGAATCTCAACTGGGCCGCAAGGAGACCTTTCGATGGGGTCCCCGGGTAATGGATCTCGATCTCCTTTTCTACGACGACATACAGATCCAGACAGAAGAGCTCCATGTCCCTCACCCCCATCTTGCAGAGCGCCAGTTCGTTCTCATCCCCCTGGCCGAAATTGACCGAAATCTCGTCCATCCTGTCTTGAAAAAGACAATGGGAGAAATTCTCGATGAGATGAAGGAAGACCAGGGGGTGGAAAGAATCTCTGAAATCCGAAATATGTGATGGGGGGATGATGATGCGATTTCTCTTTTATTTTATTCTTGTTCTCATTCTTTACTCTCTCCTCCACTTTCTTATCAAAGATATGCCTTCCGTAAAAAAGAGGATGGATAGAAAAACAGATCCGGAGGACCTTGTTCAGGATCCCTGCTGTCAGACCTATATCTCCCGACGATCTGCCTTGAAGAAAAAGATTGCCGGAAACACCCGATATTTCTGCAGCCGTGAATGCCTGAAAAATTATTTGCAAAGCGATGTAAAAAAGAATTGACAAAAATATTTTTGTTAGTTATGTTAAATTTAAACTTGGGGTTTGAAAGGGGGCGAACTTATGGTAAAGCGATTCATTCCATTCATTTTAATCTTGGTCCTTGTTTCCTTTCCTCTTTCTGGTTGCTACTATTTCTCTGCTAAAAATGAGATCAAGGATGCCGAGAAATTGCTTACCGAATTGAAAGGGACTGGAGGAGAGAAACAGGTTCCCTATGAGTACTGCAGTGCAGAAACATTTCTGGAGGCTGCAAAATTGGAATTTAGTCATAATGACTTTAAAATTGCCAAAGGGTTTGCAAGCCGTTCAAAATCAGCCTCTCAAACCGGCCTCACAGAAGTGAAGAAAAAATAGTCCAATTAAAGAGAAGGGGGTGAACTTCAACCATGATCAGAAAAAGGATGGTCTTAATTGCTCTCGTTTTGGGAGCATTGATGGTTTTTGGGTGTGCCATTAGTAAAGAAACAAGGATGGCCTATAATGATGCAAAGGATACTTTCCAGAAGGCGACCGCCGCAGGGGCCAAGAAATGTGCACCCTGCCAATATGCAATGGCAGAGGCCTATCTTGCTCTCGCCGATCACGAAGCTGACCATTTCTGGAGAGAGATCGAGCGGTTGGATACCCATATTAAAATAGTGAAAGAAAAATCCCTGGAGGCCCTTAAACTCACACCTTGTGAGGCGCCTCCCAAGCCGCCGGCACCCACACCCGGACCCCCTCGACTTCCGACACCCCTTGCACCCACACCTCCTGGACCTCCAGCACCATCTCCAGTTCCAAAACCGGCACCTCCCGCACCAAAGGCACCTCTGGTCTTTGATCCGGCTTATTTTGATATGAACAAGACCAACATCAGCCCAACCTCAGCCAAGGCCCTGGACCGAAACGGGATGATCTTAAGGGAGAATCCTCAGATCAGAGTGGAGATCGGTGGGCATACCGATTCGGGAGGATCCGAGAAGGCTAACCGCAGGATCTCTGAAAAGAGGGCTCAGAGTGCTAAAAAGTATCTGATGGATAAGTTCGGGATTGCGGATAACCGCCTGATCGTGAAGGGCTATGGATCATCCAGGCCCATTGCGGACAACAAAACACAAGAGGGTCGTGCCAAGAATAGAAGGGTGGAGTTCAGAATTCTTCCTTGAAGACCCTTTTGAAGTTCTCGACCAATCATGTAGGTGGTAGGAAGAAATTTCTACCACCTCTTTTTTATCTTTAAAGGAGGGGTGTGATGAAGTTCTTTATCGATACGGCCAATCCGGGTGAAATCCGGAAGGCCTACGAGATGGGGGTGATTGATGGGGTGACCACCAACCCTACATTAATTTCGAAAGAAAATAGAGGTTTTGAATCCCTCATCGGGGAGATCTGTGGAATCATCAAAGGGCTTCCCATTAGCCTCGAGGTGATCGGCCTGAAGTCTGAAGAGATGATCGAGGAGGCTCAAACACTTTCCAAGATGGGTGAACATATCGTGGTCAAGATCCCGATGACCTCGGAGGGATTGAAAGCCATTAAGGTCCTCATCTCGCAGGGGATCAGGACGAATACCACACTCGTCTTTTCACCCACTCAAGCCTTGCTGGCCGCCAAGGCAGGGACGACCTATGTCAGCCCCTTCATCGGAAGGCTGGATGACATTTCACAGACAGGAATGGAACTGGTGGATCAAATCCTGACGATCTTTGGTCATTACGGTTTTGAGTCGGAAGTGATTGTATCGAGCATCCGCCACCCCATCCATGTCCTCCAGGCGGCCCTCATCGGAGCGCATGTGGCCACCATTCCCTATAAGGTCATTGAGCAGTTGGTTCATCATCCCCTGACCGATATCGGTATTGAACGATTTTTAGCAGACTGGAAGAAAGTCCCTAAAATATAAAAAAAGGGGCCCTCTTTAAGAGGGCCCCTCTGAAATGGGGATTAAGAAGTCTCCACTAAAATCTGCTTGGGATGGACCTCCGCTTTCTTGGGAAGGACAATCCGCAACACCCCATCTTTATAGGATGCCCTGATCTCCTCCCGGTCGATTAACCTGGGAAGGGTAAACGTCCTCTGAAACGTTCCGTAGGACCTTTCGATCTGGATGGAATGTTCATCTTCTGTCTCTTTGATAAACTTCCTGTCCCCCCGGATGATCAATGTGTTCTCTTCAACCTTAATATCAATTTCTTCCTGACTCATCTCCGGGAGATCAATCTTCAGAATCACCTCTCTTCCTCGCTCGATGATATCCACAGGAGGAGACCAGATCCCTCCGGGCATCTCTTCTTTTAAAATACGAGAGAGGGTGTCGTCAAAGAGCCGGGTCATACGATCTTGCATCTTCATCAAGTCCCGAAAAGGTTCCCATTTCACATGGACCATATTCCCCACCTCCTCTCGAGGTTTCATCTAAATATAATTCAATTGGAAAAGAATTTCAACTTCGGCAGGTATAGCAGACATCATAGAAGTCTTTGGGGAGTTTTGCCTTTTCTCTGAACTTCTCCAGCTGGAACCAGGGGGCAAAATAATTTCCGCAAACCTTGCACTGCTTCATCTTCAGTGTTCGTTTCCAACGGAGGATGGTCCGTTCATCTCCTTCCTCTTTCATCTTGATCACATCGACCGGGCAGACGACCACACAGGCTCCGCAGGCGATACAGTTCATCGCCTCTCCCAGAAAGGGCGCAACCATCTCCCTGCGGTCCCCTCGAAAGGCAAAGTGGATCGCATTGGCTCCAACGACCTCCTCACAGACCCTTGCACAGAGGCCGCAGAGAATACAGTCCTTATCCTCTTTCTTAAATCGGACCTCATCCACGCCCATCTCCCTGGCCATCTCCTGAATCTTCTTGTCCCCGGGGCACATCGCCAGGAGGAGTTCGATGATCATCCGGCGGGCTCGAAGGACCTTCTCTGTTCCGGTGAAGACCTTTATCCCCTCCAGAACAGGATAGGTACACGAAGTGGTCATCCTCCTCCGGCCATGGCGCTCCACCTCCACAAGACAGAGACGGCAGGCACCGTAGGGCTTCACCGATTCGTTATAGCAGAGATGGGGAATATCCACCCCCGCCTCCAGGGCGGCCTCCAAAAGTGTCCCTCCCTCTTTTCCCTCAACGGGTTTTCCATCAACCGTAAAAGGAATCATTTATCTCCTCCTGAATCGAATCTTCGAGCTATCCTTTTTGTTAATCATTATTGGACTTCGATCGCTTTGAATTTACACGCCTCAAAACACATCCCGCACTGAATACATTTCTGCTCGTCAATCCGGAAGGGAATTCCTTTCTCCTTCTTGGTCTTTGTTTTACCGCTGATCGCCTTCTCCGGGCAGACCTTTGCACATCGGCCACACATCGTACACACATCGGATAGGATCCGGTATTTCAGGAGGGCCCGGCAGACCTTTGCCGGACATCGCTTGTTCAAAATGTGCTCATCATATTCATGGCGAAAATATCGAATGGTGGAGAGGACGGGATTGGGTGCGGTCCCTCCCAGGGCGCAGAGGGAAGCCTCTGCGGTCACCCATCCCAATTCCTCGAGAAGGCTGATATGTTCGGGTTTTCCCCGGCCTTCGCTGATCTCGGTCAGGATCTCATGCATCCGTTTCGTTCCCTCCCGGCAGGAGGTGCACTTCCCGCAGGATTCGCCCTTCAGAAAGTCCATAAAATATTTGGCCACATCCACCATACAGGTGGAATCATCCATGACGATCATCCCTCCTGAACCCATCATGGATCCCACCTCGGTGAGCCTGTCAAAATCCACCGGCAGATCGAGCAGGGACTCAGGGATACATCCCCCTGAGGGACCTCCGGTCTGAACGGCCTTAAACTTTTTTCCCTCAGGGATGCCCCCGCCGATATCGTAGACAATCTCCCGGAGGGTGATCCCCATGGGAACCTCAATCAGACCCGTATTGTTGACCTTCCCCACGATGGAGAAGACCTTTGTCCCTTTGCTCTTCTCCGTTCCGATTTTTGAGTACCAATCCGCCCCTCTTGAGATGATCACGGGGATATTATTCCAGGTCTCCACATTATTGAGGTTGCTGGGCTTATCCCAGAGGCCGCTTTCGGTGGTATGGATATGTTTTGCCCTCGGCTCCCCCACATTTCCTTCAATGGAAGCCATCAGGGCAGTGGACTCCCCGCAGACGAAAGCCCCGCCGCCCCGGAAAAGATTGATCCTGAAAGAAAAACCCGATCCCAAGATGTCCTCTCCTAAGAGGCCCATCTCCACAGCCTGACGGATCGCCGTTTGAAGTTTCTGAATGGCCAGGGGGTACTCATCCCTTACATAGATGAATCCCTCATGGGCTCCGATCGCATAAGCCCCGATGATCATCCCCTCGATCACGCTGTGGGGATCCCCCTCCAGTACGCTCCGGTCCATATAGGCCCCTGGATCTCCTTCATCGGCATTGCAGAGGACATATTTTCGATCTCCCTTCGACTTGCGGCAGGTCTCCCATTTATTCCCTGTCAAGAACCCGGCCCCTCCTCTCCCCCGGAGCCCTGAGGCCTTCACCTCTCCGATAATCTCCTCGGGCTTCATCTCCAGAAGGGCCCTGCAGAGGGTAAAGTATCCTCCCCTTGCAATATACTCCTCGATATGATCGGGATTGATGAAACCGCAATTTCTCAAAGCGACCTTCAACTGTTTATTGTAAAAAGGGATCTGGTGGTAATGGGGGGTTCCATCCAGCCCTTTGGGAATCTGCCGGACGGAATAGTCATAGAATCTATCCTCTCCGATCCAGTCCTCTTTTTCCATCTTAAAGAAGAGCCAGTCCGAAACCACCTGACTCTCTCCCCACCGGCGGACCAGTTCCACCGCCTTCTCGGGAGTGACCTCCTGATAAAAGACCCTGGGTTTCCCGGGTTCCAGAATATCCACGACCGGCTCCCTCTGACAGAAACCGATACAACCCGTTTTGGCCACATGCATCCTGAGTTTCGATCTTTCAACCTCTTTCTGAATGGCTTCGTAGACCCTGTCCGCTCCTGTAGAGAGACCGCAGGTGGCCATTCCGACAGAGATCTTGGTCTCTTTCGGGAAGAGCGTCTGAAGGCCTGCCTCCCTTATTTTTTCCAAATCACCCTTTTTCAGAATCTTCATCT
This sequence comes from uncultured Syntrophaceae bacterium, assembly GCA_964641715.1. Classification (GTDB taxonomy): domain Bacteria; phylum Desulfobacterota; class BSN033; order BSN033; family UBA1163; genus CAZXMB01. Next base: position 5,922 of record CAZXMB010000116.1, read on the forward strand.
TTTCCTCGACATCCCCCTCCTCTCTCCAGGGGAGCAGGAGGGTTTTTCTCAACAAGGAGATTTATTTGTACTCCTTTAAAAGAGAGCTTACCTTATCCTGCGCAAGACGACCGAAGACTTTCCCGTCGACCACTGCCACTGGACCAAGGCTACAGCAGCCCAGGCAGCGGACCAACTCAAGGGTAAACCGCTTATCCTTTGTCGTCTCGCCCACGGAGACCCCCAGTTCCCTCTCCAATTTTCCAAGAATCTTCTCACCGCCCCGAACATGGCATGCTGTCCCCAGGCAGACATCGATCTTATGCTTCCCCCTCGGCTTAAGGCTCAGGGCATTATAAAAGGTTGCGATCCGGAAGATACTGGATAGGGAGATCTGCATCTTCTGAGAAACATATTCCAGGGCCTCTTTGGAAAGATATTTCTCCTCTGATTGTATATCCTGCAGGATAGCCAGGATGGCTGAGCTTTTCTCCCCGTATTTTCGGATGATCCCGTCAATCTTCGAAGCTTCCATCTTACACCCCTCTCGATGCCTTCCATTTCAAATCTTCGTATTCCTGAAGAACACGCTTTTGAATCTCCTCGATCATCTCCTCGGTCAGATGCCGGAACCTTCCCTGAAGCTTAATATAATCTTTCAGCGGCCTTAGCTTCGGAAAATCAATGCTCAACCGGTATTTCCCATGATCCACCTCATAGAGAGGAAAGACCCCGGTCTCCACAGCCAGCCGGCCCAGCCTGATCGAAAGCTCCGGCGCAGACCTCCATCCCGTCGGGCAAACCGAAAGGATGTGAATATAGGCAGGGCCGGGAGTATCCGCTGCCTTCTTTACCTTCTGGATGAGGTCAATGGGATAACTCGGACAGGCGGTGGCCACATAGGGGATTTGATGAGCGGCTGCAATGGCCGCCATATTCTTCTTCCAGGTGATCTGCCCCATCTTCACCTTTCCGGCAGGGGAAGTGGTCGTGGAGGCACCAAAAGGGGTGGAGGAGGATCTCTGGACCCCCGTATTCATATAGGCCTCGTTATCCGTACAGACATAGAGGAAGTCATGCCCCCTCTCCAGGGCACCTGAAAGGGCCTGAAGCCCGATGTCCGCAGTGCCTCCGTCACCTCCCATGGCAAGGGTGACAATCTTTTGTCGACGGATCCTCCCCTTCCTCATGAGGACCTTAAGCGCGGACTCAATCCCGGAAGCGACCGCAGCCGTATTTTCAAAGGCCACATGAAGCCAGGGGACCCGCCATGAGGTAAAAGGCAGGGGGGAGGAGACGATCTCCATACATCCCGTGGCATTGGCAATGATCACATTCCTTCCCAGTGCCTTCGCCACAAGCCTCACAGCCAGTGCCTCCGCACACCCCTGACAGGATCGGTGCCCGGGGGCAAAATATTCCTTCTGGGTCAATGTTCTGACAGCAAAGACATTTAATTTTTCCGTCATTCTCTCACCCCGTAAATCTCAAAGCCTTCTTGATTTCCTTCTTCGATTTCGATCTCTGCCTTATCCACCATCTTGATAAAGTCAGAAGGCGTCACATCCCTTCCTGAAATTCCGGCAACAAAGTTATAGATGGAGGGTTTCTTCGTTTCTCCGTAAAGGGCTGCCTTGACCTCCGAGGCCACAGGCCCGCATGCCCCGGCAGAAATGGCCCGGTCGATCACGACCAGCCGTTTTGCACCCAGGGTGGCATTCTTAAAGGCCTCAAAAGGAAAAGGCCGCCAGAGACGGATCTTTACAAGCCCCGCGGATCTCCCCCCTTCTCTCATCTTATCCACAGCCACGGAGGCGGTCTCCCCGAAACTTCCCATGGTGACCAGTAAGGTATCGGCATCTTCAGCCTGATAGGTCTCGATGGGGTTGTAATACCTCCCTGTCATCTCTCCAAAGGCCTTCCAGGTCTCTATGATCTTGGGCAGCGAGGACCGGAGGGCCACCTCCTGGGCCTTCTTCGCCTCCGCAAAGATACTGGGCAGGGCAAAGGCTCCCATGGTGATCGGATGATCGGGGTGAAGCTGGTGAAGGGGTTGATAGGGAGGAAGAAACTGATCGATCTTTTCCTGCCCGATCAGCTCGACGGGTTCGATCACATGGCTCAGGATGAACCCGTCCATATTGATGATGACCGGAAAGAGAACCTCTCTGTCCTCGGCTAACCGGTAGGACACAAACACATGGTCATAAACCTCCTGGCCGTTTTCCACAAAGAACTGAATCCACCCGCAGTCCCGTATGGACATCGCATCACTGTGATCATTCCAGATGCTCAGGGGAGCGGAGATGGTCCGGTTGGCAAGGATCATCAGGACCGGCAGCCTCAGACCCGATGTGATATAGGTGATCTCGCTCATCAGGACCAATCCCTGTGAACTCGTGCAGGTGAATGTCCTTGCTCCGGTAGCCGCGGCCCCCACACAGACGCTCAGCGCGGAATGCTCCGACTCCACACAGAAGAATTCTGCGTCAAGCTCTCCGTTGGCCACCAGTTCGGACAGGTGCTCAACAATATGCGTCTGGGGGGTAATCGGATAGGCCGAGATCACATCGACATTGGCCTGCTTGACGGCCTCGGCGGCAGCAATGGAAACTTCCATCCCAACCCTTTTCCCCATCTATTTCTCCTCCTCTTCTAACACCATGGTGATGGCCCCGGTGGGGCATTCCTTTGCACAGATCCCGCAACCCTTGCAATAGAATAGATCCGCAACGAAATAGCCCTCTTCGTCCAGGTGATAGGCCATATCCGGACAGAAGATATAACACACTCCGCAATGAACACAGAGTTCCCTGTTCAGAACCGGTTTAAGGGTCTTCCAATCCCCTGTCCGGTACTGGCTGGCATTGCCGGGCTCTAAGATGACATTTCCGACCGAAAGCTCCTTCCATGTCCATTCTGACTCTGGCTTTGTCATAGCCCTTGACTCCTTCTCTTAAATAAATTGCATCCCCGAACCTCTTATCATGGGAATGGGGGATCTTAAACATTGATTAAAGGAGGATAGTCTCCCGATAGGCCCTTTCAAAAGCTGAAATATTCTTCTCGGCAATCCGGCCAAAACGCCCCTTCAGGGGAGGGATAAATGATTCCTTCTTCACCAATTCCGAGGCCTTTACCAGAGACCCAAGCATGGTTGTATTGGTAATGGGAAGGCCAAGAACCTCCCTCGCAATTTTCACCGCATCCACCACTCCGACCCGGTTTTTTATCTTCAGATCTTCTTTCACCTTTTCAGGAGAGTCACTGCTGGTCGTAACGATAATCCCATCGGGTTTCAGCCCTCCGGCCACATTGACGATCTTCAAAAGAGAGGCATCAAGGACCACCACAATATCGGGTTCATAGATATTTGCTCTGATCTTAATGGGTTGGTCACTGATCCTGCAGAAAGCCAGGACAGGAGCTCCCCTGCGCTCCGGGCCGAAGCTTGGAAATGCCTGGGCATATTTTCCCTCCTCAATAGCTGCAAGGGCTAAAAGTTCAGCAGAAGTTACAGCTCCCTGACCACCTCTTCCATGAAATCGAATCTCAATCATTAGAATCTCCCGATTAATCTTTCAGCTTTCTAATCCTAAAATATTTTATTCTTCTTTCCAATGCTAAAAAATAATAAAAATCAAATAGTTAACAAAAAAATCCTCTAAAACCCTGCTTTTGAAAATATTCAAAAAATTAATGCGTTAACGTTAACCTTTTAAAATAAACTTGTCAAGAAAAAAAGCCACCTTTAAAATTCCCTTCTCCCTTCCAGGGCCTTGGATAAGGT
>CAZXMB010000117.1:0-9603 GCA_964641715.1 uncultured Syntrophaceae bacterium
AGCCCCGCGGGATTTTGAGTCCCGTGCGTCTACCAGTTTCACCACTCCGGCACAGGTAACAATATAAAAAATATTGCCTTTTGTGTCAAATAAAATGGATATGAAGTGGTGAGTCACTGTAGACAAAAAAGGTTGAATCTCCCTTCGATAATGAATAAAATGTGAGTTAAAAGAGAATTCAAATTATCTTATCATCAGGGAACCATTGGAAGCTTCAATATTAGTAAGAGATGTTGACCTTCGTTTTCCCCACCTCATCCTTTTGAGAGCCTCTGCGGGTTCCGGTAAGACCTATGCCCTGGCGGAGAGGTTTGTTCAATTCATCCTTTCGGAGAAGATCCCTCAAAATCATCTCAGGAATATTCTCGCCATTACCTTCTCCAACAATGCCGCAAAAGAGATGAAAGAGAGGATCCTTTCATGGCTCAAAGAGATCTCCTTCGGGGACACGGATAAGCTTCACCAGCTTTCTCAGGTCCTCTCCCTTGATAAAAATCGGCTGGTCCGGAGAGCAGATGCCCTCATCGACGAGATTCTCTTAAACTACACCGACTTCCAGGTAAAAACGATCGACAGTTTCATGACCTCCATCTATAGGGCCTCAGCCATTGATCTCGGATATAGCCCTGATTTTGATATTCTGATGGATAAAGGACCTGTCCTGGCCTATGCCTTCAATCGTTTTTTACGCAGGGTGAGACCCTCCACTCCGGAGGCACATTTTCTCGAGGAACTCTTAGGACTCATTTCAGAGGGGAGAGGGGCAGAGGCTTCCTATCTTTGGGACCCATCCAAGGCGGTTCTTGAAGAGATCGAGGAGATCTACCAAAAGCTCTCTTCCATGGTGAAAGGGGTCATCCTGCCCGACCAGAAAGATGGGTTTGAATCCATCAAGGTTGAACTATCGGATACGGCTGAGAAACTCAATCAACTGATCCATGAGTCAGACCTGGTGGAAAGCCAGCAGTCCACCTTTGAAAAGATTCTTAAAGCGATCAGGATGGGAAGTTTTCGTGACCTCCTTGACAAGGGTCTTAAGAATCCTCCTGTCCTTAAACCCAGGGATGCCGAAACCCATCCGGGATATCAGGAGATCTTAAGGCAATGGAAGAAAGTCGGTGAGCTGATCAGGAAGTATGCCCGGATCTATGCTGTCCGGTATTATATCCCCTATTTGAAGGCCTATGAGGCTTTCCGGGATGTTCTCGAGAGAACCAAGAGAGAAGAGGGGATCATCTTCATTGACGACATCAACAAAAAACTCTCTGATTACCTCGATCGCGAGATCATCCCTGATGTTTACTTCGGGATCGGCGAGACCATCGCCCACTACCTGATGGATGAGTTTCAGGACACCTCTCCCATCCAGTGGGGCAATCTTCGTCCCCTGATCGAGAACTCCCTTGCTGAGGGGGGGAGCTTCTTTGCCGTGGGCGATACCAAACAGGCCATCTATGGATTCAGGGATGCCGATTACAGGATCATGAGGAGTCTCGAGTCACTCAATCCCTTTCCCTCAGCCCATCATGAGGTAAAGGAGCTGCAGGTTAATTACCGGAGTCTCGAAGGGATCGTCAAATTCAATGAGATGTTCTTCAAGAAGGTCGTGACTGCCCATGGGGATTACCGGGAGGCGGCGGAAAGAAGCGGGCTGACCGACTATTTCCAACGGGTTAAAGAGGGTCATGAAGGGCTGGGTTATGCGGAGGTGAGGCTGTGTGAGAAGGACGATGAGGAGCCTCCTGAAAAGGCGGAATTGCAGACTCTCATACGGGATCTCAGGGAAAGGGGATATCTCTATTCCGATATTGGAATTCTTACCCATCAAAACGAGGATGTGGTGAACCTGACGACCTGGCTCAATGAAATGGATGTCCCTTTCATCTCCTATAGCAGTCTCGATATCAGGAGGAGGAAATTGACCGAAGAGGTCTTCTTTCTTTTGACCTTTCTCGATTCCCCGCCGGATGACCTTTCTTTCTCGGGCTTCCTGTTAGGAGAGATATTCAGAGGAGCATTGACGGGGCGGGAGAGGGGGATTGAACTGGAAAAGCTCCGTGGCTTTCTATTCAGGAACCGCAAGAGGAGGCCTCTTTACAAACTCTTTCAAAAAGAATTTCCCGATCTCTGGGAGGACTATTTCGATGGGCTTTTCAGGTCAACCGGATATCTTCCCCTCTATGACCTGGTCAGCGAGATCTATCGGGTTTTTGAAGTCTTCAAGACGTTTAGAGAAGAGGAGGCAACACTCGTCAAGATCCTTGAGGTGATCAAGAACTTCGAAAGAGAGGGAATGAATAACCCCGGAGATTTTCTCAGGCTTGCCCGTGATGAGGTATCCGGAGAAACCGAGTGGAATATTGATGTCCCTGCGGGAATCAACGCTGTCCATGTGATGACGATCCACAAGGTGAAGGGCTTAGGGTTTCCGGTCGTCATCCTGATCCTTTATGGGGAGCAGAGTCGGGCTTTTAAATATATCATCAATGAAAAAGAAGATGGGGTCGTCCTCCTTAAGATCAATCGGGATAGTGCCAAGGCAAATGACCTTCTTCGGAAGGCTTATGAAGAGGAGAGGATCAAGGAGAGGGTGAACAGGCTCAACACGCTCTATGTGGGGTTTACGAGACCTGAGTCCGAGCTCTATGTGATTGGCGTTTCAGGGAAGAGGAGACAATTTCCAATCGATCTCCTGGGGGAAGTGGAGATTTTTCCTTTGGAAAAGAAGGGGCCCTTTAAGACTTCGAAGGCTGTCCATCAAGACTATCTCCAACTTCACCATTTTACACGGGAGGTGGACTTTACTTCCTTGGCCACCCTGGAGGAGCTCAATATCGAGGAAAGACGGAGGGGAGAGTTTATCCACAGGATACTCTATTTCATTGAGTATCTGGATGAGGACCTCGAAACGAGATTGGAAGAGGTGATCAGGGAGGTCATGCATGATTCCAACCTGGAGTATCCGGTGGATCCGATCAGAAGGGAACTGATGGAGTTTTTCCTTCACCAAGACGTCAGACCTTATTTCAATCCGAAACCCGGAAGGGTGATCAGAAGGGAACAGGATTTTTCGGATCCGGAGGGAAATCTCCTGAGAATGGACAGAGTCATCATTGACGAAGACAGGGTCATGGTAATGGACTACAAGACAGGCGGTGAAAAGAAGACGGAAGAGAGGCATATATCGCAGCTCAGAAATTATATGAGGGTCTTAAAAGACCTCTATCCCGATAAAGAGATTGAGGGAATGATTGCCTATACCGACCTGAAAGAGGGGGTGAGGATCGGACGAAGGCCTTTTTGATTTCCCCCACCCAAAACCTGATCGAGGTGATCCTCAGCCATCTCTCCGGCATCGAGAAAGACTATTCCTCCAACCTGGTCGTCTTTCCGGGCAAGAGGCCCTCTCACTTTCTAAGAAAAGCACTCTCAGAAAGGGAGAGATCAAGTACCCTACCGCCTCGCATCTTTTCAATGGATGAGTTTGTCGACTATCTCTATGAAGGGCTCCTCAACCGGAGGAAGAGGAAACTCGAACCGGTCGATGCGGTGGCCATCCTCTATGACATTCACCGGTCTTCCCCGAATCCTCTTGGGAAGAAGAGCTTTATCAGTCCGGATACCTTTTTCCCAATCGGTTTGAAGATCTTTAACGACCTGGAGGAGCTTTACATCGAAGGTGTCCTTCCCCGCACGGTAAAGGAGATCGATCCTATGAGCGGGGGAAATATTCCGGGACCCACAGCCAAAAGACTCCAATCCCTTTCTTATTTCTATGAGACATTTTATCAGAAGATAGATCAAGCCCATTATTCCACCCGTTCTTCGAGATACCACGAAGCCTCTTTAAATATTGAGAGGGCCAACCTCGATCCTTTCGAAAAGATCATCCTTGCAGGCTTTTTCGGGCTTACGAGGGCGGAAAAAAGGATTTTCGATTTCTTCAAAAGGAGGGAAGAAACGATCTTCCTGTTCCAGGATAGCTTTGGGATAGACCTCTCTGAGCTTGGGATAAGAGCTGAAATGGTAGGGGGAAAAGGGAATCCGGCTGTTTATTTTTATAAGAGTCCGGATACTCATGGTCAGGTCCTCGGGATGGGGAGCATTTTGAAGGACCAGATGGAGCGGGGTGAGAAACTTGATGAGAATACCGTGATCGTCCTTCCCTCGGCCGAAACACTCTTCCCCTTATTCCATCAGGCATTGAACCTTCTCAAACCGGATGGCTACAATATCTCTCTCGGGTATCCCCTTCAGAGGACCCCGCTCTTCGGCCTTTTCAATCGTCTCATGGGGGTCATCACTTCCATGGATGGGGACCGTCTCTATGTGCCCCATTACCTTCAATTCATCCTTCATCCCTACATCAAGAATATCTATTTTGATGGACGAGCAGAGGTGACCAGGATTCTTTTTCATATCATTGAGGAGGGCTTAACAGAAAAGAGGTCAAAGAAATTCATCTCCCTTCCAGAGATTGAAAAGGATGAGACGATCCTTCGTTATATCAGGGAAAGGATTTTAAATACAGAACCGGATGTTACGCTGGAAGGGATCAGGGACCATTTAAAGGCAATCCACCGGAACACGATTGAGAGGATGACCTCCTGCAGGAATGTCGGTGACTTCGCGGTGAGGTTGAAGGAGGTGATCGAATATATTTACGAGAAGAGCACCGCCCATCTTCATCCCTTTTTCTATCCCTACGCCGAATCATTTGCCACCCAGCTTGACCTCCTTTCGAGATCTTTGATGAGGGAGGTGAGATTTGGTGGGATCGGAAGCTACTTCAATCTGATCAAAAAGGTGATCGCGGCCACTTATACCCCTTTTACGGGGACCCCCATCAAAGGGATTCAGGTCCTGGGGTTTCTTGAGACGAGAAATATTCAGTTCGAGAAGGTCTTTTTCCTGGATGCCAATGAGGGGATCGTCCCTGAGATCACCAAGGAAGATAGCCTTTTGCCCTTTCAGGTGAGAAAGAGGTTAGGGCTTCCTACCTACCTTGACCGGGAAAGGCTTGCGGCCTGCTATTTTGATACCCTCCTCCGGGGAGCCCGGGAGGTTCATCTCTTCTATGTGGAGAATGCTGAAAAGGACCGGAGTCGGTTCGTTGAGAGGCTTCTCTGGGAGAGGCAGAAGGAGGAGAGGAAGAGCGATGACAAGGGCTACGTAAAGGCCATTCAGTATTCGGTAACCCTCCGGGGTAAAAGGCCCCATCCCGTCAAGAAATCCGATGAGGTGGTCCGATTCCTGAAGGATTATTTCTTCAGCCCATCCTCACTTGATACCTACCTCCGCTGCCCGCTCATGTTCTATTATGAGCATGTCCTTGGCCTTACAGAGAGAGAGGTGGTTTCAGATGAGCTGGAAAGGGAGGAGATCGGCCTTTTTATTCACCGGGTTCTTCTTGACTATTTTAAGGGAAAGATGGGGCGAATCCTTTCGGAGAAGGATATGAACCTCAGAGAACTTGAAGGGATCATCCATGATTGTTTTAAAGAGAAGTACGGCGAGGATCCTTCAGGCGAGATCTACCTTTTGAGAACTCAGATGGAGAAGCATCTGAAGGATTTTATAAGGAATTGGCAGATCCCCAAGATCAAGGAGATGCCCATCGAGATCATCGCCCTTGAGCATCGATTGGAGGTTCTCAGGGAATCCTTTAAACTCACCGCCAGGCTGGATAGAGTGGAGAAGCGGGCAGGGAGGACAGCGATCATAGACTATAAGACCACGGCCAACAGGAGTTATTTGAGCATTCATTTCAATAAACTCAATCCCCAAGACAGGGAAAGCTGGAGTGAGGCCATCGGCACGCTTCAGCTCCCCTTCTATCTGATTGTCTATTCTCAGGAAACCGGAAAGAGGCCTGAAGAGATCGATTGTTCCTTCTTACTTCTTGGAAGGAATATCATTCAACCCTCCATCGAATTGCCCCTTTTCGAAGATCCATCCGAATTTGGTCAGGGATTGAGTGACCTCCACCACATCCTCTTTACCCTGTTAAGAGAGGTCATCGATCCAGAGTATCCGTTTATGCCTACGACGAGTCCAAAACACAAATGCCATCAATGCCTCTACAGGTCGATCTGTTAGGAGTCTATCCGTGCCATTTGACAAAATCCAATAAACCACTTGGTCTCTTTATAAAGAGTCAGCCATTTACTGATTGCTCAGGCTGTCGAACCAGGCCAGGTTCTCTTTAATCATGTCGGGAATGGGTAAATGGTAAGGACAGCGCGGCAGGCATTCTCCACACTGGGAGCAGTTTCGAGCCTTTTCGATTAAATCCTTCATCCACCCGAGCTCCTCCTGAGCAGGAGGGCCAAAGCGTTTGATGATAGATTTTAACCCGACGGCAAACTGGATGTTGATCTTTTCCGTACAGGGCTGGCAGTAGTCACAGCGCCTGCAGAATTGATGGTTAAATTCCTTTTTTAGGGCTTCTATTTTTTCTCCATCTTTTTCCGTCAGGGAGTGGCCCTCAATGAAAATCTTCCAATTCTCGAGAGCCTTCTCCAGAGTCTCTGACCCCGGTATGGGCACGATGCTCGCCGTTGAGAGTACAAACCTCAAGGCTGGGCCTGCTTCCTCAATCACCCCGCCTGAGAATGGCTTCATGGTCAATACCCCGACCTCTTTTTCCCTGGCCAGAGGAAAGATTTTCAGGGCAGCCTCGGGTTCCAAAAAACTGTAACAAGCCATGATGACTTCAAAATGCCCTTCTCCAATAGCCCTCTCCAATACACGGAGGTTATGGCTGGTAATACCAATATGATCAATCAGCCCTTCATCTCGCGCACGCTTTAATCCTTCATAAGCGCCTCCAGGAGCCATTACCTTCTCATATTCTTCAAAGCTGGAGATACCATGTAGGTGGTAGAGATGGACTTTCTTCACCTTCATTTGCTCGAGGCTTTCGTGGACATCCTTATAAATGGTCTCTTTTCTGTTAAGAGATTTTGAAGAAAGAATGACGGGTTTATTCACTTTTTGGAGTGCCAGCCCAATCCGGTGCTCACTGTTCGTATAAGCACGGGCTGTATCGAGCAGATCCACTCCCATTTCAATGACCGTCCGGATGACGGAGATGGCTTCCTGTTCACCCACACGCTGAATTGGAATTCCGCCCCATCCCAGTTTGGTTACGATTAGGTTTGTCCTTCCGAGTCTGACTTTCTCCATCTCTCCTCCTCTATTGGTATGATTGTTATCATTAATTTAATATAATATAAATAATCGACCATTTCTAATCAGCTATTATTCCGCATCGGATGATGATAAAAAGAGGAACTGAAAAGATTCATTGTGCTTTAAAAAGGATTGAGATTTACCGGAACTCTCTGTTGTATTTTTATTGTTGACAATAAGAGAGGAAAGTATAATGTTTAAACAATATTCTTCATAGAAATCATTCTGGTTTACAGGAGGTCAATCGTTTTATGATACGGGCTTTCAACAAACATTATCGAAAGGCCATTGATCTAATTGAGGATGCCACCGGCAGCGAAAAGATGGAGATGGCAGAGAAGGTCATGGAATGGTTCAGGGAACTGCCGGAAGAGTATTTGATCTCTCTGGCATTATTTTTCAATGAAGTGATCGATGATCTCGGCGATGAAAGTTTAGAAAAGATCGATTTCAAAGCAAAAAAAAGGAAGAAGGACGAGGAGGAAGAGGAGGAAGAAGAAGAAGAAGAAGAGGAAGAGGGTGAAGAGTATGAAGAGTATGAAGAGGAGGAAGAGGATTACGATGAGGAGGAAGAAGAGGATTATTGATCCTGAATAGCTTATTTGGAAGCGGGGATGGCCCGGTTATAGGCCCATCGTTCCATCCTCCCGATCTCCTCTTTCATCGTAATCGATAGGGGGACGATATTTCCGGCAGCAATCACAATGTCCTGTTCTGTAGGTGAGCGGCCTTCGTTGAAGGCTTCAATCATCGCACCGTTGACCGCCTGTTCAATTTCGGCGCCATTAAACCCTTCAGTCACCTTGATCAGCATATTTAAATTAATTTTAGAAAGATCCGCTCCACTCCTTTTCAAATGGATGGAGAGGATGGACTTCCTTTCTTGAGGATTGGGGAGGGTGACAAAAAAGATCTGGTCAAAACGGCCCTTTCTTAAAACCTCAGGTGGAAGGAGCTCAATGACATTGGCTGTCGCTGCAATAAAGACAAAGGCCTTTTTCTCCTGCATCCAGGTAAGAAAGGAGGCAAAAACCCTCGACTGAGTTCCTCCCCCCGCCTTCTGACTCTGGATACTGATCCCCGCTTCGATCTCGTCGATCCACAGGACAGAGGGTGCAACGGTTTCGGCTGTTTGAAGAGCCACCTGCAAGGCCTTTTCAGGTTCCCCAGCGGTCCCATCATAAAGCCTTGCCATATCAAGATGCAGAAGCGGGATTCCCCAGAAAGAGGCGAATGCCTTGGCGCAGAGGCTTTTCCCACATCCTGAAAGTCCTGTAATCAATACCCCTTTGGGAAGCTGGAGCCCAAAGGTCTTGCTATCTTTACTTAAAACCCCGGCCCTTTTTTTCAACCAATCCTTGAGGTTATCAAGCCCTCCAATCTCATCGAGAGTGGGTCGGTCAGTCACCAATTTCAGAATTCCTGATTTTTTAATCAGTTGTCCCTTTTCCTCGATGATTGCATCCACCACGGAAGGGTCAAGATTTGTCCTTCCGATCAAAGCACTCCGGAAAGCACGAGCCACCTGATCAAGGGAGAGGCCCAGAGCGGCCTTTGTCATCCGATCCCTTAACTCGGGGGTAAGAGATTCGGTTAATTTAGCCGATTGTGGATACCCTCCAATCACCTGATTGAGGATCCGTTCCACTTCGCTGATATCCGGCATGGGGAGCTCATAAATGACCATATCCCGGAAGAGCTCCTCTGGTACGATCAACACAGAGGCAATGATAAAGAGGGTGGCGTAACGATTTCGAAGGGCCCGGTGGATATCCTTCATCTTTCTTGCCAACAGAGGATCTTTATTCATGAGGGAGTGAATTCCCTCAAAAAGGTAAAAGGCCTGGTCTGTCCGCTGGATCACTTTGTCCAGGGCTTCAATTGGATTTTTTGAGTTTTCAATGGTCTCCTCCTCTCCCGTTAGACCATGAAAGGGGTTCCAGATAAAGAGTTTTGGTCTGGGTTGGAAGGTGGACGAAAGCTCTTTAAGAAGCACCTCGACCCGATCTTCTTCATCCGACAGAATGTAGACGATGGAGGCCTTTGAAAGGACGAATTTCCTCAGATCCTGGAGGATCTGCTGTTTTTTAGAAGGTTCATCCATATTTAAAATTATATATAATAATCTTTACATCGTCAATTTGAAATAATGCATTTTAAAATAATAATAAAAAAATACCTAAAAAATTCTTGACAAATAAGTATGATACTGTTAAATTTAGTAAGTTAAATATCTTATTAACCTATATTCCACATATGTAACTCATTGATTTTCCAATCTTTTTCTTTACCGGGAGGAATTTGATCAATCAAAAAATTTGTGGTTTAGAGTCGGAGAGGTTCCCGAGCGGCCAAAGGGGACAGACTGTAAATCTGTTGGCGATGCCTTCGGAGGTTCGAATCCTCCCC
>CAZXMB010000118.1:0-9546 GCA_964641715.1 uncultured Syntrophaceae bacterium
GAAGTGTTGATCGTCGGTGGGGGAGCAACCGGTGTCGGAATCTCAAGAGATTTATCTCTGAGAGGAATCCCTTCCATCTTGATCGAAAAGGGGGATTTCACCTCCGGTGCCTCAGGCCGAAACCACGGTCTCTTCCATAGCGGCGGAAGATATGCGGTCTCAGATCCCGAAGCGGCTCGTGAATGTATCGCTGAGAATAAGATCCTCAGAAAGATCGCCCCTCACTGTATTGAAGAGACAGAAGGCCTTTTCATCTCCCTTCCCGAGGACGGTCTCGATTTCAGGGAGAAATTTCTTCGATCCTGTGAAGAGGCAGGGATTCAAACTGCCCTTTTATCTCCTGATGAGACCCTCTCTTTAGAGCCGGAACTTAACCCCGATCTTCTCAGTGCGGTGAAGGTTCCGGACGGCGCGATCGATCCATTTGAATTGGTCTTGTCAAATGCGAGAGATGCCGAGGAGCATGGCGCGAAAGTCCTTCTCCACACAGAGGTCACCTCTCTCCTGTTAGACGGAGATAAGATAAAAGACATCGTGGCGAAAGATCTCCAGAGCGGCGAGGAGCATTCAATCGACGCCTCCTTTCTCATCAATGCCACAGGTGCCTGGGCAGGTCAATTTTTAAAACTCGCCGGCCTTCGGATCAGTATGGCTCTTTCGAAGGGATCTATGCTCATCACCAATCTTAGGCTCAATCACAGGGTGATCAATCGATGCAGGCCCCCATCGGATGGGGATATCGTTGTTCCAAACCATACGGTATCCATACTCGGAACGACTTCCATTCGTTTGGAAGAAGTTGAAAATTTTGAGGTTACCCCTGATGAGGTCTCTCTCTTAATTCAGGAGACATCGAAGATGATCCCTGCGATTCAGGAAGTTAGGTTGATCCGGGCTTATGCAGGTATCAGGCCTCTGTTTCTTGGACAGGGAAAAGAAGATGACCGTGCCATCAGCCGCGGATTTGTCCTGATCGACCATGAGAAGAGAGACGGGATAAAGAATCTGATCACGATCACAGGGGGAAAACTGGTCACTTACAGGTTGATGGCCGAAAAAGCCTCTGACTTACTCTGCCAGAAAATGGGAATTTCTGTTCCCTGCTCCACCCATTTAAAGCCCCTTCCCGGTGCGCAGAAGTCTAAAGGCCTAAAAGACCGATTGAAGTCATTTAGCCAATCGATTTCTGGAGAGAAAAGGGAAATCCTGTGTGACTGCGAACTGGTCGGAAGAGAAGAGTTGGAAGAGGTCTTGAAGGGAGGGAAATTGAAAGACCTTCAGGATATCATTCATCGGACCCGACTGGCCAAAGGGACATGTCAGGGGGGATTCTGTATCTATCGCCTGCTCGGAGTGTTACATGATTTAGGAGTGGTTGAAGGAGATTCGAACAGGGTATTAAAAGACTTTCTTGAAGAGAGATGGAAGGGGATTCGACCGATTCTCTGGGGATCGGCTGTCAAAGAAGAAGAGCTAATCGAATCGATCTATAAGGGACTTTTCAACTTATAGGATTCAAGCGGCCAAGGGTTCCAGGGTTTTAGTGAAATACACTTGAAACCATGAACCCTCGAATCCTCGAACCCTGTATTAAAAAGCTATGCATTACGATCTCATTATCATCGGGATGGGGCTCTCCGGTCTGATGGCTGCAAAAACAGCCGCCGAGGCCGGCAAGAAGGCCCTAATCATCGGAAAAGGAATGGGCACTCTGTCCATCCTTTCAAATACCATTGATCTTCTGGGAACCCTTCCTCAAAGCATAAAGATGAAGGATGGCCTCTCCCAGTGGATCCACGATCATCCTGAACATCCCTATGGAAAGATGGGGTTAGAAAAGGTAGAGGAAGCGATTTCCTCATTTAACTCTTTCTTCCCGCCACCCTATACGTTCCAGTCAAGAGATGAGGCAAATAGCTTTATGCCCACAGGTGCAGGAACATTCCGGCCAACTTACCTCATTCCATCCACCATGATGAGATCAATGACACTCAAAGAGAAAAGAACTCTGATCATAGGATTCAGAGGTTATAAGGATTTTTGTGCCCAGCGTTTGGCTGATTTATTCAAATCTCGGGGGATCACGCTCTCTCTGCCTGAAAGCCCGTCCACGGAAATGATTGCAACAGCGCTTGCAAGGTGGATGGAACAGCCCTCTTTCAGGGAATTCATCGGCACGGAAGTCAAAAAAGAGATAAGAGATGAGGAATTAATTGGCCTTCCTGCTGTTTTAGGAATAAATGATCCCATGGGGGTAAGGAAAGACCTGGAGAAGAAGACAGGAGTCTCTGTGTTCGAGATCCCTGTTCTTCCGCCCTCCATCCCGGGGATGAGGATCTTCAACCGGTTCAAGGCAGGGCTGATTCAAAAAGAGGTGACCTTTCTTTCAGGTTATTCAGTTTCTAAGGTCGTTCTAAGAAGGAAACGATGTGAGGAAATTGAAGTTTTTCATCCTCCGATCACAAATTCTTATTCTGCGGACCGTTATATCCTTGCCACAGGCCGTTTTATGGGTGGAGGATTGGTGGCTGATCGGAGAGGGGTATTGGAGCCCATCTTCAATCTGCCGGTCTCCCAGCCCGGAACACAGGAGGAATGGTTCAGGAAATCCTTCTTCGATGAACACCCGATCCACCGTTCGGGTATTTTAACTGACTCCTCTCTCCGTCCCATTGATAAGACAGGGGAGCCCATTTTTGAAAATGTATGGGTAGCTGGCACGATCCTGTTTGGTCATCACTGTATCAATGAAAAGTCAAGAGAAGGGATCGAAATTTCAACAGGATATTGGGCAGCCAAACAAGCGCTGAGTGGTTAAAAGCAAGATTCTGAAACAAGTTCAGAATGACAATCTTGTCATGCCGAACTTGTTTCGGCATCTCATTTGAGTTTTGGATCTGATTTAACATTTGAACTTTAGCATTTTTTCCAATTGCTCAAATGGGTTCAATGGAAAAAACTTGGCCCCGAAATAATTCCGATCTATGTATCCGCTGTGCGGCCTGTATGGCGGTCTGCCCGGTCTCACGGGTCAGCCCCCTTTTTGCGGGCCCCAAGCAGGCAGGACCAGGAGCCGAAAGATTCCGGAGGACAGAAGATCCATCTGTTGACAATTGGATTGACCTCTGCATCGGCTGCCACCTCTGCGATCTTGTCTGCTCTTCAAGCGTTCCCATCTCAGAGCTGAACCTGATCGCAAAAGCGAAATATCTGGATGAGAAAGGAAGGTCTCTTCGAGACTGGTTACTAACTCATTCTTTTCTATATGGTCGATTTGGAGCTTTCTTCTCTCCCCTCATCAACCGTCTTTTCCGGAACTCTATTTTCAAATGGATTGCGGAATCGGTCTTGAGAATAGATAGGAGAAGGGAACTCCCTCCGTATCAATCTCCAACCTTTCGGCAATGGTTTAAAAAGCATCAGTCTCAAGGCCCTCAAACAATAGAAGCAGATAATCCCCCCTCACCCCCCTTTAGTAAAGTCGGGACGACTCGAAACCGAGGGAGGAGAGGGGGATTTGAATCTCATTCCAAAGATAGAAAGAAGATTGCCTATTTTTATGGATGTTACATCAATACGAACGAAGTGGATGTAGGAAAGGCTACCGTTCAAGTCCTTGAAGCAAATGGGTTTGAAGTCTCTCTGCCTCCCCAGCAATGCTGTGGCATTCCCATGCTGGGCAACGGCGACTTCAGGGGGGCAAGAGAGATGGGACTGCGAAATGTCCCATCCCTTCTTAAAGCCATCCGATCCGGATCAGATATCATTTTTTCCTCGACCAGTTGTGGCCATATGATCAGGCATGAATATGGCCATTTCTTAAACATCCCGGAATCAGAGGAAGTGGCCCGGCATACTTTTGATCTCTTTGAGTATCTCCGAGATTTAAGAGAATCAGGAAATCTGAATACCCGTTTTAAGAAACTCCAGATAAAGGCCGCTTACTTTGCCCCCTGCCATTTGAGAGCTCTGGGTACTGGTCTGCCTGCTCTTGAAATTC
The DNA here is from genome assembly GCA_964641715.1 of uncultured Syntrophaceae bacterium. Taxonomy (GTDB): domain Bacteria; phylum Desulfobacterota; class BSN033; order BSN033; family UBA1163; genus CAZXMB01. The sequence goes on from CAZXMB010000118.1 coordinate 4,001, forward strand.
TAAGGCTCATTCCGGGCCTTAAAATCGACCATATCGATGCGGATTGTTGCGGGATGGGAGGAACCTTTGGTTTCAAGAAAGAGAAATATGAAATTTCTCAGGAGATCGGGACGGATCTGGCCGAAGCCATCGATCGACTGAAACCTGAGGTCGTCCTGACGGACTGCGAGGGCTGCCGCATGCAGATCCGCCACCTCACCGGTTTGAAGGTCTTACACCCAGTCCAGGTATTAAGAGATGCAATCACTTAAATCCCCTTCGCCCTCCTTTGCTAATCCCCTCTTTTCTAAAGAGGGGGGAGGGGAGATTATAGGTTTTAATAAATCCTTTCAACGACTCCATCAAGATTCTCAAAGATCTCTCTCGCAAGAAATCATAGGGTATCAAGCCTACACTTTTCACTTATCATTCCTTACGGTGCAATCATTTTTTAAATTATTTTCATATGGTAGAAGGTAGGAGTATAACCCTCAGGGAGGCGAGGGAGAAGATGGGGTGATTTTGAGGTCACATTTTGGGGCCATCCATAAAAAAGTTTGGCAAGAGTGTAGACCTGGCACCCTATGTGCTTATCAACAGGTTTTCGACGTCGGCAATGCTTTGGAAGACAAAGTCGGGTTGGCTGGAGGTGTGTTTGATTCTCTTGAGATCCTCTTCATCGGTCACGCCGGTAAGGACAATCCCTGTTGCAATTCCGGCATCCTTGCCCATCTTGATATCAGTCTCCAAACGGTCTCCGATCAATATGCATTCTACTGGTTTCAGGCCCATCACCTCCAGAACTGTTTGGACCATGATGGGAGAGGGTTTTCCCACAATGGTCTCGACCTTCTTTTCCGTGACGGCCTCAACGGCTGCGATCATTGCGGCGCAGTCAGGAATCTCTCCTCCCTCAACAGGACAGGTCCGGTCAGGGTTGGTCGCAACAAAATGGGCTCCAAGCTTGATGGCCTGGTAGGCAATATTAAGTTTTCGGTAATCAAACGTCCGGTCAAACGCCACCACTACATATTCAATCTCTTTTGGCTCCTCTGTAATAGTAAAACCAGCCCCTTTCAACTCTTCAACAAAAGGAGCCTCGCCTACCACAAAGAGCCTCGCCCGGGGAGCGTTATTTTTAAGATAATGGGCCATCACAAAGGTGGAGTTGATGACTTCATCAGGTTGGGTGGGGATACCCAGGCGCGTCAGTTTTTCCGCATAATCCTTCCGGGTTTGAAGGGGTTTATTGGAGAGAAAAGCAACCCTTTTCCTTTTCTCCCTGAGAAGCCCAATCACCCGATCTGCACCGGGAATCAGGGAGTCGCTGAGATAAACTGTCCCATCCAGATCGAAAATAAATCCTTTAAACATCTAACCGAACACCCCTCCCATTTTGGTCCCGGCACTCTTGCTGATGGCAAAAAGCCAAACCCTTGGGAAGTCGATGAAATAAATCCCTTCGTGAAGCTATATCGTCAGGGCAGGATGACACATTTTTCAGGATTCAGGAAAAGAAAGAGTTCTTCTCCCTCCTTCTGTTCAATCCCATAGGGGGCTTGAACCCTGATCATGGTGTGGTCAACATTCACAAACAGGTAAAGAAAATTACCGAGGTAAGCTCTGTGCATAATCGTGCCCTTGAATAGATTGTCTCCACCCTCTCTCGGTTCTTTGAATAGCTCTATATCCTCAGGCCGGATAGAGATGTTCACTTTCTTATTTGTGCTGGTCATTGCAGGGTCCGGAATCTTGCAAAGCATCTTCTGGCCGAATTCGGTATGAACAAGGACCAACTCTCTCTCCTTGACCACTTCTGATATCTCGCCCACTATGAAGTTTGTGGTCCCTATGAAATCCGCAACAAACCTGTTTGCCGGTTTTTTGTAGATCTCCTCCGGGGTATCGACCTGTACGATGTCCCCCGCATTCATGACCGATACACGATCGGAGATCACCATCGCCTCCGCCTGGTCATGGGTGACGTAAACCGATGTGATCCCCATTCGCCTCACCAGGCTTTTGATCTCAAATCTCATCTTTTCTCTGAGCTTAGCGTCGAGGTTGCTGAGCGGCTCATCCAAGAGTAATACCTTCGGGTTCCCCACAAGAGCCCTTGCAAGGGCCACCCGCTGCTGCTGACCCCCGCTCAATTGCCCCGGGAACCTCCCTTCCAGACCAGTCAAACCCAACGATTCTAAAGTCTCTCCGACTTTTTTCTTTATAACTTTTTTGGGTAATTTTTTGATCTTCAAGCCGTAAGCGACGTTATCGAACACCCTCATGTGAGGCCACACGGCATAGTTTTGAAAAACCATGCCGATTTCTCTCTTTGAGGGCGGGACAAACCCCCGGGCGAACATCGATTGTCCATCAATGATCACGTCCCCTTCGTCCGGTTTCTCCAGGCCGGCGATACAGCGCAGTGTGGTCGTCTTGCCGCAGCCGCTGGGCCCAAGAAGGGTCAAAATTTCTCCCTGGTTCACTTCAAGCCATACATGGTTCACTGCCGTCACACTGCCAAATTTTTTAAAGAGATTCTCAATTTTGATAAAAGCCATCTAATACCTCCCGCCTGAAGAACCCCATGCCGCTCCGATGATCCCTCCCCCTATCCGTGAAACAATGAGTAACAGGATGAAGATGATGACAATCATAGAGAAGGCCATCGCCGCAGCGATTCCAAATTCCATGCCACGGTGCCAATTCAGGAAGATGCCAATGGGCAGGGTTTCCCATCCTCCTCTGTAAAGGAAAATCGCAGTCGATATCTCTTGAAAAGCCATGATAAAAAACATCACGATGCCAACAAATACTCCTTTCAGCAATAGAGGGAAGGAAATATTCATAAAAGTTTTGAGCTTCCCTGCCCCCGAAATCTCCGATGCCTCCTCAAGGGAGACGTCGAGCTGGAGGTAAGAGGCATGCGCCATTCTGAGGAAATAAGGAAGCCTCCGCACAAAGAGGGAGAGGGGCATGATGATCCAATGGGTGGCTAAGGGGATCCCTTCCCAAAAGGCTAAGAGGTAACTGACACCCACTGCAATCCCCGGGAAGGCAAGCATCAGAGTGATCACGAAGTCGAGCGCTTCTTTCCCCCGGACCTTGGTACGTGTGATCAGATAGGCTGCAGGGAGCCCAAAGGCTACCCCCCAGAGGAGTGAAACGCCACTAAAAACAAAAGAATTCTTGAGCAGGCCCGGGCTTTCAAGGAAGATAAGCCTGAAATTATCAAGGGTCCAATAAGTCGGAATCGGTGTTAAAACCCATCTTCGGGAGAAGGCGGATAATCCTAAAACAGTGGGGATGAGCAAAACGAGGATCGCAACCAAAACCATGTAAAGATAAGAGCAGAATCGTTTGAATGCCCCGGGTTCGATAATCCTTCCTTCCAGTGTTGTTCCCTTTGATAGAGAGGTATATTTCTTACTTTCCACCCACCTCTTGGAAATCAAGAACATAGCAATGCAGATCACCGAAGAAACGACCACCGACACGATTCCCATATACTTGCGGTACATATCCGTAAAATGGTAAGCGATATTGATGTAGGAAATGGAGGGGAGAAAGTCGATCTGTCCGAAGATCATGGGTGTCAACCAATCTGTGAAGGGCCACAGGAAGACGATCACAGCGCCGGCCAGGTAATTCGGGGTACATAGAGGCAACGTGACGGTCAGAAATCTCTTAAACCCTCCAGCCCCTTCAACCTCTGCGGCTTCCTCCAGGGAAGGATCAATATTCGTAAAACCCGCCGACAGGCTGAGCACGATAAAAGGTAAAAGATGCAGCGACTGAATGAAAACGAGCCCGTGCAACCCGAAGATGAAGTTTACGGGTTTGGTGATCAGGCCTAATTGTAAAAGCAGCAGGTTCAAGGTCCCTTGTTTTCCAAAGAAGACGATGAAGGCAAATGCCCCCGCATAAGCGGGTAACACAATGGGCAAAAGGATGAGTGCCGTAAGAAGAGTCTTCCCTCTCAGCCGATACCTTGCGAGAATGTAGGCCAGGGGCAACCCAAACGCCGTGCTGGTTAGGAGCACCAGTAAGCCCAGGAGCAGGGTATTGCCAAATGTTTTGAGGTAATAGGTATCTTTAAAGAAGTCTATGTAATTCTGTATACCAAAATCATTGGTGCCGGATATTTTAAAGCTTTCGAGCACTAAAAAAGACAGTGGATAAATGACAAAGAGGGCTAAAACGAACCATAAAATCGCTGAGATGAAAAGATTTCCTCGAGACATATTCCAACCCTTCTTCAACCCTAAAAGAGCAAGGGCGAGCTGATGCTCACCCTTGCTCTTTACGGTCAACCTGGGAATCTAAACGAAAAACGGCTTATTGGTTTAACGTAGCTGATTCGGATATTAACGCGCCACGAGTAATGCCCGAGCTTCCGAGGCAGCTAATCGGGCTGCCGCATAGGCCCCCTCAAATTCAAAAAGTCTTCGGGCCTCTTTAATCTTTCCTTCCGCTTTACTTACATCCGCCCCTTTCTTTTTCGAGGTTTCCACTTCTCCTTCAACCTCTTCAATAAGGTAGAGACTGCCTTTCAATTCACGCAATTTTCTGTAAATCTCGTACTCATAGTAACGGTTGACACTATCCCATCTTTTCGTGGCAAGGGCAAGATCATACTCGACAAAGCCCACCTTCAAGTCCCAGAATGAGTCAACCCCGATCGAATCCTTCGCGTGCTTGGCCGCGCCAACCCCTTCTTTTTCCCAGACGGAGAACTTAATATCCGTCCTGGCTGGGAAGTACATACCTTCGAGAACATATTTTTGCCCCTCCATGCTAAACAGCCAATCCTGGAATATTTTTCCGTTGGCTTCGTTGGGAGCATTTTTGAGCAGAGCCGAAGCTTCGGGGACGAGGATCGTCTTATCTGGCAACAGGTCACGCACGGGATAACCATCCTTGCGCGCCGCCATTGCGTTCATCTGAGGCTGCGCAACCCCGATGGGAATTTCGCCGCGGCCCACTAATTGAGTCGTATCTGTGCTGCCGGTGGAGAACCTTGCCAACTGGGCGGCCAGCAGTCGATTATAGGCCCATCCTTCTTTTTCCCCGAAGGTCTGGAGGTGTATTTCAATACACTCATGCTGTGTCCCGGAGGCGTAGGGTAATGTCTGTACAACATAGTCCCTGTAGATCGGATTGAGCAAGTCCTTCCAGGTCTTTGGTGGCGGCAATCGTAATGACTTCAGGACCTTTTCGTTATAAAGATTTGTTACGATCCATGGCGCAAAACAGCTCCAATAACCTGCGTCATCCTTTACTTTCATGCCATGCCATTTGGCAGGGACCTTATCCCAATCCTTCGGCTTGTATGGAACGATCAAGCCTTCTTTTATCAACACCTCATGGGCCGGTGCGCCGGCGCCCAAAAATACATCAGCGTCCGGTCTACCCCTCCAGGCCCGCACTTTATCTACAACAACTGGCCATCCGCCTGGTCTGACAAAGGTAATCTCTATGTCTTTATTGTAGGTCTTTCTGTAATACTCTTTGAAGCCTTTCATCAAACTGTCAGAGAGTTCCTTGTAAATAGGACCGACCCAGCC
>CAZXMB010000119.1:0-9337 GCA_964641715.1 uncultured Syntrophaceae bacterium
GGAGGGGGATGAGGATCTAATTCCTTATTTAAGATCCTAACTGCCTATTCTACGGGGCCATCGCTATTGCACGGCGAAGTGCCCGCTTCACTAATACCCCCACCATCTTTCTGCGATAATCGGCATTCATGACCAGATTGTCCGCGGGATGCGTCCTTTCAATTGCCTCCCGGGATACAGACTCAAGGAGATCGTCTGTTGGCCTTTGTCCCTCCAGAATTTCCACGGCCCTGGACGCCTCTATCGGGGAAGAGCCCATTGCTCCCAGCACCAATTTAGCCTGTTGAATTGTCCCATCTTTGTTTTTCTTTACCATCGCGGCTACTCCGGCCATGGGGAAATCCATACCCTCGCGCACACGGAGTTTCTCGTAGGCACAGGCAGCCCCGTGGTCGGATGGCGGGATGCGGACTTCTATTAGTATTTCTTCAGGGTTTAAAATATTGGGCTTCTCTCCTCTCCCGGTGAAGAATTCGGCTAAAGGGATTACCCGTTCCCCATTAGCCGAAGCGATTTTAACTTCAGCTCCCAGAAGTATCAGAACTGGAGCAAGATCACCCTGGTAGACCGACTGGCAACGTCTGCCCTTCTCGACTGCGTAACAGATCTTTCCTCCCCGTTTGAAGCAAGGCTCCTGGCCGCTTCTCCAGAACTCAGACTGATTGTAATAAATGCACCGGCTGTCAAGGCAGAGGTTTCCTCCCACAGTGGCTTTCCGGCGGATAGGAGGGACAGCTACAAGTTGGGCAGCATGAGCCAGTGAGGGATATTGACTTAAAACAAAGGACGATTTCTCCAGAGTCTCCAATGTGACCATAGAGCCGATTGCAAGTCCACCATTCTCGTTTCGGGTAATGTCATCCAGCGCAGTTAATCCCTTGAGGTCAATAACAACCTCAGGCTTGGAAAGCCTGTAACGAAGGGCAACGGTGAGGGCAGTGCCTCCGGCCAAAATGGCTGCCTTCCCATGATGTTCTTTAAGGACGGAACAGGCCTCTTTTAATGAGTGAGGCTGGACAAGGTTGAACTCGGGCAGTTTCATTTCATTCTTCTCATTCTGCTTTCACTCATGACATTTGAACGGTTCTTTCTCATTGGATTGAGGTACATAGTTAATAAAATTCTTATATAGGGAAGAGAGCGTTCATTGTCAAGGTCACATTCTGAAATTTTTCACAAATCATACTCAAATGACCCAAACCACAATTAATAATGTATACTGTATACAAAAATATTTTATCGTTGTCAAGCCGATTCACCGGTAGCTCTGAAAAGCGTTAATGGGCCATGAGGGATGAAATTCCCAACCCTTCGGACGCGGGGGGAGTTTATGGCCATTTCGGGTTGACCTCTCTTCGTTTATAGAGACTGTGTTGAATATTTTTTCGGGCGGGACAGTCAAGGGATAGGAAAAATAAGAAAGAATCGTTTTGGGGTTGAAGCCTGAGGCTATTCAACCATCAATTTGAGCTTTTCCGCCGGATAAATTCTATCGGACCCATTGAGGTTATTCCACTTTTTAATATCCGAAACATTCAGATCATATTTTTTGGCGATACCTGAGAGCGTATCTCCTCTTTTGACCACATAGAGGATTTCTCTCCCTGTCTTTCCGTTCTGGGAGGCGTTCGAAATTTCATTGCTCCTGGCCATTCTTATTTTAAGCTGATCTCCCGGCATGAGTTTCGCCTCGGAGTCAAGCTTATTCCATCGGCTGAGGGCACCGAGATTGACTCCCATCTCATTGGCGATGCTCCACAAGGTATCCCCCTTTTTAATGGTATAGATGATTTCTTCCCTTTCAGGAATTTGTTCTTTGGTTTTGGTGGACTTCGATCCCATGAGGAGAGGTTTTGATTCCGGGTGTTTAGGGATGGGAATGAGGAGGTTCATCCCTGCTGAGAGGCGGCTCTTCCTCTCCAACCGGTTCAGCTCTAAAATGGGCTCCACATCCACCCGATACCGCCTGGCAATTTGTTGAAAGGTCTCCCTCTTCCTGACAATGTGGATTTTGAATTCGGTTTTTCCAGCAGGTTGGAGAAGTTCAAAATTCTTAAGGAAGACCTCTTTCTTTCCAAAAGGGATTTTGATCTCATATTCGGGGCTGTCAGGAGGGGTACACCATCTCAGGAGCTCCGGGTTAAGTTCTTTTAATTCCTCGAGAGGGGTCTCGCAGGCCTTCGCAATGAGATTAAGGTCCGTCACCGGAGAAACCTTCACTTTTTCATAGCGAAGGGGGTCCTGATATTCGATATTGGTAAAACCGTATTTCTCCGGATCCTTTGCAATGAGAGCGGCCGCAATCATCTGAGGGACATAGTCCTTGGTCTCCTTCTTGAGATATCGGTATTTGGTCAATTCCCAGAAGTCTTCTGTCCGGTAACGTTTCATCGCATTGGCAATCTTTTTCTCCCCTGCATTGTAACCGGCGGCAGCCAGATACCAGGATTCGAACATGTCATAGAGGTCCTTGAGATATTTTGCGGCAGCGACCGTGGACTTTTCAGGGTCTCTTCTTTCATCCACCCACCAATCCACTTTCAGCCCGTACTTTTTCCCGGTGAGATAAATAAATTGCCACGGGCCCATTGCCTTGCTCCTTGAATAGGCATAGGGGTTAAAGCCGCTTTCAATGAGGGCCATGTAGACGAGGTCTTCCGGGAGCCCATTTTCTCTGAGGAGGTTGGTCATGGAAGGGATATATTTCTCAGATCGGGCAAGCCAATTGGAAAATCTGTTTCTTCCGGTAGTCTGAAAATACTGGATAAACTGTTCGACCTTCGCATTGATGACAATCGGGATGTCGAAATCTTTTTTCCTTTTCCGGGGATCTCCGGGAAAGATCTCCAGCTTGAAATCATCGCTCGGTTCATCACTGATCGGAAGTTCTAAACTCTGTGTCACCTGGGTCTCGATAAGGGGTGGAGGAGAGGTGATCGGAACTTCCGCTTTGGGTGAAACAGGTTCGGGCGGAAAAAGTTCTTCCAATTCGGACTGAGTAAACAGGGAGGGCTGAACGTCTTCTCTCGAAGTGGAAGTGGCAATATCTTTTTGGGAATGAGGGTTGAGGTGAGGGAGGCAGGAAGAAAAAAGAAATAAGATCACCCCAACCCCAATGATCTTCGTCTTCAATAGGGTTCCTCCCGGGAAATAAAATGGCTGGAGAAAAGTTTATAAAAAAATGGCATAAACCCTTTCATCTTGTCAAGTCCCAATTTGGAAAAAGATGAATTGTTTGATTTCAACTTGCAATTTTGTAAGGGGATGTACAAATTTGTTTTCTTCGCTCCTTTCAACCTTTCCCGGTTTTAATTCTTATGAGACTGAAAATCCTTTCAAACTCATAATCTCCATCAACAAAACAGGAAAGAGTCTCCGGTCCCTTTTGGCCATTCAAATAAAACAGCAAATTTTATGCCAGAAATGGAGTAATAAATTTTTCCGAAGCGCTTTCAGAATGAGATTACGGCTCCATTCCTGTTTTAATCGGCAGACTCCGATCAGCGGACCATTCGACCCAGGAACCCCGGTAGAGCCGGACATGATGATATCCGAGAATGTATTTGAGGGTAAAGTAGAGATGGCTGGCCTCTCGCCCAGTACGACAATAGACAACAATCTCCTGATCTCCTGAGATCCCGGATTGTATAAAAAGTTTCTCAAGATCTCCTTTCTTCTTCCAGACCTTCACTTCTTCCCCTTCCAGGGTGGTCTCCCAAAATATATTCCTGGCTCCGGGGATATGACCTCTCCGGATCTCTTCGCCCTCTTCACCGATGTATTGTTTTGGGGGGCGGGCGTCCAGGATCACTACATTTTTCGATCCGAGTCGATCGAGAATCCATTTTTTCTCAGCTAACGTCTCCTTATTCACCTTCCCGACAAATTTTATGTTCGGGGGAAGAGAGGGATACTCCTGGGTGACGGGAAGTTTTTCTGAAGTCCATTTCTCCCAGCCGCCATTGAGGATCCCCACCTTTTTATGAACCAGGTAATCCAGGGTCCAGGCGAGGAACGTTGTATTGGGATTTGATTTTTCGGAGTAAAGGATTACCCACATGGGGTTCGAGAGGCTTAAGTTTTCTCCTAATAATCTTTCCAAACAGATTCGGTCGGGGGCCTGGCCGGGTATTCCCCTGTCCGGAATCCGGAGATTTTCAAAATGAAGATAGACGGCATTCGTAACATGGCCTTTCAGATAATCTGAAAGGGAGTTCCTCATATCAATGAGGCGGATGGAAGGATGATGCACGAGACTGGCCAATTCTCCCGTCTCGACGAGTCTCGGGAAATTTGCATTTTTGAAAGGAAGGGTTTTGGCCCGCAGGGGGGGCGGAGCGAACAGGGACAGGGATAACCAGCAGGCCGTAATGAAGATCAATTTTTTTCTTTCCATATCTCTCCAATTATTCATTTTTTATTTGAAGGGGGTCTCTCTTCTTCTCCAGTGCTATTTGATAGAGTCGTAGGTAGGCCTCCGCAGACCTCTGCCAGGAGAAATCAGAACTCATCGCATTTCGGATGAGCCTTTTCCAGTGGTTCGGCCGGGAGTAGAAACCGATGGCCGCTTTGATCTGATCTAAAAATTCCTTAGCCTCGTAGCGAATGAATTTAAAGCCATTTCCCTTTCCGGTGGCAGGGTCATAGCTCGTAATGGTATCATCCAATCCCCCCGTGGCCCGGACCACAGGAACGGTCCCGTATCTCAGGCTATAGATTTGATTGAGACCGCAGGGCTCATATTTCGAAGGCATGAGAAAGAGGTCCGCCCCTGCCTCAATCTGATGAGCCAGCCGGTCATCGTAGGCGATCCGGATGGCGGTTTTTTGAGGATACTTCTGGGCCACCTGATGGAAGAGGTCATGATATTTTTGTTCCCCTGTTCCCAGAAGCACAAATCCGATATCGAAGGTGAGCAGTTCATCTAATATCTCCATGAGAAGATCGAACCCTTTTTGATCGGCGAGCCGTGAGATCATTCCCAAGAGGGGAGCCTTTTCAAGAGAAGGAGGGAGGTCCAGTTCTCTCAGGAGGTCTCTTTTGCATTCCTCCTTTCCCGAAAGATGATTCAGATCGTACCGGGCCACCAGGTGAGGGTCACGGGAAGGATCCCATTGCTGGTAATCCACGCCGTTGAGGATCCCGAACAGATCTCCCTTTCTCTTTCTTAATATTCCTTCCAGTCCATAACCGTATTCCGAGGTCTGGATCTCCTCGCTATATTTCTGACTGACGGTATTGATCGCATCGGCATAAACGATCCCCGCCTTCATGAAATTGATCCTTTCCCAGAATTCAATTCCTTCCGGGTTGTACATCTCCATGGGCAGGCCGGTGAGCCTGAATTTCTCTTTTTTAAAGAGCCCCTGATAAGCGATGTTATGGATGGTGAAGACGACGGCGGTCTGGGAAAAGAGAGGATCGTTTCGGTAGGCCGATCTAAGGAAGGCAGGGATCAACCCCGTTTGCCATTCGTGATGGTGGATGATGTCAGGAGAGAATCTCAGGTGGTCGCAGAGTTGGAGGGCCGCTCTGGAGAAGAAGATGAATCGTTCTGCGTTATCAAAGTAATCCCCCTTGGGTGTACTGTAAAGGTACTCCCTGTCGAAAAACTCATCCCGGCCAATGAAATAGAGAGGTATTTCGTGATTCAGTTTTCCCCGGGAGATCTCTGCCTGCAGGGTTTCTTCACCCAGGGGGATTTCCATCTCTTCACCCAGAGATTGAACAGGAAATCCGGATTGCTTTACCATCCGGTAGTAAGGCATGGCCAGGATCACTTCGCACCCCAGGAGGCGGAGGAATTTGGGAAGGGCACCTGCGACATCTGCCAATCCTCCTGTCTTGGCAAAAGGGACAGCCTCGGGGGTTACGAACAGGATGCGAAGGGGTTTATCCATCAAATCTGAATTTCCAGCTCACCCACTGACAAGGGTCATTGAGAGTCAGGCTTCTGCTGGGGTTCAGCCCAGAGAAGGACCCGGTGGGGAAAGGGGATTTCAATTCCCATTTCCTTGAATCGTTTGAGAATCCTTTTTCTTAGCTCCCTTCCAACCTCCCACTGTTTGAGGGGTACGGTTTTGACCATCAACCGGATGAGAACCTGGGATTCTTCGAATTTTTCCACCCCTAAAATCTGGAGGGGCTCAAGGATTGATCTCTTGTAATCGGAGTCCGATTCCAGTTCTGCACCAATCTCCCGTAAGGTATTCACGACCCGATCCGTATCTTCCCGATAGGAGATACCCACATCCAGGACGGACCGTGACCACTCTTTGGAGAGATTGCTGACAACCTTGATCTCACCATTCGGAACCACATGGACTCTCCCCTGCAGATCTCTCAGCACCGTCCTTCTCAAGCTTAAGGATTCCACCAGTCCTGAAACGCCTGCGACCTCAATCACATCTCCAATCCGGTACTGGTTCTCCAGGAGGATGAAAAAACCACTGATGACATCCTTCACCAAGCTCTGGGCTCCGAAGCCAATGGCCAGGGCACCGATGCCTGCGGTGGCCAGAAGCGGAGCCAGTTGTATCCCCAGCTCTCCAAGAATCATGAGGATGGCGATGAAAATGAGGATGATGAGAAGGGCATGGCGGAGAATGCTCCCCAAGGTATGGGCTCTTTTCTTCGCCTCTACCGCATATAAGGAATCCTTCTCCGGTACAAACTTCTCCATCCATTTCAGGATCCATTTGGACATCTGGAAGAGGACGAACAGGCCAATGAGGATCCCGGTGACCTTGATCCCCGAGGTGACAAGCCAGGCAGTAATGGTTTTTACGGTTTCAGACACGGAGGTCCTCTAAGCATGCCATTTCGAATTGCCCGCACTTTCGTCTTGGTTGAATGCGGGCCGAAGACCTATTCAACCTTTTCGGTCTTTCGGACCACCTTCTCCAGGCGTTCCAGTGCATCGGCTGTCTTCTCTCTTAAGGCATCGGTCATGACAGTCAACGTTTCGATCTGTTTCTTCAGATCAGGAGAGGTAGTTTTGGATTCTAACTGGCGTTTCAATTCCGCAGTTCCTCCGGTTCGCTGATAGGCGAGAATGGCGATGATGAGAGCAACCACGGCGATGAGAAGTGTAATACCCTCCATGATTTAGAGGCCTCCTTCGATTTTAGGTTTAAGATACTCCATTCCTTTTAAATTTTCAACGGAATCCTTTTCTACTCCTGTTCGGCCTAATGGGGCAGAGAGGGTTTGGGGAGCGACAATCCCCACAGACATGATGGCCTTGATCGCCTCTTCAACGGTCAACTGGGAGGGGAGTATTTTCTGTTTGGGGAGAAAGAGGAGGAATCCCTGAGGCGGGATGAAGGCGGTCGGGATAAAAACCGTGACCCTCTTTTGTTGTTCTCGATCCGTCAACTCATTCGTCACAAAGCCCAGCACATAATTTCCCTCCTGTGGAAATTCAACGAAGACAGCCTGACGGAAGGAACCTTTTCGCGTGGCTGAGAAGGCATCGGTCAACTGTTTGGAGGAGGTATAGATGTTTTTGACGACCGGAATAGTGGCAAAGAGACGATCCCCCCAACCGATCAGCTTTCGGCCCAACACATTGGTGGTGATCAACCCGATGAGATAGAGTAAGAAAAAGAAGGCGAATATTCCTACCCCCGGAATATTATGGTATACGCGATGGAACAGAGAGATCGTGATATCAGGGATCAGGGGGTCAAGGATTCGATCCAGGCCGTTGAAGACGAACTTCAGGACAAGGAAGGTGATCCCTAAAGGAAGGATGACCAGAATGCCCGCAAAGATCTTTGCGCGAAGATGTTTAAAGAAATGCTTCATGAGAACTCCTCTGCCTGCGGGTGAAGGATCTTTTTTAGATCCGCCTCCTCGACCACCTCTTTTTCGAGGAGAAAACGAGCAAGTTCTTCAAGTTTATCCTTCTTCCCTTGGAGGATCTCTTTGGTCCGGTGGTAGGCCTGATCAATAATCTTCTTGACCTCCTCATCGATCTTCCTTGCCGTCTCCTCACTGTATTCCTTGGAAGAGGTCAGAGTGGGCGGGAGGAAGAAAGGCTTCTTCTCTTTTTCAAAGGTCACATAGCCCAAGGCTTCACTCATCCCGTATTCCTTCACCATGCTGGTGGCAATATCGGTGGCCCGCTGGAGATCATTATGGGCCCCCGTAGAGATCTCTCCGAAGATGATCTCTTCCGACACCCTCCCCCCCAGAAGTACGGCGAGCCGGTCCAGAAGTTCGGACCGGGTCATCAGGTATCGATCCTCTGTGGGGAGCTGAAGGGTATAGCCCAGAGCGGAGATCCCTCTCGGGATGATGGAGATGCGACGGACCGGATCGGCGTTTGGCACGGTGGAGGCCATGAGGGCATGGCCAGCTTCATGAAAGGCTACGATCTCCTTCTCCTTCTTCGACATCAGCCGTCTTTTCTTTTCCAGCCCTGCGATCACCCGATCGATGGCCTCTTCAATATCGGTCATCTCCACGGCCTCTTTGTTCTTTCGGGCTGCAAGGAGAGCCGCCTCATTGATGATATTCGCAAGGTCTGCCCCTACGAATCCGGGAGTCCTGGAGGCGATCACCCTGAGGTCAACCCCGGGAGAGAGTTTGACGCTCTTGGTGTGGATCTTAAGGATCTCTTCCCGGCCCACAATATCCGGCCGGTCCACCACGACATGCCGGTCAAACCTCCCTGGCCTGAGCAGGGCAGGGTCAAGGATCTCGGGTCGATTGGTGGCCGCCATGATGATGACCCCGGTGTTGGGCTCAAAACCGTCCATCTCTGCGAGAAGTTGATTGAGGGTCTGTTCCTGTTCATCGTGCCGTCCGATGGGATTGACTCCCCTTGCCTTTCCCAGGGCATCGAGTTCGTCGATGAAGATGATGCAGGGGGCATGGTTTTGAGCCTGGGCAAAGAGGTCTCTCACCCTTGCGGCTCCCACCCCCACAAACATTTCCACGAAATCGGAACCGCTGATGGAGAAGAAGGGGACATTGGCCTCCCCTGCGACCGCCTTTGCGAGCAGTGTCTTTCCTGTCCCGGGCGCTCCAACCAGAAGCACGCCCTTCGGTATCTTTCCGCCGAGACGTTGAAACTTCTCCGGGCTTTTCAGAAATTCGACCACCTCTTTGAGTTCCTCTTTGGCCTCATCAATGCCAGCCACATCCATGAAGGTGACCTTCTTGTCCTTTTCCGCGAAGATCTTGGCCCGGCTTTTTCCAAAAGACATGACACTCGTCTCAGGCCCCATCCGGGACAGGAGGAATCTCCAGAAGAAAATGAATAAAATGAGAGGAAGGATCCAGGAGAGGATATTCATCAGCCATTTGCTTTCAACCTTCCCAGTGTATT
>CAZXMB010000120.1:0-4419 GCA_964641715.1 uncultured Syntrophaceae bacterium
GGTCAAACACGCCGCACAACGCTCCCCCTCCACCACCGCCACCACCCCACCCACCTGAAGCACCTCCTGAGAGAGGACCGTGGAGGCCCTCGCAGAGGCAGCCTCCGCCTGGGCAATCGTCTCCTTGATTGATTTTGGGTAGTGAGCCATTCCACAGAGGTAGAGTCCATCGGTTGCAAAATCAACCGGCCTCAGCTTGACATGGGCTTCCAAGAAGAACCCATCCAGGGTGAGAGGAAATTTAAAAAGATTGGCCAACTCCTTGCTTCCCTCATTCGGAACGACCGCCTCGGAAAGGACGAGTAAATCCGGATGGAGGGTAAGAGGAAGATGAAGCATGGGATCCTCTATCTGAATAGCCAGCCTTCCCCCGGAAAGAGAGACAGAGGGTTTTTTCTGATCGCCAAATCTGATGAAGAGGACCCCTTTCTCTCTCGCCTTCGTGTAGAAGGCCTCTTTAAACCCGTAGGTCCTCATATCTTTATAAAGGACGATGATTGAAGCATCGGGATGGAGTTCTTTCATCTTGAGGGCATTCTTAATGGCCACACTGCAACAGATTCGACTGCAGTAAAACGGCCTTGATGGATCGTCGTCCCATGGACCCACGCATTGAATGACGACGATTGATTTGGGCTCTGATAAAGAGGGATCAGGTTGAGAGAGCCTCCTTTCAAACTCCTCTTGAGTAATGATCCTTGAATCCTCACCCAGGAGATAGGCTTTGCCTCGATACTCTCGCCCCCCCGTGGCAATGATTGTGGCTCCGTGGTCCAATACCCTCTGTCCTGAACCATCCGGCTGGATCACCTTTGTCTTGAAATTTCCCACTGCACCTTCATGTTCCACAACCTGATAGCTCTGAAAGATCTCAATGTTTGGATGAGCTTCAACCCTCTTGATTAAATTCCTTAAATAAGCCTGAGGATCACCCCCATTGCCGCTGTAGTAAATCTGTTTTAACCTGCCTCCCAAATCCTTCTCCCTTTCAACTAAATAGACTGAATAACCCTGTTCTGCCAGGCTCAAGGCACTTGTCATCCCGGCCAAACCACCTCCCACCACAAGACAGCTGTGGATGAGGTCCCGGGGAACCTGATGGAGGGGCTCCAAATTTCTTGAGCAGGCGACTGCCATCCGGACAAGCTCCTTTGCCTTTTCCGTGGCCTCCTCCTTCTGACTCATATGAACCCATGAACACTGGTCACGAATATTGGCCATCTCAAAGAGGTAGGGATTGAGTCCAACCTCCCGAATCGTGTCCCTGAAAAGAGGCTCATGGGTCCTGGGAGTGCAGGAGGCCACGATGACCCGGTTCAGACTGAGTTCCCTGACTCTCTCCTGGATCAATTTTAAGGAATCTGCGGAGCAGGTATAGATCGTATTTTCAGCATGGACCACTCCCGCAAGGGACTTGGCAAATTCAGTAACCGCTTTTACATCTACGGTCCCTGCGATATTCGTCCCGCAGCTACAGATGAAGACGCCGATTCTCGGTTCCTCCTCCGGGGAAACTTCTCGCTCCGGAGGGTACTCCTTCTTCTTAACCAGTGTTCCCCGGGCCTCTCCAATCACGGAAAGCGCCCTGGCCGAGGCTCCGCTCGCCTGAATCACGCTATCCGGAATATCTTTTGGCTCTGTAAAGGCACCACAGGCAAAAACTCCCGGCCGGCTCGTCTCCACGGGTTCGAAATCTCCGGTATGACAGAATTGATAAGAGTCAAGTTCGATGCCACAAACATTTGCTAACTGTTGAATATCCGGAAGAGGAGACATTCCCACACTCAATATGGCAAGATCGACCCGCTCCTCCCTGACCGCATGCCCTCCCTCCGAATCCTTATACCGAATAATGACATCATTTGTCTCCGGATCTTCCTCCAGTCCGGAAATGCGACAGGGGATATACTGAATTCCTTTCTCTTTTCCCCTCTCGAAGTAGGCGTCAAATCCTTTTCCGAAGGCCCTCATATCCATCTGGAAGATCCTGATCTCCACGCCCGGAAGATGCTCCATGGCAAGCATTGCCTCTTTGGTTGCATACATACAGCAGACCGAACTGCAGTAGTCATGCCCCTTTTCTCGAGAGCCAATGCACTGGAGAAAGGCGATCTTCTTCGGCTCCCGATGGTCTCGGGAACGCCGGGTGATATGGCCCCCCCATGGACCTGAAGCGCTGAGCATCCTCTCAAACTCCATGCTCGTCACCACATTGGGATAACGACCGTATCCAAATTCAGGCGAAAGTTCCGGCCGGTAGAGTGAATATCCGGGTGAGAGGATGACAGAACCCACCTCGATCACCTCTTCCGCAGGTGCCTGCTGGTGATCGATGGCTTCTCGTTTGCAGACCCGGACACAGAGGTGGCACTCCGAGCAGATGCCACAGGAAAGACACCGTGCCGCTTCCTGCCTCGCCTGCTCTTCAGTGAGAACGAGTTCCACCTCTCTAAAATCCCTGACCCTCTCCTCTTCGGGAATCTCAGGATTTTTTATCCTGGAAGACAAATCCACCTTGCCCTGCTCCACCATCTGATCAATCTCTTCACGGGAGATATCCACCACGGGAAGAGGGATCTGTTCTCTCGGGGTGAGCAGTGGGACTCCCGTCAAATAACGATCGATCGAAAGGGCTCCCCTTCGACCGTCCGCAATCGCCTGAATCAGGATCCAGGGTCCTCTTGCCACATCTCCTCCTGCGAAGACGCCGGGCCGGTTGGTGGCCAGGGTGCGTGGGTCAACGGCAAAGGTCCCCTTTTCTGTAACCTTAAGACCATGCCTTTCATCGAGGAAGGAGATCTCAGGGGCCTGTGCCACAGCGGCAATCATCGTATCCGCAGGAATGATATGCTCGGAACCTTTTACGGGAACGGGCCTTCTCCTCCCGGAGGCATCAGGTTCTCCCAGTTCCATCTTTAAACATTTGACCCCTCTGACATGATTATTTTCCACCACCACTTCCACGGGTGCGGTGAGGATTTGAATCTCAATTCCCTCCCTCTCCGCAGCCTCGATCTCCCACACATTGGCAGGCATCTCATCCCGTGACCGGCGGTAGACAATGCTTACCTTCTTCGCCCCAAGCCTCAAGGCGGTCCTTGCGGCGTCAATGGCCACATTCCCGCCCCCGATGACAATCGTCTTCTCTCCAACTTTCGGGGCGATGGGAATTCCAAAGGCAATGATAAAGCGGTCTTCAAAGCCCTCTGTGATGCCATACCTTTCCGCAAGGCTGACCCCCTGGAGGAAAGGAACACCATGATGGACGCCCAGGGCATCCTCACCCGGAATTCCCAGCTTCTGTGCCTCATGCGCACCCATGGCTAAAAAGATGGCGGAATAACCCGTCTCGAAGAGGCTGTTGATATTGCGAACGGGCGTATTCAGTTTCAATTCCACCTTTGGATGATGGAGGATCTCATCGATTTCTCTTTGAAGGACATCCCTCGGCAGACGATAGGAGGGAATACCTACTCTCATCATCCCTCCTGCCACGGGAAGGGCCTCAAAGATTGTAACCTCATAACCCATCCGCGACAATTGATGGGCACAGCTAAGGCCTGCAGGTCCGGCCCCCACGATGGCCACTCTTGCTTTGGGCCTCTCAATCTCTTCCTGACTCGAAACTCCGGTAGGGAACGGTTTCCCGTGGTCGGGTCTTATCGACAAACCGTTCCCTTCTTTCTCCAATTCATCGCGATGCTCATAGACCCAGTCAGCCGCAAATCGTTTCAGGCTGCAGATGGAAACCGGCGCATCGAGTTTCCCCCGATTGCATTTCTCTTCACAAGGGTGGTTACAAACACGCCCCACAGAGGCGGGAAAAGGATTGTACTCTTTGACGACATCGAGGGCTTCTTTATACCGGCCCTCCTTGATCAAAGCCACATACCCCTGAGCACTCGTTTCAGCAGGACAGGTGGCCTTACAGGGACTCGTCCCCCGCTTCGTCACAAGAAAAGTATTGGGAACAGCCTGAGGGTAGGGCCGGTAGATCGCCTTCCTCTGGTCGAGGCCTTCATTAAATGCGTTCGGAAGAAGAACAGGGCATACCTCCGTACAATCATTGCAACCGGTACACTTCTTCATGTCCACATAACGGGGATGTCTCCGGATGACCGCTCTGAAATGTCCGGGTCTTCCCTCCAAAGCGACCAGTTCGGAGTTGGTCATGATCTCGATATTGAGGTGGCGGCCTGCCTCCACCAGTTTTGGAGAGACAATGCACATGGCACAATCATTGGTCGGAAAGGTCTTATCCAGTTGAGCCATCTTCCCGCCGATCGCCGGGGAGCGCTCCAGGAGGTAGACCCTGACTTTGGAATTGGCCAGATCGAGGGCCGCCTGAACCCCGGCAATCCCTCCCCCCACCACCAATGCGGCACCTATCTTATCTGTCATACTCAACCTCTTAAATGT
>CAZXMB010000120.1:4519-9259 GCA_964641715.1 uncultured Syntrophaceae bacterium
CCGGTACCTGAATGGGTCCCACCTTCTTCATAAAATGGTTGAACGAATCGAGATCAAATACCGGTGTGGTGAGAAAATATTGTGTCCCCATTCCTGCGACTGTTTCCATCTCTTTCAACTCGAGGTCAGGAACCTTTTTCCCCCAGCTCGAATCAACCCCTGTCCCGATACAGAATCTGGGTTTCTCCGAAATCTCTTTGCCCGAGATGTCATGTCCTTCCCGGAGACTTTCAACCACTGAAAAGATTTTCCCTGAATCGACATGGAAAAACATAATCTCCTGGAGGCTATCGCCTGTAATCCTGTAATCCTCCGTGAAGGTAAGGATATTTTCGATTCCCGCCTGCGAGGCCCTGATCAGATGCTCCTGGATGTCAACCCGGCTCTTTTCCCGGCAGGTGGTCTGAAGGATGGGTTCGAATTTCTGATCTTTCAAGGCACGACAGGTCCCCATGGTGTCGGTCACCAATCCTTCGATCTTCAATTCAGGAACAGTCAGGGCGTCGATCCTCCCGCGGATCCGTTCAATATTTTTCACAAGGTCCTGGACACCTGTCCCGATCGGGGGCTGAACCTCGGAGGTCACGATAAATCGTTTACTCTTTAAACTCTCTTCCAATCTCATTGCATTCTCCTTTAATTATAAAATGAGAATATAAATTTTTAAATCGGATCACTTCTTAAAACCCAATAACTTGGCGACCTCAAACTTCAACTGCTCCAAGGGAAGAGGTTTTGAAAAACAGGCATCCGCGCCATATTCCTTCATCTGTGTAAAGGCCTCATCGTCGAGATAGGCAGAGAGAACAATGATCTTGATATCTCTGGTTTCCGGATTGGATTTGATCTTCTGACAGACCTCATAACCATTGATGTCCGGCATCATGATATCGAGGATCAGGAGGTCCGGTTTGAAATGACTCACCTGAAGGCCTGCCTCAAACCCATCTGAGGCGGAGATCATCTCATAACCATATTCATCCTCTTCAAGAGCCTGGACAATCGTCTCCACAATGATCCTGTCATCATCCACAACGAGGATCTTTTTCCTCTCCTCTACCTTTGGCTCCTCTGGCAGGGGCATCCCCCTCTCTTTGAGGAATTGATCTAAGTCTTCTTTCTTAATCCTGCGATGCCCTCCAACCGTCTTGTAGGCCTTTAAATGGCCTGCTTCAATCCAGTTAATAATTGTCTTCGGAGAGACATTACAATATTTACTTGCCTGGGATACTGTCAAAATTTCCATAATTTACTCCTTTTATAGAATTTATGGTTTTTACCATTAATATAAAATTTATAGTTTGTCAAGCAAAATCTTTAGAGGGGTCTTTTTTTTGATAATTAATTGATTTTATTCATAAAATAACTATGCTGGAAAAAAGAATAGGTTTCTTATTTCAAACCGGCTTTGCGGAGGGAATCAATGTAGCGTTCTTTGGTGGCAGGGTCTTTGTAGGGATGGATCTTTGCAAATTGTTCCAATGAAAATTTTGGGTTTATTTTTAAGACCTCAGCCGCTACCTTCAGGGCCTCCTTTTCCCGTCCAGCCATACTACATGTAGAGGCCAGAACGATATAGGACATGATATCCCTTGGCTCTCGTTTGATCGCTTTTTTAACCTGGGTAACGGCTTCTTCATACCTCCCGGCGTCACGAAGCGCTGCCGCATAATGACGCAAATAGGTGTTAGGTGGTTTAGGATTGAGTCGAATTGCCCTTTCGAAAAAAGGAACGGAATCTCCTCCTGTGTAAAGCAAAATATTCGCATATGCATAAATCACGTCAGCAGAATTGGGTTCAAATTCGAGTCCCCGCTCCGCCTGGGCTATGGCTTCATCATATTTCCGCGCCATCATCAATGAATAACCCAAACCAGCGTAAGCCATAGCAAAGGACTCATCCAGTACAATCGCTTTCTTATATAACTCAATACATTTCTTCAAAGACTCCTGGGGGTTCTTGCTCAATCCAAGCCATATATCAACGATGGTGGCGAGCGCGAGCGTCCGGTATGCGAATGCATAGTTAGGATCAAGGGAGATTGCCTCTTCTGCGAGTTGCCTTGCCCTGATATTTCCTTCAATGGTGGTCTGGTGGGATAACCATGCCGCCTCTATAACCTTCATGTAGGCATCAAGATTTTTAGTGCCTTTTGAAAATACTCGGGCTTGCTCACCTTCTGTCAATTTCACCTGCAGCCCTGTGATAATGTGTGTTGTAATCTCATCCTGAATAATAAATATATCTTTGGGATTCCGATCATAACGCTCTGCCCATATATGATGACCGGTCAGGGCATCGGTCAACTGAGCCGTGATTCTTAACTGCTCCCCGGACCCTCGAACACTCCCCTCCAGTACATACTGCACCCCTAACTCTTCTGCGACCTGCTGAACTTTCACGGGCTTTCCTTTATAAGTGAACATGGAACTGCGAGCAATCACAAACAGCTTCGGAATCTTTGAGAGTGTCGTGATAATTTCCTCGCTCAAACCGTCACAGAAGGATTCCTGGCCAGGGTCATTGGTTATATTAACAAATGGAAGGACTGCAATGGACGGTTTATCAGGCAATGGAAAAGCCATCCTTTCTACGAATGCAACTCTGCCCGGAGGAGGGTAAAAATAGGATCTCCAGATGATTAAAGCCACTACGGTCAATACGATAGCCAGAGCCACCCACTGCCATCGGTTTAGTAATGTAATCTTTCCTTTCCTGGATGGAGCTATCGGAACCTCAGCTTCTTTGGGGACGAGTTCAATGGGCTTCGGTTTCTTTTCTTCCTTCTGTCTGAGACTTGAAATAAACTTCTCCCATGCCTCCGCATTCTGGTATCCCTCATAAAGGATGATAACATCATCCAATCCTGCTCCGAGTTTATCAATTGAAAACCTGAGCCTCACATTCTCATGGCTCCCACTATACTCAAAAAGATTGGCCCAGCTATCTTTTTCAGCTTCTGTAAATTGATACGTCTTCCCGACCGCATCTTCTAACTTTTTCCTCCTTCCGATGACTTTGAAAAGGGGGGCATTTTCCAGGTCAGGAAGGGCATCTTTCCATTTCCTGTAAATCCTCGGAATCAGATGCACCTTGTCCGATGATCCAGCCGAACCTCCAATGGTTTCATTAAACAAGGCAAGAAGATCAGAGTGTTCCTGCAGGGGAATGGATGTGATTTTCCCCTGTCTTTTCATCTCGTTAACGACGAGGGCGATGACGGCAAGGTAAAACATCCGCGATGGTGAATCGAAATGGAGGGTCAATTCGGTTTTATGTTTGAGATGGATATGGAGTTTGAACTGATTCAGGTCGATTTTGATGGCCTGGCTAAGTTTTTCTTCCATTCTTGGGCCTCGACCAGCTTATTAAATAGCCAAGTAATTTAAAATAGTTATGTAGAACTGCAAAAAAGAGGAACAGTTTAAACCGTCACCATTATATACCAATTTTAGAATTAATTGAAGTTTTTTCAAACTATCTCTGCCAATACCAAAAAGATGATCATGAAATGGAGACCTCTAAAGATGCCTTTACAAAGCCCCCACTGCTTGCTCCGTGCGAAGCTCAGCTTCTATCGGGGCTTGCAGTGGGGATGAACATAAGATTCCTTTCAGAGCGAACATGGGGTTTAAAGCCCCGTGTGAGCCATACCGTTGGAAAGTCGAAGACTTTCTAACGGGGTTTACCTTTAAGAATAAATTATCAACTAAATCTTAAACCATTTAACCGGAAAGGAGGGAAACGCCATGACTACAAGAAAAGGGAAGATGAACATTATTTGGAGTCTTATAGGTATCTTAATCATGGCGGCATGGTTGATAATGCCCTCTGCACAGGTGGAGGCAGAAACTGTGACCGTAAAGTTTAGGGTCACCAGTTATGTCGTCAGGCTGGAGGCTATTCCAGTAGAGGATGTCGAAGGACACGTACTCTTGGTGGTTATGAGGAGAGGCCTGGCTTCCTTCGAAACCGGTGAAACTGCGAAGTGGGAGGCTTGGGTTACAGCGGACTTTATCAAAGGGAAAGGCCCCTTACAGGGGTATACTAAATTTATCTATCAGGACGGTTCGACAACTATCGGTAAGGTGGAAGGCTTTCATGAGCCAACTCCTGATGGGAAAATGCTGTATAAGGGTACGTCAGAGTATACAAAAGGCACTGGCCGATTTGAAGGGATCAAAGGAAGCTTCTCCTACACCGGTAAAGGGCTTACACCCTATTCTAAAGAGAAGGGACTCATGAGTGATACATACTTCGATTGTATAGCTACCTATTCGCTACCTCGCAAGTGATTTTATTCACTTGAGCGAACTTTCGAATTGGTAAAATAAGTGAATTGGGGACGGGTTCAAATTTAAGGTCTTATTCGATCGTTCGAAATAGGAACCCGTCCCCAATTATATTTTATTTTACAGGTGTGAGACCAATTCCATCCTTGGATTAACAAGACGAGATTCTGTAGGAGGAAGAAGTTTTTGAATTCTCACAATGACTACAGGCTGGTTTGTTTCTTTATTGGTTTGTGCTAACTCCATTGCCCGCTGATTGAAAACGGGGTCATCCTCCAAAAGTAATATGACGAGTGCTCCTTTAGGAATCTGTTCCTCCATCTCTGGATGAGCAATGATATACCTGCTAAACTCAAAACTTAATGTAAGGCTTTTATCAAAAAATTCTTTGTCAGTCATTTTCAAATACCTCCCTCAGAAACCTTTCACGATACAGTTCCCAATTCG
>CAZXMB010000121.1:0-2530 GCA_964641715.1 uncultured Syntrophaceae bacterium
GAGAATGTCCGTCTTTATGAAGGGATCAAACGGTCAGAAGAAAAATATCGGACGGTCATTGAGGGAGCTCATGACGGGATCTGTGTGATCGGAATGGATAACCGGTTTCGATACGTCAATCAGAGGATGGCAGAAATACAGGGGTATCCCTTAGAGGAACTGATCGGAGCAGATTTTAGAGACTTTCTCACAGAGGAAAGCCAACAATTGATGTTGAATCGGTTTGCACGATGGGGAAGGGGAGAGAAATTGTCCTCCAGTTTTGAATTAAATATCCTTCGGAAGGACGGGGAGATCCGGAATCTGGAGATCAATTCCAGGGCGTTAAAGGATCCCCGGGGGGAGGTGAATTATATCGTTTTTGTGAAGGACATCACCGAGCATAAAAGAATGGAGGAACAACTGCTTCAGGCTGAAAAACTTAGGGCCCTGGCCGAGATGGCCAGCGGGGTGGCCCATGATTTCAACAATGCCCTTGCCGCCATCCTCGGAAATACCCAGCTTCTTCTTCATACCGTTCAGGATGAGGAGTTAAAGGAAACCCTTCAGACCATTGAAAAGGTGGCCAAGGATAGCGCCCAGACAGTCAGACGGCTACAGGACTTTACAAGAAAAAGGGTTCATCGGGAACTTTTCAAGGTGGATGTCAACTCGATCATTAAAGATTCCATCGAGATGACCAAGCCGAAATGGAAAGATGAGGCTCAGAGCAGGGGAGTCCATATCGAGATCGTCCCAAATCTGGAGGAAATCCCCTCTGTCTCAGCTACCTCCTCTGAATTGAGGGAGGTCATTACCAATATGATCTTCAATGCGATCGAGGCAATGCCTCAGGGGGGAAAGGCTGAGATCCGAACCTTTCAGAGAAAAGAGAAGGTTTATATCCAGATCTCGGATACAGGTATCGGGATGACAGAGGAGGTCAAAAGGAAGATTTTTGACCCCTTTTTTACGACCAAACCCTTCACCAATACAGGACTGGGACTGAGTATGTCTTATGGGATCATTAAGAGGTTTGGAGGAGAGGTCGAGGTCGAGAGTCAATCCGGACGGGGGACGACCTTCACCATCATTTTGCCCATTGGAGGAGAAGGGAGGGAAGAGGCGGTTCCCCCTTTGACTTTAATAAAGGGGAGGAAGGCCCGGATCCTGGTCATTGATGATGAGGAGACGGTTCGAAGTGTGCTTGCCCGAACGCTTGCTCAGGTTCGCCATCAGGTCACTGTGGCCGGGGATGGAGAGAAAGGCCTTCACCTCTTCAGGGAAGGGAAATTTGATATGGTTCTCACTGACCTGGGGATGCCGGGTTTATCCGGTTGGGAGGTCTGTAAGAGAATCAAAGAGATGAGTCCCCGTACTCCAGTCGGAATGATCACAGGATGGGGAATGGAACTGAGCCAGGAAAAGATAAAAGAGGCGGGCCTTGACTTTTTAATTTCAAAACCCTTTGATTTTAATCAGGTCTTAAAGATCGTTGCCGAGAGGATTGAGTCCAGCGAGAAGTAATGCCTCAGGAGGTGTGCTCCACAGGGTAGGGGAGGCTTTAGCCTCCCCGCTGAAGGGCGACTGAAGTCGCCCCTACCCGTTTACACCGTTACATACCACCCAAAATTGAGGCATTTCAACGAGAAACGGATTTAGCTTGACTTATTTTTAGAGTTGATGACAGAATATATTGAACCAGGTGGTGATGATAATGGGTTCCCTTCCCCATGAATGGCATCCAATTGAATCCAATTTCCTTTACTTTGTCCTCTTCTCTTTTATCTTAATTGCCCTCATCCTCTTCATCCTGTACTTTATGGACGAATTGAAGGGGATCAAGGCTCATTTTAAACTAAGACAATATATCGTATTCATCCTCGGAAGCCTCTTCATTTTAGTGAGCCTTTCACTCTCCTATTTCCTCTACCTCTACGGGTCTATTTGGATAGCCATTGCTGTCTTTCTTGCCTTTAACGGAGTGGCCACCTATTTCCTCTACAGGGCGAGCAACATGATCGGCGTTGAAAAGAGATGAAGAGGGCCGTCATCCTCCTCCTTTTAAGCGAAATCCTGCTTGCAGCTCCGGCCATTGCCGAGACCGGGGTGTTCTTTTCTCCCGGAGAGAATATCAGGGAGACCCTGCTTCAGGAGATTGATTCCACCACCTCCACTCTTGATGTCGCCATTCATGAAATTACCTCTTACGATTTTGCCCGGGCGCTGATCCATGCCAGGGAGAGGGGAGTGAAGGTGAGGGTGGTGGCGGACTCGAAAAAAGCCAAGACGAAGTCCTCTCGGATCAATTTTTTAATTCAGCAGGGGATACCGGTCAAGGTCCTCGGAGGAAGAGAGAGGGAGATGATGGGCCACCGGTTTGCCATCTTTGACGGAAAAAGAATAATCGTCGGATCTTTCGACTGGTCAGAGGTCTCTTTCAAAGGAAATTATGAAGGCCTCTTGATCCTCCAGGAGACGGAAATCATCGATGCCTATCAAAAGGAGTTCGACCGGCTCTGGAGAGAGAAGAGGGTAATCCGATAAGAGT
>CAZXMB010000121.1:2630-9218 GCA_964641715.1 uncultured Syntrophaceae bacterium
TAACCTCAAAATCCTCTTGACTCTCACACCCTTTTTATTTAAATATTAATCTGTTTCACCACCCCATGTTTCAGAGAGGAGGAAATTGGAGATGAAGAGATTGGTACTGCTTATAATGGTATTGGCACTTCTGATGTTCATGACGATCACCGCAAAGGCACAGGACACGATCAAGATCGGGTTCTTTGCCCCTATCACCGGACCGGCCGCAGTGGATGGTGCGAGCGCCAAACATGCTGTTGAACTGGGCCTGAAAGAGGTGAATGATGGTGGAGGGATCAAGGGGAAGAAGGTTGAACTCATTATCTATGACGACCGCCTGAATCCTCAG
Source organism: uncultured Syntrophaceae bacterium (assembly GCA_964641715.1). GTDB lineage: Bacteria > Desulfobacterota > BSN033 > BSN033 > UBA1163 > CAZXMB01. The sequence continues at coordinate 2,962 of CAZXMB010000121.1, forward strand.
GAAGCGGTGGCCATCGCCAACAAACTGATTGAGAAGGACAAAGTGGTTGGTGTGGTTAGCGGTTCTTACAGCGGACCCACCCGTGTTTCTGCCCCGATCTTTCAGAAGGCCGGAATTCCGATGGTGGCAGGATATGCGGTTCATCCAGATGTCACCTGGGATCCGAAAGAGAAAAGACCCAATGATTACTGTTTTCGAAATGGTTTCCTCGGAGAAGTGGAGGGGGCAGCCGCCGGTGAGTTTGCCGTCAAGAATTTGAAGGCGAAGAAGATCTCCATTATCTTCATGGACAATGACTTCGGTCGGGCTATTTCTTCGGGTTTCGCTGAAAGGGCGGGAAAACTGGGTGCCACCATCCTCACCAAACAGATGTATAAATTTCCGGGGGAGAAGGATTTTCGTCCTTACCTGACACGGATCAAGGAGGGAAATCCGGATCTCATCTTTGCGGCAGGGTATTATAATGAAGCCGGCTCCATTGTCCGTCAGGCCAAGGAGCTGGGAATCACCACTCAGATCCTGGGAGAGGAGGGCTTCGATTCCCCCAAATTTATAGAGATCGGAGGCCCTGCGGCAGAAGGGGTGATCATTGCCACCAATCTTGACCGGGATGACCCGAGACCGCTGGTCCAGAATTTTCTAAAAAACTATCAAAAAGCCTATAAAGAGGATGCGGATATGGTGGGTGCCTCCAGTTACGATGCCTTTATGATTCTGGTTGATGCTATTAGAAAGGCTGGGACAGATCATAAGGCCATCCAGAAGGCCTTACTCGAAACAAAGGATTACAATGGTCTCACAGGCAAGATCAGCCGTTTCGTTCAGGGTGAAGTGGTTAAGCCTGTTCAATTCCAGGTGGTCAGAGGTGGAAAGTTCCACCGTCTTGCGGTGATTGATAATCCCGAAATCATCACACCCCCCACCAAAAAATAAGTCCCCACCCTCTCCGTCCCCCTCCGAGGGACTGTGTTATAATGGGGTAAACGATAAAAATGTCATGCCGAACTTGTTTCGGCATCTAATAGAATCAAGGAGTTACGAGACCCTGAATCAAGTTCAGGGTGACAAAATAGTGATTACGACATAATCTCCCGAGGGGTAGGGGTGGGGAGGGGGTAGCGGACACGCAACACGGATACGAGACACGTTTTTTCTGATCCAATATGCTCTGGCAACAACTCGCGAATGGAATTGCAATCGGGAGTGTCTATGCCCTGATCTCCCTCGGGCTGACGATGGTCTACGGGATCCTGCGCATCCTCCATGTCGCCCATGCAGGGATTTATGCCCTGGGGGCCTATATCGGTTGGATCGCTTTCCGGTTGATCGGAGAATTCTGGCTTTCTCTATTCATCGGAATGGCGGGATCAGCCCTTGCCGGATACCTTGTAGAACGCTTCCTCTACACGCCCCTGCTGCACTTACCGAGGATCGCTCCACTCATCGTTTCGATTGGCCTCTTTATCGTTATGGAGGAGGCCTTTCGTATTATCGCAGGGCCTCACACACTCGTTTATAATGCCCGGGTGGGGATAGGAGACCTCTCCGTCGGGAACTTTCATCTCACCGAGACACAGATTCTCATCCTTCTGGTCACCCTGGCCATCTTAATCTTTCTCTGGACCTTCCTCACCCGGAGCCGAACCGGCCTGGCCATGCGTGCGTGTGCAATGGATGCGGAAACAGCCTCTTCGTTTGGAGTGAATGTGAATGGTGTCATTGCCGTGAATTTCTTGATCGGCTCTGCCATGGCAGGGGCCGCAGGGGTTCTGATCGGAGTCTATGATAACCAGGTATGGCCCACGATGGGGAGCATCCCCGCCTATAAGGCATTGGCCATCGTCGTCCTCGGAGGGCTTGGCAATATTCCGGGAACGGTGATTGCATCGCTTGTCGTGGGGCTGGCTGAGACATTTTTTATCGGTGTCCTGGCCATCCCTTTCCCGAGGGATGCAGTGGCTTTCATTGCCATGATCCTGGTGTTGATGTTCAAACCCTATGGGCTGTTAGGAAAGGCATAGTTTTAGATATCAGGATATCAGGGTGAAGATTTAAAAAATCTTCTGATGCGCTGGTGCCCTGATCTTCGGGTCATCTTAAGGTTTTTATGATCGGCGGATACGTCATCACCATTCTCATCACGGTCGTGATCTATGCCATTCTGGCCCACAGCCTCAATATCATCACCGGCCATGCAGGGCAGATATCTCTCGGACATGCCGCTTTTTTCGGCATCGGTGCCTATAGCTCGGCCCTTTTATACACCGAGGCAGGCCTTCCGTTCTGGATTTCCGTTCCCCTGGCCGCCGTCGTTTCAGGGATCATCGGTGCCCTCCTCGGAATCCCCTGCCTTCGCGTTAGGGACGACTTTCTGGCCATCACCACAATGGGGATCAACTTCGTCGTGGAGGCGGTCTTCCTTTATATCCCCTTTTTCGGCGGAGCCATGGGTATCGGCGGGATCAACCTGCCCAGGTGGTTTGGAAGGGAAATGACGAAACCCGAGTATTTTTTTCTCATCGTGATGGTCTTTCTTCTCCTTCTTCTTCTCGATCGGAGGCTGGGCCGCTCATGGATTGGATTGGCCTGGGCCTCCATCCGGGAAGATGAACAGAGTGCGGAAGCGATGGGGGTGGATGTGGTCCGATTTAAGGTAATGGCCTTTATTCTGGGGAGTTCGATTGCAGGCCTTGCCGGTGGGTTCTATGCCCACTTTTTAACCTTCATCATGCCACAGAATTTTGGCTTCGGTCAGTCCATTCTCATTCTCTGTATGGTCGTCTTCGGCGGAATAGGAACCCGATGGGGTCCCATCCTCGGAGCAATCATCCTGGGAATCCTGCCGGAGATTTCTCGCCCCATCATGGAATACCGCACCTTGGTTTATGGTCTTCTCCTTTTAGCGATGATGCGGTTTCAACCCGGTGGTCTTTTAGGAGCGGAATCAATCCTCCCGAAGTTTCTCCGGATGGTGTTACGTCGATCTTAGAATGATGAGGTAAGCGGATCGTGCTTCTTAAGGTGGTCGACCTGAGTAAAGAGTTCGATGGGTTGAGAGCCCTGGACCGGGTCAGTTTTACAGCCGAAGAGGGAGAGATTTTAGGGATCATCGGTCCCAATGGAGCAGGGAAGACCACGCTCTTCAACCTCATCTCCGGAATCTATCCGGCATCGAGTGGAGAGATCCATTTTCAGGGCAGATCCATCCTTCAGATGAAGCCCCATGAGATCAGTCACCTGGGCATCGGAAGGACGTTTCAGATCGTCCGCCCCTTTCAGAATCTGGATGTGGAGACCAATATTCTGGTGGCCTGTGGTCACCCTTTTTACCCGGACCTCTGGAGATCCGCAGAGCCTTTCAGGAAGAATGAAATCCTGGAAGAAGTTCAGATGATCATCGAGCGCACAGGGCTTCGTCCCTATACAAAGCAGTTGGCCAGGAATCTTCCCCTCGGATTTAAAAAACGTCTTGAAATCGCCCGTGCCCTTGCTCTCCATCCCCGCCTTCTGCTTCTCGATGAGCCCTCCGGTGGATTGCGTTTTGAAGAGTCCACCCAGCTCATGGACCTCATTCGCCGGGTACGGGACCAGGGCATCTCTGTTCTTCTCATCGAGCATAATATGCAGGTGGTCATGGATCTCTGCGAACGGATCGTGGTACTGGACCATGGCTCCAGGATTGCAGAGGGAACTCCAGGGGAGATTCGCTCCAATCCCCGGGTGATCCAGGCCTATCTCGGGAAGGAGACCTAAATGCTAAAAGTTCAGGGGATCGAGGTCTCTTATGGTGAGTTTATTGCACTCAAGGGGATCAGTTTCGCAGTCAATGAAGGAGAACTGATCACGATCATCGGAGCTAACGGTGCCGGCAAGAGTACCATCCTCCGGGCAGTGATGGGACTGGTCAAGTGCCGTAAGGGAGAAATTCTCCTTCAGGGAGAAGATATTACTCAACGTTCCTCCCATCAGCGGGCCCGTCTGGGAATGAGTCTTGTCCCTGAAGGGAGGAAGATCTTCCCTGACCTGACCGTGGCTGAAAATCTCCTGATGGGGGCTTACATTCAAACGGACAGGAGGGTGATCCAGTCAAGGATGGAAGAAGCCTTCAACCTTTTTCCGGTACTCAAAGAGAGGCGGAGTCAGTCAGGGAAAACCCTCAGCGGCGGGGAACAGCAGATGCTGGCCATTGCGAGGGCCTTGATGTCCGGCCCCAGGGTGATCCTGATGGATGAGGTCTCGATGGGATTGATGCCCATCTATGTGGAAGAGACCTTTAAGGTCATAGAAAATCTTCATCGCCGGGGCGTGACCATTTTGCTGGTTGAACAGAATGCCAGAAAAGCGCTTGCCATTTCGGATCGGGGTTATGTGCTCGAGACAGGAGAGATGGTCCTGAACGATACAAGCCAGAACCTTACCAACAATCCACTGGTCAAAAAGGCCTACCTGGGAGGGAACTGAGAGAAAATCAATATTTAAAGATTTATAATGAAATAATGATGGATTCGTCATTGAGGTGAGCCATGGAAAAGAAAAGAGTAAAAGTTAGTGAGAAGGTGGATACCCTGACCGGTGTTCAAATTGGGGTTAAGGCACCCCGGGGATCCAAGATCACCTGCAAGAGCTGGCAGACCGAAGCGGCCATGAGGATGCTGATGAACAATCTCGATCCGGAGGTGGCTGAGAAGCCAGCGGAGTTGATTGTTTACGGTGGGTCCGGAAAGGCTGCGAGAAACTGGCAGGCTTACCATTTACTGGTAAAGTGTTTGAGGAATTTGGAGAACGACGAAACCCTGCTTGTCCAGTCGGGCAAACCCGTCGGGATCTTTAAGACCCATAAGGATGCTCCAAGAGTTTTGATTTCCAACTCAATGCTTGTCCCCAGATGGGCCAACTGGGAGAAATTCAGGGAGCTGGAAGAACTCGGGTTGACGATGTATGGTCAGATGACCGCAGGGAGCTGGATCTATATCGGAACCCAGGGGATCCTTCAGGGAACCTATGAGACCTTTGCCTCTGCGGCAAAGAAGCATTTCGGAGGGACGTTAAAGGGAAGACTTATCCTCTCCGCAGGCCTCGGAGGAATGGGAGGGGCTCAGCCTCTTGCCGCAACCATGAATGAGGGGGTATTCCTGGGTGTGGAGGTTGACCCTGCAAGGATCAAACGCCGCCTCGAAACAGGATATCTGGATGCCATGGTTGATCGTCTCGAAGATGCACTCATATTGGCGCTGGGTGCACGAGAGAAAGGGATGGCTCAATCCATCGGGCTGGTTGGAAATGCGGCAGAGATTCACCCGGAGATCGTAAGGAGGGGGATCGTCCCGGATCTGGTAACAGATCAGACTTCCGCCCACGATGCATTGAATGGTTATATTCCGGCCGGTCTTACGCTCGATGAGGCGATTGAACTTCGAAGGAGAGATCCCAGGGAATACATCCGGCGATCCATGGAATCCATGGCTGTTCATGTCAGGGCCATGCTGGAGTTGCAAAAGAAGGGATCGGTCGTCTTCGATTATGGCAATAATATTCGAGCCCAGGCCTTTGAGGCAGGAGTAAAAGAGGCATTCCACTATCCGGGGTTTGTACCGGCCTTTATCCGGCCTCTGTTCTGCGAGGGGAAAGGGCCTTTCCGCTGGGCCGCTCTATCAGGAGACCCGGAGGACATCTATAAGACCGACGAGGCCATTTTAAAAGAGTTTCCCGAAGACCTTTCCCTGTCCAGGTGGATCCGGATGGCGAGGGAAAAGGTGAAGTTCCAGGGACTTCCGGCGAGGATCTGCTGGCTGGGATATGGCCAGAGGGCAAGGATGGGAAAGATCTTTAACGACATGGTTGCCAGAAAGAAACTGAAAGCCCCCATTGTCATCGGAAGAGACCATCTTGATAGCGGGTCGGTTGCCTCTCCCTACCGTGAGACAGAAGGGATGAGAGATGGAAGCGATGCGATTGCGGACTGGCCTATTTTAAATGGACTTCTCAATGTGGCTGCAGGGGCGACCTGGGTTTCCGTCCATCACGGAGGAGGGGTTGGAATTGGCTATTCGATCCATGCGGGGATGGTCGTAGTGGCCGATGGAACAAAAGATGCGGAGAGAAGACTCCTGAGAGTGTTGACCACGGATCCCGGGACAGGGGTCATGAGGCATACGGATGCCGGATATGAGGAGGCCATCGAAACCGCGAAGGAGAAGGGGATTAAAATCCCGGGAGTGACAATTTATGAGAAATAAACCGTCCATTCCATCGATTTA
>CAZXMB010000122.1:0-1654 GCA_964641715.1 uncultured Syntrophaceae bacterium
AAGACTAACTCTTTCTTGAGGTTTTTACCTGGAAAGCGGTAATCAGTTGTTCCAGTTTTTTCCCACCGCATTTCGGGCACTTTGCCTTTCCCGCATCGTGCTCTTTCATGCTTAGGATGAGAGAAAACTCCTTATTACATTTAAGGCATTTGTACTCGTAGGTTGGCATCCGTTTTCCCTCCTTTCCCGGTGAAGTCTAATCATTTTTAATCCCCCCCGGCAGGTATCCGGAGAGACTTTCCAGTTGGCCATCGGGTCAGGTGTCTTCAACAATAAAAGATTTAACTATAATATAAAAATCTCAAGGTTCTCTGTCAACAGGATTTCTTTTCGGGCCAACCACCGGATCCGATCATCGAATGGGATTGCCTGACTTTCTCTGCTCCAGTCTCCGCCTTCTCTCAAGGAGAAGCCCGATTTCCCTTTCCTGATGAGAGGGGATCATCTCCAATGCTTGATTTACATAGGCAATGGCCTTCTCAAAATCCTTAAGACAATGCTCATGATGCTTTGCCAGTTCCACATAAGGATAGATACCCTTCGGATAGGGCCAGGTGAGCATCTCCTCCCATAATGCCTGTGCCCTTTCGATCTGCCCAGTCTTTTTGAAGGCCATGGAAAGCCATCTCATCACCTCCCAGGCCAGTTCATCATCACATCTCTTGAGGGCTATTTCGAAACAGGGGATGGCTTTCTCGCGCTGTCCGTGATCCCAGAAGAGCCTTCCCAGGGAAAAATGCTCCACCCCTTTCCTTGGTCGTGCGGCCTGGGGGTCATGGTAGATGAGATGAATTCTCCCTGCAATAGCCACCATCGATAGAATATCCATCTGATTATGGTAGAAGACACGATGAATCCTTCTGGCATCGCCTGTCTGAACGTATTCGAAGTAGAGGGAAGGAATCCACTCCGACGGGATATCATCTTCCCTCTCCATGCCCAGAAGTCTGGCCTCGAGGGTCACGAGACGGCAGTTCTCGTAAGCCCCCTTCCAGATCTTTCTCGCAGGATAGAGGAGATCGAAATTGGGCATCTCCCTGATTCTGGAACTCATCCGGGAGAGGATAAACCTCGTTTCAAGGAGAGGGATATCATAATGTCTGCCGTTGAAGGTCACCAGGAATTGAAAGGAGCCCACGATCTCTTTGAGAAGGGAGAGGGCAGCTCTTTCCTCCGAATAGTCCCTCATAAAGAGCTGTTGGATGAGAAACCCCTCTTCCTGGAAAAAACCCAACCCCACCATAAAGGCAAAGGTTCCAGTCCCCCCTGACAATCCCGTTGTCTCCGTATCAAGAAAGAGGGCCTTTCTGAAATCCAGATCCTTAAGCCGGTCATCCTTTAAGAGGAGGTGAGCTGGATAGGTGGGGATGGTAAGGATTTCAGATAAGGTCATCTCTCCATATCTGAAGTGGGGGGAAAAATATTCCTTTGCCTGAAAGGTTTCTCCTTCGGGCCGGGAGAGGATCTCTCCGCTGACCAACTTCTCAATGGGGAAGGCCTCTTTTCCCCGATAAACCTTCTTCGGCTGGAGGAGTCGGTCCAGCCGCTGTCTTAAATCTCCTCCTCCCTCACCCTCCGAGACCGCAGAGGGAGTAGGAGGAGTCTTAGAGACAGAGGCAAGACGATTGAGTCGTTCTTTGAGATCCATATTCAA
>CAZXMB010000122.1:1754-6662 GCA_964641715.1 uncultured Syntrophaceae bacterium
AGGGCGACTTCCTTTGATTTCTCCCCGACCTCCTTGGTCGGTCCGACACAGGAGGGACAGCCGCAACGGCATTCACATTTGGAAATAAGGTTCATCGTTTTTTCAAGAAGCATCCTTGTATCATCGAAGAGTTGATGACTGAAACCCATCCCCCCCGGATAGTTATCATAGATAAAGAGGGTGGGTTCAAAGAGATCGATCTTCGCTTCCTCAATCTCTTCCGAAGAATTGAAGGAGGAGTAAAACCCCCTGGCATCTCTCGCAAGCCGGATGAACCATTTCGCCCCTCGATCTCCCACACACCGGTTGATATCACGGGGATCGCACATCAGGTGAAGGGCGGCCATTGAATGAAAGGCATATCCCAGTCCCAGGATGCCATCGATTAAATCCGGTCGAGGATAGGGAAGCCGATCCATTAAATTCTTTCCGAAGGTAAGCCAATAAGAGGTCGTGTGAAATTGAAGGTCCGGGAGTTCAATCTTCCCGTATCCCAGATTCTCCAGGGTGTAGAATTTGATCTTTTTGTATCCAGCCATCCGAGTGGCAATCCTGACCTCTCCATGTTCGTAGTGGATACCCCCCCCTTCCCTTCTTTCAAATCCCTCCAGGATGGAGACATCCGTATAGTCAATGGCATCGGTGTAATATTCTCCCTGAGTCTTTTTGACATAGGCCCTTCGATTGGGGTAGTCCAATTTTTCCACCGTGTAGAGTTCCGACTCGCAGAGATAGACCGCCCCTTCATAAAGGGTCGTATGAGCGCTGGTAAAATCAACCTCGGCAATCACCTCCTCTTTTTTCCTGGTGGTATCGACGACGACAAAGTTCTCCTCCGAGGCGGACCTCAGGCTCACCCTCTCTGCAGGGTAGGCATCCTGAGTCCAGTACCAATGCCTCTCCACATGATGAAGGGCACCCTTCTCCTCAAGATATTTCAGGATCTCCCCTAAATCCTCTCTGCCGAAACGCTCCCCATCGCTAAAAGGAAGTTCAAAGGCCGCACACTGAATATGGCTGAGAAGGATGAGAAGGTTGTCCGGATTGATCAGACCATGTTCCGGGGACTGCCCGAAAAAATAATCCGGGTTTTCGATGATGAATTGATCCAGGGGCTGGCTTCGAGCGACCAGGATGGCCAGAGACTTCTCCGCTCGCCTCCCGACCCTCCCTGCCTGCTGATAGGTACTGGCAATGGTTCCCGGATAACCCGCAATCACACAGGCATCCAGATCTCCGATGTCGATCCCGAGTTCAAGGGCATTGGTGGAGATGACCGCCTTCACCTCCTTCTCCCTCAATCCCTTTTCGATCTCCCTGCGGACTTCCGGAAGATACCCTCCCCGGTATCCCCTGATCTTCCCCCTATCCTCCAATCTCTTCTCAAATCGATCCTTCAGATATTTGGTTAAAATCTCCACATTGAGGCGGCTGGTGGCAAAGAGAATGGTCTGAATCCCTTGCTGGATAAAGGGGGAAATCAATTTCCTTGCCGCATGAAGGTGGTTTCCTCGAATTCCCAGCTCCTTATTCACCACCGGAGGATTGTAGAAGATGAATATCTTTTCCGAGGAAGGGGCCCCATTTCGGTCAACGAGATGGACCTCCCTTTCCAAAAGTCTTTCGGCCAGCTCCTTTGGATTGGCGATGGTGGCGGAACAGCAGATGAATTGAGGCCGGGCCCCATAGAAATGGCAGATACGGTCCAGCCGCCTCAGGACATTGGTCATATGAGATCCGAAAACACCCCGGTAGGTATGGAGCTCGTCGATCACGACGAATTTCAGGTTCTGGAAGAAGGTCAGCCATTTGGTATGGTGCGGAAGAATACCCGTATGGAGCATATCGGGATTGGTGATCACAATATCGCCCTGCGCACGGATGGCCTGCCGCGCGTCCTGGGGAGTATCTCCATCATAGGTAAAGGTTTTGATCGGTTTCTCAATCTTCCGGATCAGGTTTTGAAGTTCGAACATCTGATCCTGGGAAAGGGCCTTGGTGGGAAAGAGATAAAAAGCCTTTGAAGAAGGTTCGGCCAGCTTCCGGTTCAAAACGGGAAGATTGTAACAGAGGGTCTTTCCGGAGGCGGTGGGAGTCACCACCACGACATCCCTCCCCCTCTCCACCCATTCAATGGCCTCGGCCTGATGGGAATAGAGCCTGCCAATCCCTCCCTCTTGGAGCGCCCCTCTTAATAGAGGATGGAGAAAGTCAGGAAAGGGTTGATACTCTCCTTCCCTCTTTTTAAAAACCCGCAGGTCGGTGATACAGGGGGAGATATTCTTTGAACGTTTCCAGGATTGGATGATTTCTTCAATGGACATAAAAATCCGGTGCCTCAATCCACCTCTCACCCAGCGGTCTTGAGCGAACTGATCCTAAATTTCTCCCTTTTCGTAGGCCCGGATAAAGGCCTCCACCGCATCCTGATCGAGCTGTGTTCCGGAACATCGCTTCAATTCTTTGATTGCAATCTCCTTGTTCAAGGCCTTTCGATAGGGTCGGTCCGTCGTCATGGCATCATAGGTGTCGGCAACCGATACAATCTTTGCGATCATCGGAATCCTTTCTCCCTTTAAACCTTCCGGATAACCGCTTCCATCCACCTGCTCGTGATGGTATTTCACCCCGGGGACAATGTCCCTCAATGGTTTGATATGTTCGATGATCTCCGCCCCCATATCCGCATGGCGTTTGATCGCATTGAACTCCTCAGGGTTTAACCGGTCAGGCTTCCTCAGGATCTGGTCATCAATTCCGATCTTGCCGATATCGTGAAGCACGGAGGCAATCTTCAACCACTTTAACTCCAGGGGCTTGAGGGGAAGGTATTGGGCGGCGGCCAGACTGTACCGGGTGACCCTCTGGGTATGGCCCCCGGTGTAGGGATCCCGTTTTTCGATTGCATCGGCGAGAGACTCTGCCGTCTGGAAGAACATCTCCTCCAATTCCTGGTAGAGACGGGCATTATCCAGGGCAATGGCAACCTGATCAGCCAGGGAAGTGAAGAGGGAAAGATCCTCCTCATTAAAATCTTCTCCCCCCTTCTTGTTGATGGCCTCTAAAACCCCGATGGTTTTATCCTTTACCTTCACAGGGACGCAGATGATATTCCTCGTTTTAAATTCCGTTCGGTCATCCACCCCTTTAAAAAAACGGCTATCCTTCTCGGGGTCATTGACAATCAGGGGCTCTCCGCTCCGGGCCACCCATCCTGCAATCCCCTCCCCCAGGTTGAGTGTGATCTTTTTGATGGTCTCCTCCTGATCTCCCAGCGCCACTTCAAAAAAGAGCTGTTTTCTCTCCTGATCGACCAGGAGGAGAGAACCGACCTCTGCCTTCATCAATTGGGTAGCCGCCTCCATCGCCCTTCTTCTGACCTCCCGGTGGTCCAGTGTCGAGTTGAGGATCTGGCCCAGATGGGAGAGCAGGGAGAGTCTGTCGGTCTTCTCCTCAATTCGCTTCAATTTGGCCATCCATCCATTTAAATTCACCTTCCTGTGATAATGATCTTTACCAGCCATTGGTCCCTCCTAAAACGGGGTTAACTAATTTTGGTGACTTTGTCAATAAAAATTTATGAGCGGGAGAATAATTCACTTGCAATTATCCACTCTATTTTTAATAATATTTTAATAATACTGGAGAGAGGAGAACAGCGATGGTCATGCGGACAAATAAGGAGTTGCTTCATCTGGCTAAAAAGGGCGGCTATGCGGTAGGTGCCTTCAACATGAATAACATGGAGATCGTTCAGGCCATTGTCTCTGCGGCAGTGGCTGAGAAATCCCCTGCCATCATTGCCGTCTCTGAAGGAGCGATCCAGTATGCGGGGCTCCCTTATATCGTCTCCATGGTTCGCATTGCCTCGGAAGAGGTTTCCATTCCCCTCTCCCTTCATCTGGATCACGGGAAGGACTTAAAGATCCTCCGTTCCTGTATTGAGGGCGGTTTCACCTCTGTCATGATTGATGGATCCCATCTCGAATTCAAAGACAACATTTCGGTCACCCGGGAAGTGGTCGAAATGGCAAGGGAGAGAGGGGTATCCGTAGAGGGGGAACTGGGAAGGCTTAAGGGGATTGAGGATAAGGTCTCTGTCTCGGAAAGGGAAGCCTTTTTAACCGATCCCCGGGCCGCAGAAGAATTCGTGGAGAAGACAGGGGTGGATGCCCTGGCCATCGCCATTGGGACATCTCACGGTGCTTATAAGTTCAAAGGGGAGGTCAAACTCGATTTCGAACGTTTGGAGACGATTGCAAAGAGAGTGGATATCCCCCTGGTTCTCCACGGCGCCTCCGGTGTTCCCCGGCAGGTCCTTGAGAGGGCAGAACGATTCGGAGCCAAACTGCCGGGAGCCAAGGGAATCCCGGATGAGGGTATTCAAAAGGCTGTCTCCCTGGGGATCTGCAAGATCAATATCGATACAGACCTTCGCCTGAGCTTTGTCGGGGCTATCCGGGAAGTCCTCACCACCAGACCCGAAGAATTCGACCCCCGGAAGATCCTGGGGCCGGGCAGGGAGGCGATCAAACAAACCGTCCAGGCAAAGATGAGACTTTTCGGAAGCTCAGGAAAAGCATCATAGAGGCAAATTCGAAGCACTGAATCCGAAATTCGGATTTCGGGTCTAATGGAAGGTTAATTCTTCCTGAATAAATTCATGATCTTGCCTCTCCATTTCTCCACCCGCTCATGATGGTGAGGGTAACGTCTCTCAAGGTATTTTAAAAAACGCTTCACCAGGGCGCTATGGGAGGAGAGGATGGCCAGACCAATCAGAATGAAGAGTATTCCCTGAAGGAAAGGGAGAAAAAGGCCCAGAACCCCCATCACGAGGAAGAGCCACCCTGCAATGAGCATTCCTATTCTCTTAAATTCATTCATTTAAGCGATCCCTGAATCAGC
>CAZXMB010000122.1:6762-9027 GCA_964641715.1 uncultured Syntrophaceae bacterium
TAATCTTCGAATATTTCAGTTTATTTTTCGTCTAAAAAGGTAGAAACCCCGTGAGACCAGAAGAGGCGGAGTTGATCTCCCGTTGTCAGCAGGGGGATCAGGGTGCGTTTAAGGAACTGTTTGATCAGTACCATAAGAGAGTCTACCGGATTGCCTACGGGGTAGTCAGGCAGAGAGAGGATGCCCTCGACATCGTCCAGGAGGTATTTATCAAATTATTCCGGACCATTAAGAATTTTAAGGGGAAATCGAACTTTTACACTTACCTTTATCGGGTGGCTATGAATCAGGCGATCGACTATAGCCGAAAGATGAGGAAAGCCCCTTTTCTGAGCCTGGACCAAGAGGAGGGTTTTCAACCGGCCGATATTGCTGATCGAAGGCCAGACCATCTGGCTTCCCAGAAGCAGTTCGAAGAGAGGGTCGGACGGGCGATGGGAAGCCTCCCTGAAGATCAGAGAGCAACCCTTATCTTCAGGGAGATTGAGGGTCTCTCTTATCAGGAGATCGCAGAGGCGATGAGGTGCTCGGTGGGTACGGTGATGTCCCGTCTTCACTACGGAAGGATGAAACTCCGGGAATCATTAAAGGAGGAGTGGAAAGGAAGAGGGGAAAAATGAAAAACTCCTGTTCATCTGTTTCAAGACTCCTGGATCGATACTTCGACCATGAGGCTACAAAAAAGGAACGAATCTTTGTGGAAAGGCACCTCACCCGCTGCTCGGATTGTCAGGAGAGATTAAATCTAATGGAAGGGCTCAGGGCATCGCTTAGGAAACCCGTTGAAGAGGCTCTGGAAAAGGAGACTTTCCCCTGGGTCTGGGAGAAGATCGAAAGGGAAATCCGATTGGGAAAGAGACCTTCCTGGCGGGAATCCCTCCGCTCATGGCTGGATATGACTCCCCTTTTGAGAAGAAAGGTCTGGATTCCGGCAGTGGTGACGGCAGTCATTTTCATCCTCGTCACCGCACCCATCCTGTTTAAAAAAAGCCCTTCCTATTTAGAACGGTCTGTTGTAGAATATGTCGAAAGTCAGACCTACAATGTGATGGTCTATGAATCGGAAAAGGCAAAGGTAACGGTCATCTGGCTTTTCGAGGGCCCGGACGAAGAGTCTTCCCCGTCATGAAAAAAACAATTTCTCTCTTCATTCTCCTTCTCATTACGATTTTCCTGTTCCCTTTGGAAAGCCTTGCCCAGATTCAGACCAGATTAAGGGTGATTCGAGCTTCTAATGTGGGATCGAGTATCGACCCTTCTTTAAGGGATGTGCATAAGGAGTTAGGATCGCTTTTCAGCTTCACCTCCTACCGCCTCCTGATTGATGAGCCCCTTAATCTCTCACCTAACCGGCCCATTTCAGTCTCAGCCCGAGAGGGGAGGATAATGATAGAGACGACCTTACTGGGGATGAGTAAGGGTGTGGCTGAGTTAAGAATAAGGGTTACCCGTGAAGGAAAAGATATTCTCAACACTCAGGTCAGACTTTTTTCTGGAAGGACGGTCTTAATCGGAGGTCCGAAGCTCCGTGAAGGCGTGATCATATACGCCTTTTCCGCTCGCTTTTAAAATGACGTTACCGTGTCCATCCCTATGTCCGATTCTTACTTTCTATTTCCCGCTTCCCATCTCCTATTTTCTGCTCTCCTTTTTATTTGAATAAATCTCCCTTTCCCTCCGTCTAAACAAGTGAAAGATAAAAAAATGATCCGGAAGGAGGGATTTTTATGTTGAAGAAATTAACAACGGCGATCTTGATCCTGTCTTTAGTCTTCCTTTTCACGATCACCCCTGCTGAGGCTGGTTCCAAAGCCCGTCATATGTGGCAGGGGGCCGGGATTGCACTTGGAGCCCTCGCCCTCGGAGGCCTCCTGGCCCATCAAGCCTATGTCTATTCTCATACCCCACCCCCGGCTGTTTACCTTCCTCCTCCGCCTCCCCGGCCTGAACCGTATTATTGTCCTCCTCCCCAGCCCGAATATGTCCCGGGACACTGGGAAATGGTCCGTGAATGGGTTCCCGGATCATGGGAAAGGATCTGGATACCCGATCATTATGATCGATGGGGCAACCGGATAGCAGGCCACTACGAAGAACGACAAACCCCGGGACGTTATGTGGAGAGAAGGGTTTGGGTCGAAGGGTATTACCGGTATAACTAAACCCCTCGCCTTGGAGGCTGTGTCACCATTCCGTTCATGGTTCGAGAACCCTGTCCTGAGTGACCCGTTCATCCTTCGAGAGCCTCAGGATGAACGGTTTTTT
>CAZXMB010000123.1:0-8971 GCA_964641715.1 uncultured Syntrophaceae bacterium
CAAAACACAAAACTCAAAACGGTTTCATATTTCATAAAACTTTAGCGGTTTGAAAAAGCTTCATAAAATCCCTCCCCACCTCCCTTTGCCAAAGGGAGGTGAAATACTTTCCCCCTTTGGTAATCTTTCTCCTGCCAAAGGCAGGCAAAGGGGGATTGAGGGGAATTTGGGGGTTCACAATATCTTGATAAAATTTCTTTTTCGAAAATCTAAAGTGTTACCATATTTCTAATTTTAAAGGTTACAGGTTATTTGCTCCGGTTTGTGCGGCCAATCGGTTTGCCCGGAGCAGGGATTCGAAGGTGCCTGCATCTGTCCACCACCCCTCTAAGATATCATAGGTCATCACTCCTCTTTCGATGTAGCGATTATTCACATCCGTAATTTCCAATTCTCCCCGATCGGAAGGTTTGAGCGTTTTGATGATCTCGAAGACCGTGGGGTCATAGAAATAGATCCCGATCACCGCATAGCGAGATTTGGGCCGTTTGGGCTTCTCCTCAATCCTGAGGATCCGATCTCCCTGTAACTCCGGAACGCCGAAGCGATGGGGGTCAGGAACCTCTTTCAAAAGAATCTTTGCTCCCTCCTTCTGTTTCCGGAAGGCCTCTGCTGCCCCTCGGATGTTTTTCTCGATGATATTGTCACCCAGGACCACGCAGATCTTCTCCCCGGCAGCGAAGAAGGCGGCCAGGTTGAGGGCTTCGGCAATCCCTCCCTCTCCCTCCTGATAGGTGTAATTAATATGTTTAAGCCCGAACTCCTTCCCGTTTCCCAGTAACCTCAAAAAATCACCGGCATTATTCCCTCCTGTCACGATGAGGATATCGTCAATGCCGGCATTAATCAAGGTCTGGAGGGGATAATAGATCATCGGTTTATTATAGATCGGGAGAAGATGCTTGTTGGTCACCTTTGTCAATGGATAGAGACGCGTTCCCAATCCTCCAGCCAGGATCACTCCCTTCATCCTCTCCTCCTTTGATCATGAATCTCTATAGATTCATATAAAAGGGCTTTTTCCCCAGCGATCCCACTCCCAATAAATTGAGGTAGACCTGGAACTTCAGTTCCTTTTTTTGAGTCCCATCCGGGGAGCGTCCCTTATCCTCGACGGTCAATCCCAGCGTCCAGCATTGAGCCTGATATTCTGCTCCATAGATATTCTCCACTCTCCAGGAATCCTTCAGGTTGTAACGCACGGCCCCGTAAAGGTATAAAGGGGAGATCGGCTTCACTCTCGCACCCACATTGATCTCTTTGATACTCTGCTGCGTATACCGGTATTGGACCTGAAGCGCATCGTCCCTCTTGTCCTTGAGATTGAGCAGGAAATTCCATACCTCAAAATTCCCGTGATAAGGGCTGAATTCCCCATCCCATTTTGCGGAGAGATAGGGACTGAAATTCCACCAGAGCTCTCCCTGGATATTGGAAAAGTCTCTCCTGCCTCCCTTTGAATCCCGGATAAAGGGATCCCCGAGGCTATAGGATTGAAACAGCTTTAGTTTGGCATATTCATAGGGCCCGCTGGTAATTCCCTCCTTCTCGGGTTTTCCAATCAGGCGCTGGGTGAATCCGTAGGTCACCTGATTGGTATAGGGAAGTCGATCCAGATCATCAAAGAGGGGAATGTCGTTCTGATGGACCCTCGGCTGATAACGATAACCGATGGTCGGTTCAATGGTATGCATCCACTTGGAGACCTTATAATAACGGGAAATTCCTGAAGCAACGGAGGCATCGTAGACCCGGTAGATCTCCACGGACATATCCGCTCCCGCTTCAAACGTCTCTCTCGATTCCCAGCCTTTGTATTTTCGGTTGGGATCATCATAAGATTTATAAAGGGTTTCTCTTGGTCCCACCCCTGTGTCCACTTTCAATACATTAAAGAGCCTCATCGGAAGTGAAATCCTCGGGAAAAAGTCCCCGCGATGAGCCTCCACGCCCCTCTCCCGCCAGAAATGGTTATAGGAGGAGGTTATATCGAAAAAGAGAGGGGTGCGAAACAGAGGTTGGGGATGGGCATAAAAACCGACCTGGGGAAGCCTCTGGATCGTCTCATCATCACTCGCCTTCGTCAGATCCTGATAGACCACAGCATCTGTTAAGAAACTGAACCGGTCCCAGTTTTTCCCTCCGAAGAGGTTGGACCTGAGGTGGCCCGCACTCCGGGAATCAATCTTTGCCAGTTCTGAAAGGTCTTCATCAAAATCACGGTGATATTCTCGATCGCTGACCCGGTTGATATTTCCTTTCAAATAAAAGTCATAGGGGAACTTCTGCTGATGCTGAACAAAGTAGGCATAGCGATTTTTATTGACCTCCAGGTCATCGGTGAAATAGAAGTTGGCCTGTCCCCGGGTCTCGGGGGCAAGGGCATAGCGGTATTCCACCCCTTCTTTGACCCCCCTCTTCCCTAAATAATCGAGGGTGAGCGTTGAGTCCATATCTTTTCTGATGGCCCAGAAAAAAGTGTTTTTTACCTCCGGACCATACTTATTAGAATATCCCACCCGGGGAAGGAGAAAACCGGTCTGCCTCTCCTTCTTCACGGGAAAGAGGCCCCAGGGAAGATAGAAACTGGGGATACCTTCGAGATAGAGGGTGGGACTTTTGGCAATCCCGTATCCCTCAAGAGTGACTTCCAGCTCTCTGACCGTGAACTTCCACGGAGGCCGTTTCGCATCACAGGTGGTGAAAGAACCTTCATGAATCCGGTATTGACTTTCTCCGAGCTTCTCTGCCTCCCTGCCCGTGATATGGAAATTCTGATCTTTCAGAAAGAGTTTGGCCTGATGGACCCTCCCCAACCGGGTATCGAGATTGACTTCCAGCCGTTCGCACTCAAGCACATCCTCTCCTTCCCGTAAGACCACATTCCCCCAGGCCACCAGATCCTTGGTCGCCATATTCAACCTGGCATGATCCCCTTTCAGGGTGAGATCCCCTCTCTTCACATCGACCTGTCCATGGGCTTCGTAGAGTTGTTCATCCCGCTGGTAAGCGAGCTCGTCCGCTTCGATCTCCACCGGTCCTTCTCCTTTGGCCATCTTCGCATCCGTGATCTTCCCATGAACAAGATGGGCTGGAGAAAGGATGAAGAAAATCAAAAAGGAATTCAGGAGGAATCGATGAACCCTCATGATCCTTCCTTCGGCAGGAAATAAGCTCTTGCCTCGCCAACCGTATAGAGAGAACCCGTAATACAGAGAAGATCCTTCTCGGAGGTCATGGAAAGACCCCGGTCTATGGCCTCCTGAAATCCCTCAATGACCTCTGCTTTTATTCCATTTCGTCCAAGGGCTTTCTGAAGGAGTGAAGGAGGGGCGGCCCGCTGGATACTGGGACGGGTGAGGATGACGTGATCTGCCAGGGGAGTGAGGCAGCGGAGGATGGCATCGTAATCCTTGTCCTTCATGATGCCCAGGATGAGGATGAGGCGGTCATATTGAAATTCCTTCTCCAGGGACTCTTTCAGTACGAGAGCTCCTGCAGGATTGTGAGCCCCGTCCAGGAAAACCCTGGGCGAGGAACAGACCATCTCCAATCTTCCGGGCCACTCCACTTTCGTCAACCCTTCGATCATGGCATCATTTGAGACGGAGTATCCCAGTTCTTCCAAAACCTCCAGGGCTCCGAGAGCGGTAGTGGCATTAATCACCTGATAGGCCCCAAAGAGATTGAGTGTCACGCCCCAGAGCTTGCGATGGAGGCCTTCGTAATGGAAGCTCTTCTCTTCGCTCGGGACATACCGGAATTCCTTCCCGACACGAAAATAAGGCGATCCCTTTTCCCGACAGGTCTTTGAAAAGAAACGAAGGACCTGAGGTTGGATGGCGGCCGTAATCAAGGGACGGCCCTTCTTAATGATTCCCGCTTTCTCCCCGGCAATCTTCATCAGACTTTTCCCCAGATATTCCTCATGATCTTTATCCACATTGGTGATGATGGAGAGGACGGGATCCACCACATTGGTCGAATCGAGCCTCCCTCCCAATCCCACTTCTAAAATCGCCAGATCGACCATCTTCTGCCTAAAATAGTAAAGGGCCATGGCGGTGGTAAAATCGAAAAAGGTGAAGGGAGGGGTGATGCCGGAGACTTCGATCCTTTCCCGTATCCATTTCGTCAGCTCGGCCACTTCTTCCTTTTCGATTTCCCTTCCATCCACTCTGATCCGCTCCGTAAACCGAATGAGATGAGGTGAGGTGTAGAGGCCAACGTGGTAGCCTTCTTGCTGAAGGACGGAAGCCATCATGGCGGCGGTGGAACCCTTTCCATTGGTCCCGCCAATATGGATGGTCTGGATTTCGTGATGGGGGTTCCCGATGGCGTGCAGGATGGTCTCCACCTTTTCCAGGCCAAAGATCATCCCGAACTTTTCAAGACCGAAGAGATAGTCGAGGGAGCATGGATAATCGTTTGAATTCATCTTCGGATATTTTCCCGGTTCTCTGTTTTGAGCATTTCTAAAATCGATGCGAGCATGTGCCGGAGATCCTTCCGTTCGACAATGAGGTCCACCATTCCATGCTCCAGAAGATATTCCGCCCTTTGAAATCCTTCCGGGAGTTCCGCTTTGATGGTATCCTTAATCACCCTCGGCCCTGCAAACCCGATCATGGCTTTGGGTTCTGCAATGATGATATCTCCTAACATTCCGATGCTCGCGGAGACTCCGCCAGTCGTCGGATCGGTCAGGACCGAGATATAGGGGACCCTGGCCTCCTGAAGTTTTGCAAGGGCAGCGCTTGTCTTGGCCATCTGCATTAAGGAGAGGATCCCTTCCTGCATCCTCGCCCCGCCTGAAGCGCAGAAGATGACCACCCCGATTCGTTTTTCGATCCCCTTTTCGATCAGACGGGTGATCTTCTCTCCGACTACCGATCCCATGCTCCCGCCCATAAAATTAAATTCAAAGATGCCCAGCATCAGGGGATGCCCTTCGATTCTCGCTTCCCCGCAAATGATTGCATCTTTCTGCCCCGTGGTCTGCTGGGATTCCCTGACCCGATGGGAATACTTTTTCGAATCCTTAAAGGAGAGGGGGTCAGCCGGGGTCAGAGAGGCATCGTATTCGATGAAGGTGTCCGGATCGACCAGACACTCCAGCCTTTTACGGGCGGGGATCTGAAAATGATAATTGCATTTTGGGCATACCTGAAAATTTCTTTCGATCACCTTCCGGTAAATGATTTCATTGCAGGAGTTACATTTCACCCAAAGGGTATCAAAGAATTTTGATTCCTCCCGTTTTACTCTTTCTTCTTTCTCCTCTTCTTCCTTCTTTTTGAACCAGGTCATTCCGTGAAGTGATCCTCTCTTTTAATTGACTAAAGCTAACAAAATCAGAATAAGATGTCAATTGACCCCGATCCTCTTTTGATGATTGAATCTTTCAGTGTGCCATGATATTTTTAAAAAAATAGGATGATAAAGCTCAGGATCGAATCCGTCGGCTTTAAAGGGAATGGGGTGGGACATATCGATGGCAAGGTCATCTTTGTCCCTTACACCGTGACCGGAGATGAGGTATCGGTAGAGATCGCCGAAGATAAGAAAAGTTACTTCGTCGGCAGGCTCAGGAAAATTCTTATCCCTTCTCCCTGGAGGGTCAATCCTCCCTGCCCCTATTTTGGAGACTGCGGGGGCTGTCAATGGCAGCACATCGACCTGCCTTTCCAGGAAGGATTGAAGAAAGAGATCCTCAAAGAGTCACTTCAAAGATTAGCAGGGCTGAAACAAACCCCTCCTCCCTCCACCGTTTCCTTATCCCAGCCCTACGGATACCGGATCAGAATCCAGTTGAAGGCCCAGGGAAATAAGATCGGCTTCTTTGAGGAAGGGTCTCATCGGCTTGTTGAGATTGACCATTGCCCCATCGCCCATCCCATGATCAACGTAATCCTCCAACACATCCGGGAAGGACAGTTTCCTTTTTCCGCAACGGAAGAAATCGAAATCAATGTCTCTCCCGAAGAGGATAAAGGGATTTTGATCTTCCATTTGAATCCGTCTGGACAGAGAAGACCCCTTCCTTTCAAAGAGCTCCTCCAATCCCTCCCTCTTCTGAAGGGCATTGCCGTAGTGAGAAGAAAGAGATGGACCTATCTCGGCGACCCAACCCTGAATGTGACCACGAAGTTGAAATCCCTGGGAATTGAAAAGGACTTTCGTCTGCGTGTCTCCCCGGGGAGTTTCTGCCAGGTGAACCCGGGACAGAATTGGGAGATCATCCAGGCAGTTCTTGAATTCGGTGAATTGAAAAGAAGCGATCGGGTCCTTGACCTTTATGCGGGAATTGGAAATCTTACCCTTCCCCTGGCCTCAGGGGCCGAATGGGTCGTCGGGATTGAAGAGAACAGGAAGGCCATCTCGGATGCCCGTTTCAATGCGGAGGAAAACAATATCGAAAACTGCCGATTTAACTCCGGTAGGGTGGAGGAGATGCTCAGGGGGTTTCGGGAGAAGTCAGACCTCATCGTCCTCGATCCTCCGAGGAGGGGATGTAAGGAGATCCTGAACCAAATCCTCAGATTAAATCCGAAAAGAATAGTCTATGTCGCCTGTGACCCAACCACCTTCTCACGAGATATCCGTTTTTTTTCTGAGGAAGGATATATCCTTCAAAAACTTCGCCTGATCGAGATGTTCCCACAGACCTACCACTTGGAGGTTATAGGACTCCTAAAGCCGTCCTGAAACACCAAATCGATTTTAATGACGGATATGTCCCCCTATGGCCCTTCTTCCCATCAAGTATTTCACTTAAATTACCTTATTGAGTGGATATTCGATAATTCCCACAGCCCCCCTTTTCATCAACTGGGGGATCAGTTCCCGGACCTCCTTCTCCGAGACCATCACCTCGATGGCGAACCAATCGCTCTGAAAAAGATTGGCAATGGTTGGGGCGGTAATGCAGGGCAGGATTTCAATCACGCCCTTCAGGTCATTGGCAGAAACATTCATCTTGAGCCCGACCATTCCCTCGGCACGTAGGGCCCCCTGAAGGAGAAGGGAGATCTGCTCAATCTTCTCCCTCTTCCAGGAATCCTGATAAGCCCCCCGATTGGCAATGAGCTGGGTATTGGTCTGTAAGAGCTCTTCAACGATACGGAGTTTATTTGCCCGCAGGGTGCTCCCAGTCTCGGTCACCTCCACAATCGCGTCGCACAATCCCTCGATCACCTTTCCCTCGGTCGCTCCCCAGGAGAACTCCACATCCACTCTGATCTTCCGTTCGGCAAAATATCTTTTGGTGAAATGAACCAGCTCGGTGAAGATCTTCTTTCCCTCCAGATCGTTTAGGGTACGGATGGGCGAGTCTTCGGCAACCACCAGAACCCATCTCGCAGGGGCAGCACTCGTCTTAGAATAGATCAAATCCTGGACGACCACCACTTCCGAACCATTCTCCAGGATCCAATCCTTACCCGTAAGCCCCACATCCAGAGTCCCCATCTCCACGAATCTTGACATCTCCTGGGCCCGGACCAGGGTACAGCGTATTTCATCGTCGTCAACCGCAGGAAAATAACTTCGAGAACTTACCGAAATCTTCCATCCCGATTTTTTGAAAAGGTCTATCGTTGCATTCTCAAGGCTCCCTTTCGGAATGCCCAGCTTCAATATCTTCACTTCCCGTATACCTCCTTTGGATCAAAGATGATCTTTCCTGAAATCTTCCACTGACCTCCCTTTAACCGGTGATGGAAGCAACTCCGAAAACCTGTATGGCAGGCGGCTCCTCCGATCTGATTCACCTTGACGAGAAGGGTGTCTCCGTCACAGTCGAGAAAGACCTCTTTCACCTCTTGAAAATGCCCAGAGGTCTCCCCTTTCAGCCAGAGCTCTTTCCTGGATCTGGACCAGAAGGTCACCTTTTTTCTCTTCACCGTCTCCTTCCAGGCCTCCCGATTCATATAGCCCAGCATCAAGACCTCATTCGTCTTCGCATCCTGGATAATCACCGGCAGAAGCCCCTTCCCCTTCTTAAAATCGATCTCAATCACTATTCCCCTCCCTCACAAATTTGGGATTTCGGATTGTCCAATCTGGATTTAAACTCCGAACTCATCAATCCGCATTCCGAAATTCCAACAGCTTTGCCATCTGAGCCGCATTTCTTGCTGCGGAACCCGCGTGACAATTATTAAAAAAGACCAGTGTCTTGGCTGTCTTTTTTGAAATCTCCTTCACATCCGGCACAAATTCCTTTAACTCCTTCTCGCAGTAAAGGTAATCATACCTCACTGAGGTGGGAGCATTAAACCAGTTGGGGTTTCGCCCGTGAAATCGAAAGTACCCGATCTCGGAAGTCGCCCTCGGAAGATAGGGCATGAGCTTGGGCAATCGGGGTTCATCGACAACGCAAAATCCGATCCCGTTCTTCTCTAAAAACTGGAAGGTCCCCTCCTTCATCCAGCTCTGATTCCGAAATTCGAAGACCAGAGGAATATCGCTCATCTCCTTTTTGAACTTCAGGAGGTAATCAAAATTAGCACGGTCCGGGTAAAAACCGTAGGGAAACTGGGCAAGCACACAGGCGAGCTTCCCATCCCCGATGAGGGGAGTGAGGCTATACCTGAATCTTTTAAAAATCTCCTCTCGGTCAATGAGTTCGCCTGTCTTCTGGTCCCGAATCTCATGGGTCATCCCTTTAAAAGACTTTACCACAAATTCAAAATCCTTTGAGGTCTTCTTCGACATTGCCTCAAAACTCTTCTGAGAGGGGAGGGTATAATAGGTGAAATTGACCTCCAGGGCGTGAAACCCCAGCTCCTTCTCATAAAAAGAGAGCATATCCTTATCCCGAAGGCCCGAAGGATAGATTGTCCCTTTCCAGTCCGGAAAAGAAAAACCGCTTGTCCCTACCTTGATCATATTCTATACAGGATTCGGGCCCTATGGCCCGGCATTATAAAAATAGACGAATGGGTGACCATTGTCAACCTTAATATCA
>CAZXMB010000124.1:0-8957 GCA_964641715.1 uncultured Syntrophaceae bacterium
ATATAACGGATTCCCTTCAATAACGGGATCTCCCTGCAACCTTTCTGCCTTCCGAAAGCCTCTGGTCTTCCTGCCGCTTTCTCTTCTCCTCCCAGGCGGCCTCCGCAATCTCTCCATATGCCCTGGCATAGGTATCAATGGCCTGTGCGAAATCTGTAAAGAATTGTTCCGCTCCGGGGTGGGTGAAGTATTTGGCATGTTGAAGGGAAATCTCTCTTCCCTGATCAGGATGATCGATCAGGAGGCAGGGCCGATATAAATTCTCTGAGAAAGGTTGACGGGAGCGGATCTCCCTGAAAAGGGGAGAATTGAGGGCCTCGAAGAGGGACCTCTCTTTGATATTGTCCGAAGCGAAATGGCAGAAGACACAGGGCTCCACATCCCCCCTCGCATTCACATGAAAGTACTTTCTTCCTGCGGCAATGCATCCCTGGGTCAGACAACCATCGTTCCAGAAATCAACGAAGAGCATAGGTTTGGTATCCCGAAAATGGGCAAACCGCTCCCTCATCTTCTGCCTCTGCTGTGGAGTGGCCATCAGGCTGAGGTCAGGGTCTTTTCCGATAGGGATGTAGTGAAAGTTCCAGAGGAGGATGCACCCCTTCTCCACCAGAAAATCGATAAAGGCATCGCCGGCCAGAGTCTCCGAATTCCTCGATGTCTGGGTGGTGGAGACAGCAAAGAAGAGGCCTGCCTCTCTGAGCCAATCCATTACCCTGAGCACCCGGTCGAACTGTCCCTTTCCTCTCCGGAGATCGGTTTCTTCCCGGAGCCCTTCCAGGCTGATGGCACATACGACATTGCCCAGGGCCGCAAACCGCTCCACCATCCTCTCGTCAATCAGGGAGCCATTGGTATAAATCTGAAACATGCAATCTCCGTGCTTCTCAAAGAGATCGAAGAGGTCTTCCCTGAGGAAGGGCTCCCCCCCGGTCATCAACACCAGATGGATGCCCATCTCCTTACACTCACCGACCAAACGATCGATCACCTCGTAGGGAAGATCGTCTTCTTTGGAATACGAACCCGCATAACAGCCATAACAGTGAAGATTGCATCGCATGGTGGGGCTGAGAAGCATTGCATCCGGGGGATAAAAACCCCTCTCTTCCTCAAAGGCTTTTCTGCGATTGGTTCCGAGCAGGAGTTGATTGATGATGAAGTTGGAGATGAGTTTCTTTCGGTGAACGGGATTGGTCTCGTTGAGGACCCTCCGGGCAATAGTCAATCCCGGGTGATTCGTTTGGAAGAGGGTCCGGATCCATCGGATCTTCTCCCGGTAGGATCCCTTCTGAGGAATCCTTTCGGCCAGATGGGTAAGCCGGATCAGATTTTCCTCGGAGGCATTGGCCAGGAGGGAAAGGGCACTGACTGTAAATTTCTCTATGGAGTAATGTTTGGCTCTCTGATAAAAATCCATTTTTAAACGGTGGACCAAAGTAAACTTCGAAGAAAGAGTTTACACACCAACCATGTGTCCTTGACAGGCCTGAAATGGCTGGAGAGGGTACCGTCGATCATCGGTACATGTATAGGAATGGATAACACACTGAACCCCCTTTTGCAAGCTTTGATGAGGAGTTCCATCTCCGTATCAAACCCGACCGTGGAGAGGTGGACCTTTCGCAATACCTCGTTTCGAATCAATCTGAACCCGGATTGGCTATCCGTGATATCCGAATGACAAAGCCGGCTGACCGCTCTGGCTCCCAGCCGATTCCAGAAACGCCGGAGAAAAGTCATTTGATCAAACCCACCGGCCCGTGAACCGATGAGGAGATCGGGCTCAACGCTCTGAAAGACCTTGAGGAGAAATGGGATCTCCAATGGGTTATGCTGTCCATCGGCGTCGAGGGTGATGACCAATTCATAACCCTTCCCGAGAAGGTATTGAAATCCCGTTCGAAGCGAAGCTCCCTTCCCGAGATTTTCAGGATGTTCTAAGAGATGGACACCGTATCCCCGGGCCACTTCTCCGGTCTCATCTGAGGAACCATCATTGACAACGATCGTATCAAATCCAAGGGATCGGACTCTCTCCAGGACAGATCCGATGGTCCTCTGGGCATTATAAGCAGGAATCAGAATGCAGATCTTACTGGGACCAGGCATGTCATTCAACCCTGTTTTCCCTCCGGGGATCTACGGTGATAGGGGGGGGTGGACCATTGGCCTCCTTACCCTGAAGGGCCTCCCTAACCGATGAGAATTCAAACTCGCTGAGAAGGCGGGTTATTCGTTCTTCGGTCGTCTTGATCTTTCCGTAACAGACAAATCGTTTGATCCAGGGGAGGCGAAGCGGAGGAGAATAGGAATCGAAGTCAGAGGGGTGGCAAAAGATGAGGACAGGATAGTCAAGCCGATGATATTGAAGGATGGCCTTCCGTATGCTTCGATAGGGAAAGACCCTCAGCCCCCAGCCTCCCCCAATGGGAAGGTTTCCGAGAAAGGAGGGTATGACCAGCGGTGGATACTCCTTGATTTCACCGTAACGGGTGGAAAGTGTATAGGGGGTGGTGGGGGCATTTGGAATCCCGATGAAATGAAGGGGGGCAATACTCGAATCGTATTGAAAACCATTCTGAACCAACAGATCCACCGCCCAAAAGGAATCTCTTTTCCCCTTGTTCGCCTTCATTACAAACCGTGTTTTGGAGTCTTCGGCTTTTTGAAGGGTCCCGCAGATTGACCATTGAGGGGCGCGATAACCGATCACCCTCTCCCCGATCATCCCTTCGATCAGGCTCTTGGATCGAAGAAGGTCCTGAAGGAATTCCCTCTTTGTCTGTCGATAGGCCTGGACATGACCATAACCATGAGAGGCAATTTCATGCCCCTCCCCGGAGATCATCCTTAATATCTCAGGATTTCTCTCTGCCACATATCCGAGAACGAAGAAGGTCGCTTGAGTTCGATACCGGCCGAAAAGGGTCAGGATCTTTTCAAGATTTCTCAGAATTCGATTCTCACACCGATCCCACGAGGAGGGGGGAAGGATGCC
The DNA here is from genome assembly GCA_964641715.1 of uncultured Syntrophaceae bacterium. GTDB lineage: Bacteria > Desulfobacterota > BSN033 > BSN033 > UBA1163 > CAZXMB01. The sequence goes on from CAZXMB010000124.1 coordinate 3,002, forward strand.
CTCGATATCACAGATATGGTACCAATCCTCCACATCCACGGTCAGGATATTTTTGATCGCCATCTTATCGGCCTTTCAAAGCACCTTGTGAATAGAGCTTCCAGGGATATTCTTTATACCGGAAGATAAGGAATAGGGCCGAGGGGTTCTTGAGGCAATATACCCTGCCATCAGGCTTTTAGGACCATAGGCTTTCACGAGGGCTTTCATTCCTTTTAGATCCGACTCATCCACTGTTTCGGCATATTTACATTCCACTGCTATGAACCGCCCCCCCCGTTCGATGAGAAGGTCCAATTCCTCTCCATAGGATGTTCTCCAAAACCAGAGGGGAACTCTTTTCCCGAGTGCATAGAAGTGTTTGACGACTTGCATCACGACATGGGTTTCCCATAAGGCCCCAACGATGGGATGTCGTTCCACGGCTGCCCAGTTTTCAAAACCCATGAGAAAAACGGCCAGTCCCGTGTCTGAGAGGTAAAGCTTTGGGGATTTCACCAGCCGCTTACCTATGTTTCTGAAATAAGGTTCAAGAAGAAAAATCTGCCCGGATGCCTGTAAAACAGAGACCCACTTTTTTGCTGTGTTGGGGGCAATCCCGACGTCACGGGCAAGATCGGAATAGGAGAGGATTTGAGCCGTACGGTTGGCCACTGCTCTGAGGAACCTGTCAAAATCTCTGAGATTCCCAACATTCAGGATGTTTCGCACATCCCTTTCGAGATAGGTGGTCAAATAGGCATTGTACCAGAAAGAGGAACCGAGGGCCTGGTTGGCATAAAGTTCAGGGTATCCCCCTCGAAAAAGATACCGTTCTTCATTAATGGAATGGAAGGCCTCGGCGAGTTCAGGGGCAGAAAGGTTTAACATATTCAAGATCCCGCACCGGCCTGCCAAACTTTCCGATACTCCTTGCATGAGAAGGAAATTCTGCGAGCCTGTCAGAATAAGACGGCCCGGTTTCCGATCCTCATCGATCATGGCCTTAAGGTAACGAAAAAGAGAAGGGGCATATTGCACTTCGTCTATAATCAAGGGCCTGGGATGGCTACGGAAAAAACTCTCTGGCGTGTTCTCGGCTTGGGATGCCATGGAAGGGAGGTCAAGGGACACATATTCGGCATCGGGGAAGACATGCCGGACCAGAGCTGTCTTTCCAACCTGACGAGCTCCTGTGACCACTATGGCAGGAAACTGCCTGGCCATGGCCTTCAATGTCTTTTCATAATATCTTGTAATCCACATGCGGATATTTTGCAATAATAATGCAAAAATGTCAAGATCCCCCAATAAATTTCTCCATTCCGAAATCGATTCATCTCCGTTCCAGAAAGCGCTTCATCTCCGGATCATAGAGAAAGGTGAAAAATGTGGCCATCGCCCCCAAAACGGGCAAGGGATCCTCTTTCGAAAGGATATCGTCACAGGTATCGGGTTCAAAGAGGTGAAAGAAAGGGGGATGGAGGCGGAAACGATCCGGATTGTTCAGAAAATGGAGAATGTCTCCGAAGAGAAGCCACCTGCAACGTTTTCCCTTTTCGTAATGAAGAACGGGTTCAACCCTCTCCCCTTTTGCCATCCTGAGCATCAGGTAAGGAAAATCGACACCCGAGAATATCGCTAATTGCAGAGAACCCCAGAAACGGGGATTGAGCTCCATCAGTTTTGGCAGGCCATCCCTCGGGTCTACCTTAAATTCCAGCATGGCAATCCCCACCCAATTCAATGCCTTCAGAAGGGAGAGACCCAGCTCCATGATCCGGGGATGCTCCACCCCCTCCCTTAAAGTGCTTGGTCCTCCCTGAACCGGGTACATCCTCAACTTCCTATGAATAAAAGCGGCCTTTACATTGGATGCCTCATCGAAGAGAGCGGAGAGGCCGAAGGTTCCTCCTCCATCCGGAATCCATTCCTGGATCAATGGAAAAGGATACCGCCGGTGAACCTCCTGATAGGAAGGGAGAAGATCCTCTCTCTTTTTTACGTAAACGATTCCAAAGGAACCGGAACTAATCCTGGGCTTAATCACAAACCAATCCCTTTCCCCTTGATTGGGGAGGGTAAGGGCGGAGGGGATAAAATAAGTCTTCGGCACAGGGAATCCATGAGCCTCTGCAAACTGGATCAGATTTCTTTTGTCCCGGACGAATTCGATCTTTCTCAGATCAGGGATCAGGAGGCGTGTATACCGGGAGATCTCCTTCTGATACCCTGCCAGTAAGAGAAGGGTCTCTTCCTCCATCGGGAAGAGACAGTCGTAGTGATTTTTTTTTAGCTCCTTGAGAATAAATTCAATAAATTTTTCGGGAAATCGTGCTGGAGAAGGGTAGACCATTCGCCTGAAGCAATATTTTGAGAGGAAAGAGGTGTTGAGAAAAGTCCTCTCCCCGACCGTGACCTCAACCCCTTTTCGGCCAAGGGACCGAACCACGGCTAATGTCTTTCTCCAGTGCCCATCCGTAACCAGAACACGCATCGTAAGTCAGGGGTGGTAAGTTCCGGGTTCATAATCATTGCCTGGAAGATATAAAAATTTTTACAAAAATTTACCCTATCAGAATGGGTAGCGGCGACACCCAGTATCCATTTTCATCGTTCGTGCCTGCCTGCGGTAGGCATGGGTCCAGTCACGGCTCTTAAAGATTTCACTTTACCCATTCACTTTGTTCAAACAGGCTTCCTAACCCTGACCTAACTCATGAATCTGTGGATGGAGCCGGCTTTCTCTTCTTCCCAAAAATTCTCGACAGAATAATGCTCAACTCGTAAAGCCCCATCAGGGGAAGTGCCATGAGTATCTGAGAGACGAGATCCGGCGGGGTCATCACCGCCGCAAAGATAAAGATTAAAAGGATGGCGTACTTCCTGTGCCGGGCCATTGTCTTGGCCTCGATCACTCCGATCCTTGCCAGAAGGACCAGGACGACCGGGAATTCGAATACGACACCGAAAGCCAATAAAAATTTGATGCTGAAGGAAAGATATTCCTTCATGCTCGGCATGGGTTTGATGAGGTCGGCGGCATAGCCCAAAAGGAATTTAAAACCGACGGGAATGGCCACGAAGTATCCAAAGAGAATGCCAAGGGCGAAAAAGAAAGACCCTGCGAGGACAAAAGGGACGACATATCGCTTCTCATGACGGTAAAGGCCTGGAGCTACAAAAGCCCAGACCTGGTAAAGGACAAAGGGGGAGGTCAGGATGAGGCCTCCGATGAAGGCCACCTTCATATAGGTGAAAAAGGCTTCTGCCACGCTGATGAAGATGAGCGATCCCCCGGCAGGCATGATCTTGAAAAGGGGTTTGGCGAGAATATCAAAAAGAGTCTGGGAAAAGGCATAGCAGATGACGAAACCTGCGCCCACTGCAATGAAGCAGAGGATGAGGCGTTTCCTCAGTTCTTGAAGATGGGAGGTCAAAGGGAGTTTCTTCTCATCCATGAGAAGGGGTCTCCTCTTTCGGCCCTTCTTCCCCCTCTTCTTTCTTCTCTCCGGTTTCTTTCCCTTCTGGAGAGGTCACCTTCTCCTCGGCAGAGCAAGCCGTCTCCTCCGCCGAGGGCTCCGGCATAGGTTCCTCAGGATGGGATATCTCTTCGGCTAAATCGGCGAGTATATTCTCCTGGGTGAGGTCGGTCTTGATCTCTTCCATATCCCTGGTTTCAGCCTCAAAACTCTCCTTCACCTCTTCGGTCGCTTTTTTAAATTCCCTCATCGCGCGGCCAAAGGCCTTGGCCAGCTCCGGAAGTTTGTTGGGTCCGAAGATGATCAGGGCAATCGCCAAAATGATGAGCAGTTCCGGAATCCCGATATTAAACATAGGCTCACCCTGATGAATTTATATCATAATTTTTCCTGCACTTGCAATAGGCGGACTTTCAAGTCCCGATAGAGAAAAAGGAACTGCGCTTTCATACATACAAGGCCCTCGCAATTTTTGATTTGCAAATTTGGAACCATTCATAATATCCTTGAGATCATGACGATGGAACTTGGCTTCTTAAAAACCCTGGTCATCCTCTTCGGGGTCTCCGCCTCGGTCATCTTTCTCCTCCATAAGGTAAGGGTCCCCTCCATCGTCGGTTTTCTTATCGCCGGAGTCTTCCTTGGACCCCATGGCTTTGGATTGATCGGAAATATCCGCGAGGTTGAACTCTTTGCAGAGATCGGGATCATTCTTCTTCTCTTCACGGTAGGTCTTGAACTCTCTCTGAAAAACCTTAAAAGAATCCGTTCCGCCATCCTCGGAGGGGGACTCTCTCAGGTCCTTCTCACCCTCGTCGTCACAGCCGCCATCGCCTACCCTTTTCTGCAAAAATGGAATAACTCCTTCTTTTCAGGATTCCTCGTCGCCCTGAGCAGTACGGCCATCGTGATGAAGATCCTTTTTGACCGTGGTGAAATCGACTCCCCCCATGGCCGCCTTGCGATCGGGGTCCTCATCTTCCAGGATCTCTGCGTCGTTCCCCTGATGCTTCTCATCCCTTTGATGGCCGGAAACAGAGGAAGTTTTTTTGATCTCTCCTGGGCTCTTCTCAAATCAGCCACCATCATCCTGATCGTCATCCTCGGAGCCAGATGGTTCGTCCCCAATCTCCTCCATCAGATTGTCCGGACCAGAAGCAGAGAGCTGTTTATCATCACGATTATCCTGCTCTGCCTCGGAACAGCGCTTCTGACCTCCGCGCTCGGCCTCTCCTTAGCCCTGGGAGCCTTTCTCGCGGGGCTGATCATCTCCGAATCGGAATATGCCTATCAGGCGATCTCGGACATTTTACCTTTCAAGGAAAGTTTTAACGGCCTCTTCTTCATCTCCGTGGGAATGCTCATGAATGTCCGATTTCTTAATCAGCATATTCTCATTGTCCTACTTGCTGTGGCCACCATCCTGTTATTAAAAACTCTGATGGCGTCCCTCTCCCTTCATTTGCTCGGACATTCCCTCAGGGTCTCTATTCAGGCCGGCCTCCACCTCTCACAGATCGGTGAATTCTCTTTCGTCCTGGCCACAGCCGGAAAATCGGCCGGGCTCATTTCGGGGAATCACTACCAGATCTTCCTCTCAGCCTCTGTGCTCACCATGATCCTGACCCCCTTTGTCCTCCGGATTTCTCCCGGTCTCTCGTCCTGGTTGACCTCGAAAAAACTGATCGAACGATTGGACAGGATGAGAAAGAGGGCAGAGAAAGAAGGCCTTCACACCCGGAGGGAGGGGCATGTCCTCATCGTCGGGTTTGGTTTAAATGGACGGAATCTCGCTGAAGTTCTGAGGGAAACATCCATCCCCTATGTGGTCCTTGACCTCAACAACGATACCGTCCTTGAGATGAAGAAGAGAGGGGAGCCGATCTTCTACGGAGACGGGACGAGCCCTGAAATCCTTCACAAATTGGGAATCACCGCGGCCCGGTTACTCGTCGTGGCCATCTCCGATCCCGCCTCCACCCAGAGGATCGTACAGATCGCCAGAAAGGAAAACCCCGGGATTTACATCATCGTCAGGACACGCTATACCGCAGAGGTCGAGGGTCTCCTCCGTCTGGGTGCCAATGAGGTGATTCCCGAGGAGTTTGAGACCTCGATTGAAATCTTTGCAAAGGTCCTCCATCACTATCAGGTGCCGAGAAATCTCCTGATGGAACAGATTGAGAATATCCGGAGCGGAAGCTATGAGGTTCTGAGAAGGGTGGAACTTCCCGTGAAAAGTTTACCGCAGAAGTGCGAGATCATCTCCGATATCGAGGTCGAAACCTATCTGATCAATGAACGCTCCTCTGCCGTGGGCCGCTCGATCAGAGATCTCCGGATCCGCCCTGCCACAGGCGTGACCGTGATTGCGGTGAGAAGAAATGGGGAGATCATCCCCAGCCCGGAACCCGATTTTACCTTTCAAACAGGAGATGCTCTGTATCTTATCGGGAAAAAGGAGAGTGTATACCAGGCGATCGGACTCTTGGAGT
>CAZXMB010000125.1:0-8912 GCA_964641715.1 uncultured Syntrophaceae bacterium
TAATATTAAATATTATCTTTTTAAACACCTCACCGTCAAGACCCCTCTGATTTTTCGACCTCGCATATCAGGATGCCCTGGTGAAGTTTCACCTCTACCTGATCCCCCTCCTTCACCTGACTAGCCTCCCTTAAGATCTGCAGAGAAGGCAATTTCCTGGTAATGCTATAACCCCTCTGGAGGATGCCGAGCGGGCTTAAGGACTCAAGCTTTCCCAGCATTCCATTGATCTTTTCCTTTTTGATCTCAATCGAGTGGGTCATGATTTGGTTTAAATGTTTGATCTTCTCGGAGATAGATCCCCTGAGCGTTTTGATCTTTTGAGCAGGATTCTTAACACTGGCCCGTTCCCCGAGAAACAGGCTTTTTTCCCTTTTTTTCCTGATCGTCCCGAGCACCAATCGGTTAAAGCGGTTGATGAGGTCATCCACTCTTAAAAAATATTCCTCTATCCTCTTCTTCGGATGGATTAAACTCTTTCCGATATGATGGAGGTTCTTTCTCATGCCCTGCAGGTTCTGAACCATCTGATTTTCCAGCCTGTCCTTTTGATATTGAAGCATTCTCTTTAATTCCCTCTTATCTTTTACAGCCATTTCCGCTGCTGCCGAAGGGGTGGGAGCCCTTAAATCGGCAACAAAGTCAGAGATGGTGTAATCCGTTTCATGACCGACCGCTGAGATCACCGGGATCCTGGAATGGTGGATCGCCCTGGCGACGATTTCTTCGTTAAAGGCCCAAAGGTCCTCCAGGGACCCTCCCCCCCTTCCCACGATGATCACATCCACTTTCTTCATCCTGTTGAAATATCCTATCCCTTTTGCAATCTCCCGTGAGGCCCCCTCCCCCTGAACCCGAACGGGATAGAGGAGAATGGCCACATTTTCAAACCTCCGCTGGATGATCTGAATCATATCCTGGATGACCGCTCCAGTGGGTGAGGTGACGATTCCAATGGCCCGGGGGATAACGGGAATCGGTTTTTTATGGCTGATGTCGAAGAGGCCTTCCTTTTCAAGCCTTTCCTTTAGCTGAAGAAAGGCAAGTTGTAAGGCCCCCATCCCTTTGGGCTCCATCTCTTCGAGAATCAGTTGATATTCTCCCCTCCTCTCATAGAGGCTGATGCGGCCGCGGCAGATCATATGGAGGCCGTCTCCCGGAAGGAAACGGAGCATGCGGGCCTTCATCCTGAAGAGAACGGCGCGTATCTGACTGAGATCATCCTTTAAGGTGAAGTAGATATGTCCGGAGGGAGGGATTCGAAGATTAGAAATCTCCCCCTCAACCCAGAGATCGGAAAACCTCTCTTCAAGAAGGTCTTTGATCTTCTGGGTCAGTTCTGTAACCGTCAGGACATACCGGAGGGGAAGATCCATGTACGTTAATATAACAGAAAGTGATGGTAGTGTAAAACCGAATCCGATCGGGTTGACGAATGGAAAGATTAATTATAATATTCACGTAGTTCTTTCCGGAGGCCTTGACATTGGAAGGATTTTCTTTAAAAGAAATGAAACATTTTGCAAGGGTAATCTTCCGAAAGGCGGTTGAAGCGGTCAACCCCTATCAGAGATTAAGAGAGACCCTCCGGATAGAAAAGGATCGCCTGATCGTAAAGGAGGAGGGTAACAGAGAGAACGTCTATGATTTAAACCGGTTTAAAAGGATCTTTCTCATCGGAACGGGCAAGGCCTCCTCCTCGATGGCCCAAGCGATAGAGGAAATTTTTAAAGACAGGATCACAAGAGGAGTCATTACGACGAAGTACGGACATACCCTCCCTCTTCGCAGGGTAGAGACCATTGAGGCCAGCCATCCCCTTCCCGACCAAAAAGGTTTGGAGGGTTCGAAAAGGATTCAGGACCTTCTGAAGGGGTCTGGTGCTGAAGATCTTGTCTTTTTTCTGATCTCTGGTGGGGGCTCCGCCCTCCTTCCCCTTCCCGCGGAAGGGATCACTCTCCAAGAGAAACAGAAAGCCACCCAAATCCTTCTGGACTGTGGGGCGGATATCAAGGAGATCAATACCATCCGGAAACATATCTCCCTGATCAAAGGAGGATGGCTTGCCAGATGGGCCTCTCCGTCGACCGTCCTCTCATTTATCCTTTCGGATGTGGTAGGGGACACTCTGGAGGTCATCGCCTCCGGACCTACTGTCCCTGACCCCTCCACTTTTCAGGAGGCCTGGGAGATAGTGAAAAAATATGGTTTGATCCGAAAGGTCGCTCCCTCCATTCGGAGGTATCTCAGTCTGGGGAAAAAGGAGAAGGTCAGAGAGACTCCTAAACCCGGAGATCAGGCATTTAAAAGGGTCTTCAATTTCATCATTGGATCGAATATCCTTGCCCTCCGGCAGGCTGGAAAAGAGGCCCGGCGGCTTGGTTTTCATACCCTCATCCTCTCCTCTTCCATAATCGGGGAGACCTCTGAGGCCGCTCGATTCCACGGAGCCATTGCGAGGGAGGTGCTCTCCACTGGCCATCCCGTCAAAAGACCTGCCTGCATCCTCTCGGGAGGAGAGACCACCGTAACCATTCGAGGCCATGGGCTCGGAGGAAGAAATCAGGAGTTCTGCCTGGTTGGGGCTTTTGAAATTGATGGACTCGAGAAGGCGGTTTTGTTGAGCGGAGGGACAGATGGAACGGACGGACCCACCGACTCGGCAGGCGCCATTGCGGATCATACAACCCTGCGTCGTGCGAGAGAAATGGGGTTGAATCCAAAGGCCTACCTGATGAATAACGATTCCTATCATTTTTTTGAAAAACTGGGAGATCTTTTAATCACCGGACCGACTTATACCAATGTGATGGATGTGAGGATCCTGCTGGTAGATTAAAGGAGGCATGGAAATCTCCGGTAAGGATAATGTTTTCCTCGCAGAAAGTCAGAAAGGAAGACCTCATGTACGAACTGACCGTTTCATCTCACTTTTCCGCTGCCCATCGGTTACGAGCCCTTCATGGCAAATGCGAGGATCTTCACGGTCATAACTGGAAGGTGGAGGTCTCGGTGACCTCGTCCCAATTGAATCGGGAGGGGGTCGTGATCGACTTTAAGATATTGAAGCAGAAGGTCGAAAAGGTCTTAAAGACTCTTGACCATACCTATCTCAATGACTTTCCCTGCTTTTCGAAGAAGGAACCCTCTTCCGAAAATATTGCGAGATATATTTTCAATCGTCTGAGGAGGGAAATCAATGAATATTCCGTCATCCTGAAAAAGGTGACCGCCTGGGAATCGGAAACGGCATCGGCCACTTACTATGGGAGAGGAAGATGAATGACATACAGAATCAAAAAGCTCCGAGAAAGATTGAAATCAATAAGGTGGGAGTGAAAAATATTCGATATCCGATTGCGGTATTGGATAAGGCCAAAGGGGTCCAGCACACGGTTGCAAGCGTGAATATGTATGTGGATCTTCCCCATCATTTTAAGGGAACCCATATGAGCCGATTTGTGGAGATCCTCAATAAGTATAAGGGGGATATCGCCATTAAAAATTTCTCAAAGATTCTCGCGGAGGTGAAGCGAAAATTGAAGGCGAAGACCGCCCATCTGGAGGTTGAATTTCCCTATTTTATCGAGAAGGAAGCGCCTGTGACCAAAGCCAAGAGCTTAATGGAGTATATCTGCCGGTTTTGCGGATCGAGCAATGAGAAGGATGACTTCTATGTCGGCATTATGATTCCCATCACCACGGTATGCCCCTGTTCCAAAGAGATCAGTGACTTTGGAGCCCATAACCAGAGATCCCTGGTCACGGTCAACCTTCGATTCAAAAAGTTTATCTGGATTGAAGACATCATCCGTTTGGTTGAGGAATGCGCCTCCTGTGATCTCTACTCGATACTGAAGAGACCGGATGAGAAATATGTGACTGAAAAGGCTTATGGGAAACCGATGTTTGTTGAGGATGTGGTAAGAGAGGTAGCGAGCCGGTTAAAGAAGGATAGAAACATTACCTGGTTTACCGTAGAGTCTGAAAACTTCGAGTCGATTCATAACCACAGCGCCTATGCCTTCGTGGAAAGGGGCTCCGGTGAGTAATTGGGGGATCAGAGCTTCAAAACCTTCTTGGCCACATTGAGCCTCTGAATCTCCGAGGTCCCGTCCAATATTTCATCGAATTTTACTTCACGCCAGTAACGGGAGATTGGATATTCGTCCATCAACCCGTATCCTCCATGGATTTGGACTCCTTTATCAGCGCATCGTTTGGCCATTTCCGAGGCAAAGATCTTTGCATGGGTGGAGGTGGCGAAGTAATTCTCCCCCTGGTCCTTCTGCCAGGCCGCTTTATAGACCATTAATCTTGCCAGTTCAATCTCCATGAGCATATCCGATAACTTGAACTGAATGGCCTGAAATTTACTGATGGGCCGGCCAAATTGCTCCCTCTCCTTTGCATAGGAGAGGGAGACATCGAAGATGGCCTGGGCTAATCCTACGGAATGAGCGGCAAAACCAATCCGGCTGGTCTGAAGGGCCATCATAAATTGAGCATATCCCTTCTCGGGATTCCCGAGGATATTATCCCTTGGGACACGGCAGTCATCAAAGATGAGCTCCCGGGTCTCAGAGGCACGCCATCCAATCTTTTTATATTTTTCACCAAAATTATAACCTCCCACACCCGTGGGCACGATGATATTGGAAATCCTTTTTCTTGTTCCTTCCCCTTCTCCTGTGACCGCCGCAATGACCACCAGGCTATTATGTCTTAATCCTGCATTGGTGATAAACTGTTTCGTTCCATTGATCGCCCATTCCTTCCCATCCAAGACAGCCCGTGTCCGGATGGCGTTGGCATCGGAACCGGCCTGGGGTTCGGTTAATCCAAAGGCACCGATCCTCTCGCCTGTGGCCAACGGGATCAGGTATTTTTGCTTTTGCTCTTCTGTCCCAAAGGTAAAGATCAGATTCATCGGGAGGGTTACGGAGTCCAACAGGGAAACTCCCAAAGAGGCATCCCCCCGACTGATCTCCTCGATGGCAATAATAGTGGAAAGCCAATCCAGCCCACCCCCTCCATATTCCTCAGGAATGGGAATTCCCACAATTCCCAACCCGCCCATTTTCCTCCAAACCTCATAAGGGAATTCCCCTTTTTGGTCCATCTCTTCTGCAATGGGCAGGATCTCATTTTTAACAAAGTTTTTGCAGAGATCCCTGATCATCTGTTGTTCTGTGGAAAGGGCGAAATCCATCCGATAAACTCCTTCTCCAGGCTTCCTTATTTTCTACCGGGTCTCACCTCTGTAAGATCCCGGCAGTCACCATAGAGATAGCCCCCTTGCAGGAGGGGATGATTTTCCCCTCCTCAAACCCGATCTCTCCGGCCCTATATTCCTTTAATAGGCGGAGACTTACAATAAATTCTATTCGCACCTCTCCCTCCAACCGCCGGGATGATCATTTATTAACCCAACCCTCCTGAAATTGTCAATCATGACCTGCCATGATCCGGAATCCGGAATCCAAACATTGACACTTTCATCCGGTATGTGATAAATAATTCAAGGAACAAGATATGAATATCAATAAGTCGGGGAGTAGCGCAGCCTGGTAGCGCGCTTGGTTCGGGACCAAGAGGTCGGGAGTTCAAATCTCCTCTCCCCGACCAGATTGCTTGATGATTATCCAATCAATTAGATAAGACAATTCTATGCCCATTGGGATCTTTATTGCCCTTGCCGGTTATCTCCTGGGGTCCATTCCCACCGGCCTTCTTCTGACCAGACTTTTTTCTAAGGTTGATCCGAGGAAAACAGGAAGCAAAAATATCGGTGCGACCAATGTCTTTCGGACAGCGGGCAGGATATTGGGAATCCTCACCTTAATCGGAGATGTTTTAAAAGGATTGATTCCCGGAATCGCCATCCGGTTCATTGCCTCGGATCAGTGGGGAATTACCGCAAATCAGTGGATTGCCATCGCAGGGCTAAGCCCCTTGCTGGGTCATATCTTTCCCATTTTTCTTGGATTTAAAGGAGGAAAAGGAGTGGCAACGGCAGTGGGTGTTTATCTGCCCATCTCCCCGACATCCGTTCTGATAGAGGTTTTGGTCTTTTCGGGAGTCGTCTGGAAGTGGAGATTTATCTCCCTTGGATCTATCGTCTGCGCAACAACGATTCCTATCCTCATTGCCTTCTTCCGAAGCGATTCGCAAGCCTACTTTGTTCTCAGTGTCCTTATTGCCGCTTTAATTCTCTACCGCCATCAATCCAACATCGCCAGACTTCTTCAGGGAACGGAAAATAGATGGAGGGCTTCATAAAACCCATCCCCCTTCCCCTGCCTACCGGCAGAGAGGCCTTGCCAGAGGGAGGGAAATACTTGCAAACATTTAAAGCTTCTTCAGTGCCAATTTCAATCTTTTCTCTTTTTTAGAGGGCCTCCGGGAGGGACCCTTTTTCTTTAGCCCTCTTTCCTCATCCTCCTCACCCATATCTTTCTCCATCTGAACATTCTCCTTCCCCATCTTCACCTGAAATTGGCCTGAAGGGATGACCGCCACGGATAGCCGTTCGGCATATTTTGAGATCTCCCGGTCGGAAGTGATGACGATGGTCCCCGCCCCTCTCTCTCTGATGATTCGTTTGATCACTTCATCCGCTTTTACCCCTTTAGGAGAAAAGACCACCTCAACACCCTTCTTCTTTTCTCTATTTTCAGAAACCCACCCTCCTTGCCATCCATCGAATACGACGGTCATCTCGCATGGTCGATGCTGTCTATAGAGGGAGAGTTGATCGATCAGCCGTTCTCTTTCCTGCTGAAGCTGAATCGGGTTCAATTGAAGCAGGGTTCGATTGGTGTGAATAAGGTTATAACCATCGATGAGAAGGTGCATGGGAATCGCGGGTTGGGGGATTGCGGAATGCGGAATTGAGTCTAAATCCGAAATCCGAATTCCAAAATCCGGAATATTTTTATTACAGGTAATCCAGCCACTCTCCGAATTCTAAGTTTTTCCCCTTCACCACTTCAAAAAAGGCAGCCTGAAGTTCCCGGGTCACTGGTCCGGGTTTTCCCTCACCGATCTGCCGGTTATCCACTTCTCGGATGGGTGTGATCTCGGCAGCCGTCCCTGTAAAAAAGGCCTCATGAGCAGTGTAGAGTTCATCCCGGGTAAACCTGTCCTCCACCAGTGGAATCTTTCTTGATCTGGCGATCTGGATCACCGAATCTCTTGTAATTCCAGGAAGGATGGAGGTGAGGGGGGTCGTTTTGATCACTCCGTTTTTAACGATGAAGATATTCTCGCCGCTGGCTTCGGATACGTAACCTTCGGTATCGAGCATCAGGGCTTCATCATATCCCAATTTTACCGCCTCTCTCTTGGCGAGGACCGAGTTGACATAATTTCCTGAAATCTTAGCCTTCGTCATCATCACATTGACATGATGACGGGTAAAAGAGGAAGTCTTTGCTCTGATCCCTTTCTCCAATGCCCCTTCCCCTAAATAGGCTCCCCAGGACCAGGTGATGATGGCAATCCGGACAGGATTATCTGCAGGGTATACCCCCATGGCCCCCTCTCCGATAAATGCGATCGGCCGGATATAGCCTTCTTTCAGGCCATTTGACCTTAATGTTTCTTTACACGCCTCTGCAATCTCTCTCTTCGAAAAAGGGATTTTAAGTTCCCCAATCTGTGCCGAATCGAAGAACCGATCGATATGCTCTTTGAGCCTGTAAACGGCTGACCTGCCGTCATCGCAGCGGTAGCAACGTATTCCTTCAAAGATGCCCAGCCCATAGTGCAGAGTATGGGTTAATACATGAACCTTTGCTTCATCCCATGGGATCAATTTCCCATCCATCCAGATCTTTTCCACCTTCTGTACCATAAGCCATTTCCTCCTTTTGGATTTTATTTATTACCCTATTTTAAAACGATTGTCAAAAAAATGATGGCTGGCGCCTGCTCCCATAGTTGTGGATTGAGCAATGCTTTAGCTCTAAACTAAATCCTTATAGGGTTGATGAATCAGGGCCGAAACCTTGAGAGACTTTCCTATCATCTGGAATTGAGGGATCCCCTCCGGTGCTGTCAAAAAGGAAGATGATACCGGTTCGGATGATGAGGCCTATGGGCTTCTTTCCGATGGGGTAAAAATACGGATCGAAAGACGATCTTCCAATATCAATTTGGCTGTTTTCACCCCCAAGAGGATTTCGGAAAACCGCTCTTCACCTTCCCCGAAAAAGAGTTTCAGATTCCCAATCCATGCTTGATCAGAGGCATATTGATTTAGGTCCAAACAGTCCGCTATACCTTCAAGGACAACCTCGGCTAACTTTCCGCAATCGACATGGTAGTCCTCATGATGGGGGAGTGAAAAACAGATCTGAGATGTATGGAGCTTTTTAAGGGGGTTTAATAGATGAGAGATGATCTCCCTTACCCGGAGATAACTATATTCCTTCACGCTTCCGAGTCCGAAAAGAAGGATGAAAGGAGGGATCAGTCTTCCTTGAGAAGGGATCAGGGTGATTTCTCCCCAATCCCCTGTTAATCTTTTCTCCTCAAGAAAATGGGAGATTCTTCCATTGAGTCTCCAGTCTATCCAGCCGCAGGACCCTCTCAGGGGTTTCTCATCATGGAAAAGGCCGGAAACAAGAACATCGCATTCTTGAAAATCGACTTCCTCAGGTGAAATGATCACATCCATCTTATTTAAAGCTCCAATAACCAAATCACAAACACCAAATAATTTTCAATAACCAATTTCCAATAACCAAAATGTTCTTTACTCTTCCCCTCTATCCCGATGGGATAAGGTTTTGGTCATTGGATATTGGTTATTATTTGGTTTTTGGTGATTGTAATTTGGTCATTATTTTTTATAGGGGTTTCCGGACCACCTCATTTTGAATGCGATCTAAGATACCGTTGATGAA
>CAZXMB010000126.1:0-5353 GCA_964641715.1 uncultured Syntrophaceae bacterium
TTTACTTACTCTCCGCGATAAACCTACTGATGGAGCGGTCGTAAGTCCTTTCCCCTTCAGAAGTAAAGAGACACCCTGGAAGCTGCTTCATTCTCCAGTGATAGGTAATACATTCACAACATCTTCCCTTTCGCTCACAGGGTTCATAGGTGCAGGTGCACCGGGCCCTGTTCTGTTTGATGTGACATTCAAGCATCTATCTTAAACCCTCCTTTCTAAATCTCGATCAAAAGGGCTTGAGGGTCTCAGGGTTCAGGGGCCCCAGTAAAAAGATGATTCATTAAATGATTGTCCTCGTCTTTTTCTCACTCGACCCCTTGTCCCCTTGATTCCTCGAACCCTCTATTTTTTCAATGACGGCCGCAGCAAGAAGGGGGAACATCACCTCATGATGGCCGATCAGCGTATAGCCTTTTCCTCCCTTCATTGTCGGTCTTTTGACCACATTGAGAGTGGGCCGGTAATGGGGAATAAAATCCATATTCACAGTGGTGAGGTTCTTAATGGGATGCCCTAAATTTCTCGCAAGAGCGAGGGCCTTCAGAAAAACTTCGGGGAGGATCACGGCTGAACCGAGATTGATAAAGACCCCCTTCTCCAATCTTGAGACCAGGGAGGCGAAGGTGTGAAAGTCCTTCAGGCTGCCTTTTCCGAGGGAGGCCCCATCCGCTGAAGGGCCCATATGATTGATATCCGTCCCGATGGCGATATGGACGGTCATCGGGATTCCCGATCTCCTGCCCGCGGCCAGAAGGGAGAGGTGTTTATAGGGGAATTCCCCGGAGAGAATTTCTTGACCGATCGATTCTCCGATACCCCAGCCCTTTTTAACCCCTTTCCGGATGGCATGATTGATGACTTCGTGGGTCTCTCTCACCATTCCAAATGTTCCCCGGGAGAGCTCCTCATCCACCTCTTCAGAGGTATGACCCACCATGGCCAGTTCCACATCGTGCACAAGACAGGCACCATTCATCCCGATTCCTTTCAGGATGCCTTGTCTTATCCAGTCGATCAGAATCGGGTTAAGACCTACCTTGATGGGATGGGCACCCATTCCGAGGAGGACCATTCGGTTTCGGCGGACAGCCTCTGCGATCCTTTCCACAACCTCCCGCATATCCTTTCCAGCAAGGATTTTAGGAAGGGAACTTAAAAAATCGACAAAGGTTCCCCCTTTCTTCCAGGTTTTCGCCAGGGAGGTCTTCCTGACCTTGTGCTTTTTCTGTCTCAGGGAAGTGTAGGTCACTCGACGAAGATCCAGCGTATCTATCCTGTCTCCCATCACTCTCCTCTCATGGCTTCATCTCAACAGGAAGAGCCTCCATGGTTAAGAACAGTCTTATTCAAGAAAAGGGAGTGCTCCACCATCTCGCAGAGGATGTGCCCGATGAGAATGTGAGCCTCCTGGATTCGGGGCGTGCTGTTGGAGGGGACCATTAGAGAAAGATCAGCGATTTTTACCAGGGCGCCTCCGTCCCTGCCCGTAAGGGCCACTGTCTTTATTCCCATCGCTTTTGCGATTTCGAAGGCTTTGATGATATTGGGCGAGTTTCCACTGGTGGTGATGCCGATGGCGATATCCCCTTTCCTCCCCAGGGCCTTGATCTGTCTGGCGAAAACTTCATGGAAGGAGAGATCATTGGAGATACTGGTCAGGATGGAGGTGTCGGTGGTCAGGGCGATGGCGGGAAGGGCAGGGCGATCCATGAGATAGCGATTGACGAACTCCGCCGCCAGATGCTGGGCATCCGCCGCACTTCCTCCGTTTCCGAAGAAGAAGAGTTTATTGCCTGCCTCGAAACAGCGGGAGACACACTGAATCACCTCCACGAGTTTGGAAAGGTTCTCTTGAAGAAAACGGGCCTTCAGCTCATCACTTTCCTGGAATCGCTTCAGGATGATCTCTTCCATCGAGTCGAAATATTATACTCCATCCCTATTTCTGTCAAGGGGACCGGTTGAGAGCTCTGGAAAAAGGTTGATCGCGCTGGAGGGATGGGATTCCAAACCCTTCGAATGCGGTTGTTTACAGTCATTGCGGATCGGTCTCTATTTTTAAAAATGACATGAGTTTACTGGGTTAAACTTCTCTGCACCAACCTATAAAGGTTTCCGCTCGAAGGCTTCTCCATCTCATCCCTCCAGTTCTTTTTATCATCGAATCGACTTTTTCATAGATACCCATTGAAATGGGGTGATTTCCATCGCCGGTTAAGCCAGGCCCACTGGCCCGGGTATTGTCTCACCTTCTCTTCAATCACTCTGGTAAAGGTTGCCGTCAGGTTTTCAATATCCTTTTTCATATCGGGACTTCTTTCGATCTCAACCGGAGGGCCAATGACCAATGTCCGGGGTATTCCCTCTTTTCTCACAATGAACACAGGTAAAATCGGAGCCCCTGTTTTTAAGGAGAGGATGGCTGGACCCGGGGCGGTTGACGCTCTCCGGTCGAAGAATGGTACCGGGATCCCACCGCGTCTCTGTTGCTCGTCTGCGATGACATACAGGATCTCGTTTCGATGGAGACAGTTCAGGGATTTTTTAATGGCTGTCACTGTGGGCTTAAGGGAAAAAGGGTTCTGCCCCATTCTTCGTTGAACATCTCCCAGCCTCTTCCATAGTTTCGGATAATTGCCTTCGTTGATCATGAGATTGAATCGGTAACCTTCGAGAGAAAGCCTTCCTCCCACCAGTGTGAAAGGCCCTAAATGAGCTCCCAGGGCAATCACTCCTTTTCCCCGGCCCAGAGCCTCGTCCAAATACTGCTTTCCCTGAACCTCAATGTTCAGAAGAAATCTCTCAAATGGATGAATATAGGCATAAACCGCCTCCAGGGGGGTAAGCGTGAAGTTAAAAAAGACTTCTTTGGCAAGTTTCACTCTCTCCCGGGGATTATTATCTTCACCCAGGGCGAGGGAGAGATTTTGAAAGACCCTCTTCCGATATCGTCTGAACAGATAAAAGGTTACTGTGCCCAGAACCCTTGAGAGGGAGACCAGGGTCTTCGGTTTGAGAGGACGAAGGAGAGGGATGATCGTCGTAAGGAGACCATTGAGCAGGATGTCTCCGATCCAGTGCTTCACTTTTTTAATGAATTTTCTCTGCATCGGTCTTCAAGGGAGATCATTTTCAATGGTTATCAGGATAGTCGATTTCTATGGTAATTTCAACCCGCAGATTTATGGTTGGAATTACATGGAGGGGAGAAGGCGGGAGGAGAGTTCCCTTGCGAATTTTTTACCTGTCAGGGTTCTAAAGTTTTTTTCTATGATTTCTTCCAGTTTCTTCAGGTCTGAGGAAAATCCCTCTTCTTCGATATTGACCAGCCAGTCTGCTTCAAAGAGGATTTGAAAATGAAGCGTTTCTTTTTCTCTCGGGTGATGATGGTGTCCAATAATATCGCAGATCTCATTGACGATTTCCCTCTGGACGTTCAATCGATTTAAGATATCTCTTGCAATGTCTGGACCCATCTTCTCCTGATCCTCCGCGGATGCGCTTCCGTATTTCTCCTCAGCCGCCTTGATCCCGATATCATGGAGGTAGGCCGCCCCGAGAACCACAAGGGGATGACCGCCTTCAATTTTTAAAATCTCCTCCGCATATTGGACAACCTTAAGGGCATGATTCACCCGCTTCAGATCGGGTCCAAAATATTTTTTCATTTCATAGGAAATCCTTTCCCTCAACCGATTATTCTTTTCCTCCTTCGTCTTCGCCTTCATCTCTTCCGGTAATCCCTCGATGCAGCTATCCCCATAGGGACACCACTCCGCACACCCAAAATTAATCCTCGGATTGATGATTTCATGTCCGCAACGGCACCTCCTCTTCACATCGAATTTAAAAAATTCCACATGGTAGCCACACTTCGGACACTCAATTTCAAAAACATCATCTGGTTTCCAAAACATGGGGTCCTGGCCCGGGCATCTCATCTTCCCAATACCTCCCTCTTATCATTTACCCTTATTTTAATCACCCGGTAAAATAATGGCTTTGACTTATGTCAAATCTCATAATTTTTATTGGGGGTGTCCATAAGAGGACTTGAATCTTTATTCATTCTCCAATAGAATGAAATCATCGGGGTGGTCATGAAGGTTAATATTGATCCGATCTTAATCGAATTGGGTCCTGTTCGCGTGGGCTGGTACGGGCTGATGTATATTTTCGGGTTTATCGCCTCCTATCTCCTGGTCCGCTACCAGATGAAGAGAAAGGATTTTGGAATGAACAGGGTGGAGGTGGAGAATCTCTACTTCTACCTCATCATCGGGTTGATGGCCGGAGCCCGATTGGGATATGTCCTCTTCTATGATCTTAAGATGTATCTGAGTGATCCCCTGGAGATCTTTGCCATCTGGCATGGGGGCATGTCTTTCCACGGCGGATTGATCGGCGTGCTCATCGTCGGGATTCTATTCTCCCTGGAGAATCGGAAGTCGTTCTGGAAGATTTCGGATCTCCTTATCGTCACTGCTCCGATCGGATTAGGACTGGGGAGGATCGGAAATTTTATCAACGGAGAACTCTATGGCCGGGTCACTCAGGTTCCTTGGGGCATGATCTTTCCCAAGGGAGGCCCTCTTCCCCGTCATCCCTCTCAGCTTTATGAGAGCGCCCTCGAGGGAGGAGTGCTCTTCGTGATCCTGTGGTTTTTAAAGGATAAGAAAGTCCCCACCGGGGGGCTGCTGGCGATTTTCCTCTTTTTTTACGGAGGGTTTCGTTTCTTTGTCGAATTCTTCAGGGAACCCGATGCCCATCTCGGATTCATCTTCGGTCCCTTTACCATGGGCCAGATCCTTTCGGCCTTCATGATCATTGGAGGGATAGCCCTCTTCTTCTATTTGCGAAGTGGAGGGGGCAAAGGACAACCCCATTAAAGATGGTCCGGGATTGTTTCGTCCTTCTTCGATTAGGCGCCGGCCATGGAGGCCTTGAAGATGATGAGGTCGTTTGCCACCCTCCTGATATCTTTGATTCTCTTCACGACCCTCTCCACTTTTTCCTTCTCTTCCGCGGAATCCACCACCCCCGAAAGTCTGATCGCATCGATGTCTTCGATGGTAAAGAAGAGATGCGGACCGCTGATCCCTTCTTCAAGAAAGAGGGCTTCGGTTTGGCGTTGGAGTGAGAGTTTTTTAAGGGATCTCACGGAATCCATTCCGCAGGCCTTGATTTCGTCCGATCGGACGGCGTCGATAACCATTTTGACCGTGGAGTCAATGCTCAGTTTATCCGTATTTAAAATCAGATCATAGAGATGGGGATTAAGCCAGTCCTCATTGAAGGCAAAGTGGACTTTGAAGGGGCAAGCATGGACCCGGGGTCTAATAAACGGTCTATC